>NZ_JBNAZM010000001.1:0-353211 GCF_051195215.1 Arhodomonas sp. AD133 | reverse complement strand
CTGCATCACCGAACGCCGGTGCAGACCCTCAAGGCATGGCAACGGGATCGGCCCGAGTTATTTCGAAAATTGGTATACGATCACCCGAGTCTCGACAATTAGTAAGTGATCTCCCGTCCCTGCGCTATGAGCTCGGCGGTATTGCGAGCTACTTTCAGCACCTGGTCCCGCGGCCGCTCCGGTGTAGCGGAGGCATTTCAGGCCGAGCCTGGCCGCTTATCCGTTGCCGGCAGGGTTATCGACCCGCACCAGCTCCAGCCAGTGACGCACCGGCACCGCACTCGCTTCTTGCAGATGGGTCAGGCAGCCGATGTTGGCCGTGGCGATGAGCTCTGGCTCGCCGGCGGTGAGGTTGCCGAGCTTGCGCGCGCGCAGGTCCTTGGCCGCCTCGGGCATTAGCACCGAGTAGGTGCCCGCGGAGCCGCAGCACAGGTGGGCGTCGGCTACCGGCGTGAGCTCGAAGCCGATTTTCGTCAGCAGGGCCTCCACGCGGCCGGCGAGGCGCTGGCCGTGTTGCAGGGTGCAGGGGCTCTGAAAGGCGATGCGCCGCGGGGCCCGGTCGTCCGGCCGCAGATAATCCGCCCACCCCTGGATGAACTCCACCGGGTCGACGGCGAGCGCGCTGATGCGTTCGGCGCGATCCCGGTAGTCCAGGTCGTCGGCGAGCAGATGACCGTAGTCCTTGACCTGGGTGCCGCAGCCGCTCGCATTGACGACGATCGCCGCCGCGCCGGCGTCCACATGGGACCACCAGGCGTCGATGTTGCGCCGGGCGTGCTCGCGCGCTGCTTCCGGGGCGCCCAGATGCTGGTCGACGGCGCCGCAGCACACAGCCTCGGGGGTGCGGATCACCTGGAAGCCGAGGGCATCCGCGATGCGGGCGGTCTGGGGATTGATCACCGGGTCCAGGCTCGGTTGCACACAACCTTCCAGCATCAGTACGGACTTCTCGCGCTGGCCGTGGGGCCAGGCCGGCGCGCGACGGCGGGGCGGGATCTTCTCCCGCAGCCGGGCGGGTACGACCGGACGCACACTGCGGCCCAGCGTGAGCAGCGCCGCAAAGAGCCGGCGGCGCGGTACGACCTGGCGCAACAGCCAGCGCAGGCGGCGGTCGGCCGGGGCTCGGGGGACTTCGCGCTCGACGATCTCGCGGCCGAGATCCGCCAGCCGGCCGTATTCGACACCGGACGGGCAGGTGGTCTCGCAGGCGCGACAGGTCAGGCAGCGGTCGAGATGGACCTGCAGGCTCTCCGTGGGTTCTGCGCCCTCTAGGACTTGCTTGACCTGATATATACGCCCGCGCGGGCTGTCCAGTTCGTCCCCCCAGAGCTGATAGGTGGGGCAGGTGGCGAGACAGAATCCGCAGTGGGTACACCGGCGCAGGATGGCGTCGGCCTCCCGACCGGTGTCGGTGTCACGGATGAAATCGGCGAGATGTGTCTGCATGGTACGTCACTCCGGATACAGGCGTCCGGGGTTGAAAATGCCCTGCGGGTCGAAGGCTGCCTTCACGCGTTGATTAAGGCGGGCGAGGGTCAGGCGTAACGGGTGAAAGACCTCGCCGTCGCGATTGCCACCACGGAACCAGGTGGCATGGCCCCCGACTGCCTCCACCAGCTCACGGATGTGTTCGGGGTGCTCGTCGCTTCTCAGCCACAGCTGTTGCCCTGCCCAGTCGGCAGCGAGGTCGCCGGGCAGGCCTTCCGGTGCGCGTCCCGGTGGCAGGGCGATACGCCATAGCGGCGTTTGCAGGGCAGCACCGAAGAACGGGTGCGACTGGTCGCGCCAGCTGGCCCAGAAGCGGGCGCCTTCGTCGAGGCGGTCGCCGCCGATCTCGGCGAGGCCCTGTTTGACGCCCGACACCGTGCCGGAGAGACGGATGCAGGCGGAGGTTCCGTCGTGGATCGCCGCAGAGACGGGGATACCGGCGCGCAGCCAGCGCTCGATCCGTGCGTAAAGCGCCGACCACGGCAGCTCCAGGCGCACGCTGGTCTCGGTCTCCGGGCGTGGCAGCACCTTCAGCGAGACGTCGAGGATCACGCCCAGCGTGCCCATGGCGCCCGTCGCCAGGCGCGAGACGTCGTAGCCGGCGACGTTCTTCATCACCTCACCGCCGAAGCGCATTGCCTCGCCGCGGCCGTTGATCAGCCGGATGCCCAGCACCATGTCGCGCACCGCGCCGGTGAACGGTCGCCGCGGGCCGGAGAGGCCGGCGGCGACGGCGCCGCCGAGCGTGCCCGCACCGCCGAACTGCGGCGGCTCGAAGGCGAGCATCTGGCCGTTGTCGGCGAGCAGGGCCTCGATGTCGGCGAGCGGCGTGCCGGCACGGGCGGTCAGCACCAGCTCGGTGGGTTCGTAGCTGATCACGCCGCGGTGCTCGGCGATATTCAACGGTTCGCCACGGGCACGACGGCCGTAGAAGGCTTTGCTGCCGCTGCCGCGCAGCTCCAGCGCCCGGCGGTCGCCGGCGGCGTCGCTGACGGCGGCGGCGAGGGAGTCGGTTCGATCACTGTCGTTTTGCATGGTGTGCTCAGAATCGCTCCAGCTCGGGGTGAGGGAGCTGGCCCTGGTGGACATGCATGGCGCCGAATTCAGCGCAGCGGGATAGCGTCGGCACTGCCTTGCCCGGGTTGAGCAGGCGTTGCGGGTCGAATGCGTTCTTCAGCGCGTGGAACTGGTTGAGCTCCCGCGGCTGGAACTGCACGCACATCTGATTGATTTTCTCCAGGCCCACCCCGTGTTCGCCGGTGACGGTGCCACCCACTTCGACGCACAGCTCCAGGATGCGGCCACCGAACTCCTCGGCGGTCTCCAGCTCGCCGGGGCGGTTGCCGTCGAAGAGGATCAGCGGGTGGAGGTTGCCGTCGCCGGCATGGAAGACGTTGACCACGCCCAGGCCGAACTCCTCGGAGAGTTCGTTGATGCGCCGCAGAACGTAAGCGAGCTGCCGCCGCGGAATGGTGCCGTCCATGCAGTAGTAGTCCGGGGATATGCGGCCGACGGCGGGGAATGCGGCCTTGCGGCCGGCCCAGAAGCGGGCCTTCTCGGCCTCGTCTGCGGCGACCTGTATGTGCGTGGCGCCGTGTTCGCGCATGAGCGCCTGCACGGTTTCGAGCTGGTCATCCACCTCGGCATCGGTGCCGTCGAGCTCGCAGATCAGGATCGCCGCGGCGTCGGTGTCGTAACCGGCGTGGACGAAATCCTCCGCGGCCTGGATCGCGGGGCCGTCCATCATCTCCAGTCCACCGGGGACGATACCACCGGCGATGATGGCGGCAACCGCGTGGCCGCCGCTTTCCACGTCGTCGAAGGAGGCCATGAGCACCGCCTTGGTGGGCGGTTCCGGCAGCAGCTTGACGGCGATCTCCACGATTACCGCGAGCATGCCCTCGGAACCGTGCATCAGCGCGAGCAGATCGTAGCCTGGGGTGTCCGGCGCCTCCGAGCCGATGGTGACCACTTCGCCATCGATGGTCACGGCGGTGACTTCGAGCACGTTGTGCACGGTCAGGCCGTACTTCAGGCAATGCACGCCGCCGGCGTTCTCGGCGACGTTGCCGCCGATGGAGCAGGCGATCTGCGACGATGGGTCTGGCGCGTAGTAAAGGCCGTGGGGGGCGGCCGCCTCGGAGATGGCGAGATTGCGTACACCGGGCTGAACCCGGGCGATGCGGCGTTCCGGATCCAGGGAAAGAATGCGGTTGAACTTCGCCAGCGACAGCAGGATGCCCTGGGGATGGGGCAGCGCACCGCCGGAGAGACTGGTGCCCGAGCCTCTGGCCACCACCGGAACGTTGAGCTCATTGGCCACGCGCAGTACCGCGCGGACCTGCTCGACGGTTTCGGGGACCGCCACCACCAGCGGCAGCTGCCGGTAGACGGCGAGCCCGTCGCATTCGTAGGCCCGGCGCCCGGCCTCGTGGACGATCAGGCTTTCGCCGGCGAGAATCTCGCTCAGGCGCTTGATGAGGTCGTCGGCGTCGACCTCGAAGCCCGTATCCTCGCTGCGGTAGTGGGAGTGCACCGCCATCACCTCACCTCCTCGCATTGGTCAGACCAATGTAGCACATCCACCCGGTGGTCTGACCACCATGCACGTCATGTGCCCGGTAGGGCGCCGCGTGACTGCAGCGAGTCCCCTTCGAGCCGGTGGCGCGCGGGGGGATCTTCGCGATGGAATATCCCACGGCCCGGGTAGTATAGAATCGGGGCGCGTAATCGACTGCCGATAGGCTTGCCTGTATGTCGCGTGAGGGCGGAAGACGCAAGACGACCATCTACGATGTCGCCAGGGAGGCGGGGGCTTCGTCGGCGACCGTGAGCATGGTTCTCAACGGTAGCTGGAAGCAGTACCGCATCAAGCCGGAGACCGCCGAGCGCATACTCGATACCGCGGTACGCCTCGATTACAACGTCAACATGCTCGCCCGCGGGCTGAGGTTGTCCCGCTCGGGGCTGGCGGGGATGATCATTCCGCACTATCGCAATCGTTTCTTCGCCAGCCTGGCGGAGACGTTCGAGGCGGCGGCACGGCGGCATGGGCTGTGCCCCATCGTGGTAAGCACCCAGCGCGACCGCGACAACGAGCGCGGCGTGGTGGAGGCGCTGCTCTCCCAGCGCGTGGAGTCCGTGTTCATCGCCGGCGTGCATCGGCCGGAACCCCTCAACGATCTCTGCCGGGCGCACCGTATTCCCTGTGTGAACCTCGATCTGCCCGGCGAGCACGCGCCATCGGTGGTCTCGGACAGCCGCGCCGGGGCCCGAGAGCTTACCGAAGCGATCATCACCGCCATGCGCAGCCGCGGTGAGGACGCTGAGGCGCTGTGTTTTCTCGGCGGCCGTGCCGGCGACTACGCGACGGACGAGCGTGTCGCCGGATTCAACGAGGCGCTGGAAGGGCAGGGCATCGCGGTCGACGAGCACCGCATTCACTGCTGTGGCTATTCCCCGGATGCGGCGCGGCGGGAGGCCAAACGGCTGGTGCAGGCGCTCGGCCGTCTGCCGCCGGGGCTTTTCATCAACTCGATCACCGCGCTGGAGGGGGTCATCGGTCTCGCGAGCGAGCTCGCCGAGCCCATCGAGGACCGCGTGATTCTCGGTTGCTTCGACTGGGATCCTTTCGCCGCCGCGCTGCCGTATTCCATTCTGATGATGCGTCAGAACGTCGAGGCGATGATCGAAGAGGCTTTCGTGCAGGTCGCCCGGGCGGGCGAGCCGCCGTACCCGTTCATCAAGATCCCCACGACGTTCGAGATCACGTCACTGAGCTAGCGCGACATGATGTTTTGACCCGTCCGCCTCAATGTGGCTCCGTGTCAGCGGCTTACGCCGTCCTCAGCATGACCCACGGAACGTCGGGGACGGGCATCAGTGTCCTGGTTCAGGACGCCGGATCTGTGTCCGGCACGAAGCGGGCGTCCGGCCCGTCCTGCCAGGTGAGCACGCGGGAGGCGCGCGGCCGGCTGGCGGCGATCAGCGCCGCATTGGGTTCGTCCACGCTCGCGACCCAATCGCGGGCCGCCGGCGGGCTGCGGCCGAAACGCACGTGACGTGCCACCAGACGCTGCCGGCGCAGTGGGGGATCCACGTGCAGATACCAGGTCTCGTCCAACGTGTCGGCGATTGCGCTCCATGGTGCGTGGTCGAGGAGCAGGTAGTTGCCTTCCGTCACCACGAGTCGGACGCTGGGCGGTACGCCGATGGAGGCCGCGATGGGCTCCTCGATGTCGCGATAGAACCCCGGGGCGTAGACCGTCTCGCCGGCGCGTGGTGTCCGCAGCCGCTGCAGCAGCGCCAGGTAGCCATGGGCGTCGAAGGTATCCGGTGCACCCTTGCGCTCGCTGCGTGCCAGGCGCTGCAGTTCCCGGTTGGACAGGTGGTAGCCGTCCATGGGCAGCAGTTGCGCCGCCGGGCCCAGGGCCGAGACGAGGGTCTCGGCCAGGGTCGATTTGCCGGCGCCGGGCGCTCCGACAATGCCCAGCAGCTGCCGGGGTCCGCGCTCCATCAATGCCCGGGCGTGCTCGATCACGTCGCGGTCGAGGCCGCCCGTATCGTTGTCGGCGGGGGGCGGCTCATGCATGGCGGGCCGCCGTCAGCTTGGCGTTGAGGAACTCACGGGCCTGGCAGGCCAGGTCCATGCTGTCCGTCCACAGGTTGCGCCAGATCGCCAGGTCACTGGACAGCCCCGCCATGACCACCTCGGAGGAAAAGCTCTCGAAGGTAATGCCGCCACGGTAGCCGATACGGTTCAGGGCGTGAAAGAAGGCGGTGAAATCGATCGCCCCCGCGCCCAAATAGCCGCGGTGGTTTTCGCCGACATGGACATACCCGAGGCGGTCGCCGCAGTCGAGCACCGGTTGGGCCATGTCCGATTCCTCGATATTCATGTGGTAGGTGTCCAGGTGCACGAACACGTTATCGGCGTCGATATCGTCGATGAAGTCGAGGGCTTCGCGTGCCGTATTGATGACGTTGGACTCATAGCGGTTGACCACCTCGATGCCCAGATCGATGTGCTTGCCCCGCGCCGCGCCGGCCAGATCGCGGAGTACGCCCACCGCGTTGGCGCGGCCTTTCGCGGTGACCGGCCGGTCGTACTTGCCGAGGGCGCTGTAGAGTGCGCCGCACAGGGTCTTCGCGCCGAGGTCGTTGGCCACCTCCAGGGAATCGTGGAGCAGTGTCTCGCCACGGGCCACCGTATCCGGGTCGTCGCTGGAGACGTCGGCATCGAACGCCAATCCGCGGGAACAGGCGACTTCCAGCCCGTGTGTTGCAAGCACTTCGCGTGCGTGCGAGACATCCAGCGTGGTCGTATCGTGCAGCGACAGCTCCAGTAGGTCGAATCCCGCTGTCTTGCTGTTCGCCACGGCTTGCTCGATGGATGCCTTGTGCACGTCGCCGACCCACACCAGGGCGTGTACACCTAGCTGATTCATGACTCTGTCTGCCTCTCGTTGACGATGGGGTGATCCGGCTTCACCGGCCGCGACCCGCCGGGGCCGGCCGCACGGCGGGGACCGCGCTGCTGCTGCCACCACGCCCACGCGAAGCGCAGCGCCATGACGAGCACGAGCAGCAGGCCCCACAGCGCCGTGGCGAGGTGCTGGTTGGTGCCGAGTAGATTGAGGCCGGACCCGATCACCTGGAGGATGACCAGCGAGATCAGCACCGGCAGAACCCGGCCGAAGCCTCCGAACGGGTCGACGCGGCCGAGAAAGCAGGCGAGCACGGTGATCAGCAGGTAGGATTCGCCGTGGCCGACGCGCACGGAGTTGAAGCGTGCCAGCATCACCATGCCGGCCACTGCGCACATGATCCCCGAGAGCGTGTACACCAGTGTGATCACCCGCGTCGTGTCGACCCCGGAGTAGCGCGTCGCCTCGATGTTGGAGCCGCTCAGGTAGATATTGAAGCCGAGCCGGGTGCGGCCGAGGATCAACGTCCACAGCGCCACGCAGACGCCGAAGATCCACAGCGGCAGCGGGATGCCGAGCAGCAGGCCCTGGCCCAGCGTGGCGACGATGGGCGGAAAGCCCGAGACGTCGCCGCCGCGGGTGAGAAACTCGCCCAGCCCGCGCAGGAAGATCATCATCGACAGCGACACCAGAATCGGGTGTGCCCGCGTATGGGCGATGATGACGCCCATGAGCCAGCCGATGACGGCGCCGCTGACCAATGAAGCCGCCACGGCCAGGATGAAGACCCCGGTGCCGGCGTCGGGGCCGCCGCCCGCCTGGATGGTCCATGCGAACACCAGCGCGGAGAAGTTGGCGCTGTAGGTGATGGCGAGATTCAGGCCCGCCGTCAGCATGGGGATCATCATCGCCAGCGCGAGCAGACCGAGCACCGGCAACTGGAACGCGATGGAGGTGAACGTCGCCTGGGAGAGGAAGCGCTCCGTGGTCAGCCCGAACAGGGCCACCAGTGCGATCAGCACGGCGATCAATCCCAGGATCTCGCGGATACCGGCGGAGGCGTTGCGGACGTCGTCGTGGAGTCGTGCGATCAGGCCGTTCATCGGGAACCTCCGGCCAGCCGCGCGCTGCGTACCCGCTCGACGAGCATGCTCATGCCCTCGTTGGAAAGCGCGATCGCCACGAGAATGATGCCGCCGACGATCATCTTGAACGCGTAGGGCGAAATGCCCATGAGCGTGAGCCCGTTGCGGGTGAGGGTGATGAGCATCAGGCCGAGCACGGCGCCGAGCAGGGTACCGCGGCCGCCGCCAAGGCGGGCGCCGCCGAGCACAACGGCCGCGAGTACTTCGAGCTCCCGGCCGTAGAGCGCGTTCGGCACCACCTCCTGGGCATAGTGGGCCTGCATGAGTCCGGCGATGCCCGCCATCGCGCCCAGCCACCCGTAGGCGAGATAGTGCATGGCGGCGATGTTGATACCCAGCCGCCGGGCGCCTTCCGGGTTGTCGCCCATGGCGAAGAGCTGGCGTCCGACATTCAGCCGTCGCAGCAGCAGCCAGGTCAGGGCGACCGCCACCACCATGACGACGACGGGCAGCGTGATCTCCGCGTAGCCCATGGCGGTCTCGTGCTCCAGCACGATCACCCGGTCCACCCACCAGTCCGGCAGGAAATAAATGGACCGCCCCTCGGTGAAATACATCAGCCCGCCGAAGTAGATGTTGAACGTGGCGATGGTCACGATGATGGAAATGATGCGCAGGTGATGGATCAGCGCGCCGTTGATGGCGCCCAGGCAGAAGCCGTAGGCGGTGGCGAGGACGAAGCCGACCGCCCAGTTGCCGCCGCCGAGCTGCATCACCGTCAGCGCGACCAGGTACTGGACCACCGAGGCGGCCACCGCGAACGAGATGTCGATGCCGCCGGCGATCAGCACCACCAGCAGGCCGGCGGCGAAAATGATGCTCACGGCCGAGTAGTTGAGGATGTCGGCGAAGTTGACCAGTGTCAGGAACGTATCGGTGGTCAGCGACAGGAAAACGCACAGCGCGGCGATGACGCCGAGCAGCCATTTCTCCGTCGACTCGATGCGCGGCCACCTCAGGGCGTCGCGTTTATTCATGAACGGCCTCCTCGATCCGGGCAAGCGGTACCTCGCCGGGGACGAAGGCCTCCACCAGCCTGCCGTCGCGCATGTGCAGCACGCGCTCGGCGTTGTAGTAGACCTCCGGGGTCTCGTCGGAGATGAGCACGATGGCCATCCCCTGGGCGGCGAGCTCGCGGACGATCGCGAAGATCCCGGCGCGGGCGCCGACGTCGACGCCTACCGTGGGGGAGTCGAGAATCAACACTCTGGGGTTCGTCGCCAGCCATTTCGCGAGCACCACGCGCTGCTGGTTGCCGCCGGAGAGCGTGGAGACCGGGTCGTCCGTATCGCCGGCTTTCACCGCCAGCCGTTGTACCCACTCGCCCACGACCGCGCGTGTCTTCGCCGGTGAGAGCAGCCGCAGGCCATCGAGCAGGCGGTCGATAACGGTGACCGCGATATTGCTCGCGATGGACTGTTGCTGTATCAGGCCCAGCGCGAGACGGTCCTCGGAGACGTAGGCGATGCCTGAAGCGATGGCGTCGCGGTTGGAGCGCAGGCCCAGGGGGCGCCCGTCGAGGTGAATGCGGCCGGCATCCGGTCGTGTCATGCCGAACAGCGACAGCGCGAGCTCGGTGCGCCCGGCGCCGAGACGCCCGGTGATGCCAAGGATCTCGCCGCGGTGGAGCTCGAAGCTGATGTCCTCGTATTCGCCGGCGCGACTGAGACCGTCGACGTCGAGAACCGGTGCGCCGATATCGGTGCGGCCGGCATGCACCGACTCGTCGAAGGTGCCGCCGGTCATCAGCTCGGTGAGCCGGCTCTGGGTCATGCCCTCGGTGGGGAAGGTGCCGACGTACTCGCCGTCGCGCAGCACGGTGACGCGGCTGCACACGGCGAGTACCTCGGCCAGGCGGTGGCTGACGAAAACCACCGCGATGCCCGCGTGCGAAAGGCGACGGACGATCCCCAGCAGCGCGTCGGTCTCGGCCCGGGTCAGCGAGGCAGTGGGCTCGTCCATGAACACCAGGCGCGCGTCGGCCACCAGTGCCCGCGCGATGGCGACGATCTGGCGCTGGGCGATGGACAGGCGGTGGAGCGGCTGGTCGAGATCGAGCTCGACGCCGAGGCGCCCGAGAATCTCCGAGGCCCGGTGGTGCATCGTGGTCCGGTCCACGAGTCGGGGGCGGCCGCCCAGGTTGGCCTCGAAGGCGATGTTCTCGGCGACGCTCATGTGGGCGAACAACGCCAGGTCCTGCCATATCACCTGAATGCCGAAGGCGCGTGCCGCCGCCGGCGTGAGCCCGGTGACGGGTTCCCCGTCGAAGCGCAGGGTCGCGCCGGGTTCCGGAGCATGTACGCCGCTGACGATCTTGATGAGCGTCGATTTCCCGCATCCATTCTCCCCGGCGAGGCACACCACCTCGCCGGGGTCGATCTCGAAGGAGACGGACTTCAACGCCTGAACACCACCGAAGCGCTTGGAGACGTTGCCGATGCTCAGCAACGGCGTGCGATCGTTCGGGGCTGATTCAGTCCGCATGGCTGGTGCCCCCCGGTCAGAGACCCATCTTCGCGAGCTTGTCGACGGTGTTCTCGTTCAGGGGCACCAGCTCGTCGACGATGATGTCGCGGCCCTCGAAGTCCGGATGGACGGTGCCGAGGCCCTCGATCTCCATACCGTCCTCGATGGTCTCGCCGCGACTGAGCATGGTGCCGAGGGTGACGAAGACTTCACCGGCCTGCTTCGGGTTCCACATGAAGCCGCCGGCGAGCAGGCCGTCGTGGACGAGTCGCCGTCCCTGTCCGGGGGAGAACGGACCGAGCACGACGATCTCGCCGCCCTTGCGGCGCTCGCCGACGGCGCGCGCGGCTCCGATGGGGCCCTGGCTGCCGAAGGCGAGCACGCCCTTCATGTCCGGATTGGCGCGCATCAGGTCGAGTGTGGTGCGGCGGGACTGGTCCACGTCCTCGGCGACGCCGTAGCGTTCGCCGATCTGCGTCATCTGCGGGTGGTTCTCCTCGAGATAGGCGATCGCGGCGTCCGCCCAGGCGTTGTGGAGTGGCACCGTGAGCGAGCCGACGAAAACGGCGTACTTGCCCTTGCCGTCCATGAGCTCCGCCAGGCGCTTGCCGTAGGCTTCACCGAAGCCTTGTGCCGAGGCGAGCTCGAAGTCCCAGTCGACGTTCTCCTGGCCCGGGGACTCGTGGGAGATCACGGTGATGCCGGCTTCCTGCGCCCGCCCGAGCACGGGCTCCAGGGCTTCGGCGTCGTTGGGAACAATGCCGATGACGTCCACGCCCTGGGCGATGAGGTCCTCCACGGCGCGCACCTGCAGCGCCGGATCGGCGCTGGTCGGCCCCACCATGAAGCCATTGACGCCGAGCGCCTCCGCGCGTTCCTCGATGCCGTCTTCCATGGCGTTGAACCAGGGAATGCCGCCGACCTTGGCGACGACCCCGATGGTCGGCGGCTCATTGTCCTGGGCGCAGACGCCGAACGGGACGGCCGCCACGCCGAGGGCGAGCGCGCCCCTCACCACTACGCGGTGCATCCAGTCGAAGACCATGATGACTCTCCTCCTTCCGACTTGTGATGGCTTCGAAGGACGAAGCCATTTGTTCGTATGAGCAGGCTGTGGCGCTTGTTGAATCGATTTAGCAACGCTTTACTCACACCCTGCGCTTTTGAAACTCTCAGCAAAGGCACGCGCCTGTCAACTGTGATCGACTGTCGAAGGTACCCGGCATGGGCGCGCATCGGTGACGGGCGGATGGCGCCGCCATTGCCCTGTGTCCGACCGCGGACGGGGTCTATGCTTGTTTGAGATCGAAGACCATGGAGTACCCCTCATGAGCTGGCTGCCTGCTGAAGAACCCGCCGGCGAGCCCGGTGGCTGCCCCGCGCTCGAAGCGGAGCTCGTTCCCCGTGCACGTGACCTTGGTGGTTTCGAGGTGCGTCGCGTGCTTCCGGCGGCGCGGCGCCAGATGGTCGGCCCCTTCATCTTCTTCGATCAGATGGGGCCGGCGGCGTTCGAGGCCGGCGAGGGCATCGACGTGCGCCCACACCCGCATATCGGCCTGGCGACCGTGACCTACCTGTTCGATGGCGAGCTGATGCATCGCGACAGCCTCGGCAGCGTTCAACCGATCCGGCCCGGCGAGCTCAACTGGATGACCGCCGGTCGCGGCATCGTTCATTCCGAACGCACGCCCGCGGCGGTGCGTTCGGGGCCGTCGCGCCTTGCCGGTATTCAGTCCTGGGTCGCGTTGCCGGATGGTCAGGAGGATTCCGCCCCGGCGTTCGTTCATCACGGTAGCGACGAGCTGCCTTTGCTGGCGGACGACGATGCCCGGGTGCGGGTGATCGCGGGGACGCTATACGGTGAGCGCGCTCCGGTGGTGACGGCTTCCGGCCTCTTCTACGCCGAGGTGCATCTGGATCCGGGGGCGTCGCTGGTATTGCCGGCGGAGCACGAGGAGCGGGCGATGTACCTGGTGGCCGGGGAGATCGAGATCGCCGGTGAGGTGTTCACGCCGGGCCGCATGCTGCTTTTCCGCCCGGGTGATGCGGTGCCGTTCCGCGCCCGGAGCGCGGCGCACGCGATGCTGCTCGGCGGCGAGGCAATCGCAAGCCCGCGCTTCATCTGGTGGAACTTCGTGGCGAGCTCCCGCGAGCGCATCGAACAGGCGAAGGCGGACTGGCGGGCGGGCCGTTTCGACCCGGTGCCGGGGGACGACGAGTTCATTCCGCTGCCGGAATGAGCCGGCGGCGGCGCGCCGCCGGCCGCGTCTGCGCGGGCGCTATTTCTGCACCCAGGCCCCGCTGTCGTTCTGGTAGTACCAACCGCTCTGGGCGTTGCTGACCCAGCGGCCGGCGAACACGTCGCGGATCTGGTCTTCCCACTCCGGGTGATCGTTGGCGATGGCGATCTCGCGGTAGAGGGCCTTGCGATCCTCGTTCTCCGCGGCCACGAGCTGGCGTACCTGGCCGCGTTCGGGCAGGGGCACGGCATTGAGATCGCGCACGGTCACCAGCGCATCCCGGGTCAGCCCGATGGCGCCGGAGGCATAGTACGGGCGAAGCTGCTGGTGGCGTTGCTCCATGGACGCCGTCAGCCGCTTGATCGCCGGCGTGGAGATGTCGATCCGCGGCTGTTGCGCATGGGCCGGGGCGATTAGCACGTTGAGCACGCGCATGGCCACGGGCAGGGATGCCTCCGGTGCCCGGCTCTGTGGTTCGGTCTCCGATTCCGGCGCACCGTCCTCGCCCTCGGGACGCTCGCCCTTCGGCCCCCAGACATCCTCGATAATGCGGTCGGCGGCTTTCTCTGCGGCCACGGCGGGGAAGTACACGTTGATGGTCACGCAGGCAGCGAGCACGAGGAACACGGGGACGATGCTCAAGGCTTTGAGTTGACGCACTCGGGGCCTCCTTGGTCTTGAGTGGCGATGGTCGCGTGTCACTGTACCACCGGCTTGCGGTCGCCGGTGACGCTCTTGATCTGCTCGATGAGGGTGGACCAGCTCACGCGCTGGGCGTGGCCGATGACGTCGACCCGGGGCAGGCCCGCGCCCTCGACGATGTAGTAGCCGATTTCCGCCGGAGCGACGCCCCGCATGAGGCAGACGTCGTCCTGCAGGGCACAACCCAGCCCCAGGCGGCGGTAGCCGAAATCCTCGAACACCTGGAGAAAACCCCGGGAGAGCGCGCCCGCCGCGCCACTGCCACCGATATCCGACAGCGCCTGGATGGCGCGCTGGCTGATGCGGTGGCGCACCGGGTCGTCCTCCGGCGTGTGGAACCAGGCCCGGAACGAGGCGGGTTCCCAGGCGAGCAGGCGCAGATCGGTGATCTCTCCGTCCAGCGTGCCGGTGATGCGCCCGAACTCGAAGGCGCGCGTGAGGGTCTCCAGGTCCAGGCCGTCGACGCTCACATCGGCCGTGAGGCGGGGAAGGGTGCCCAGGGGATCCGTCAGGGCGAGCTCGCTCACGCGGACTTCGCCCTGGAACGCCTGCAGCGTGAGCGCGCCGCCGAGCGTCGCCACGCCGTCGGCATAGCGTAGCGTGGGCAGGCGGCCGGAGAGGCTGCCGGCGAACCTGGGCCAGCCCAAGGCGGGGGTGAGCTCGCCCAGGCTGATGGGGGCGATGCGCGCGTCGATCTCCCCGCTCGGCGCTTCGGTCGTAAGGTCGTCCAGCGCCAGGCGGTTGATTTCCAGGGCACCGTCCAGGATCGGGATGCGGGCCGGCGCCTGCAGCGCCAGGCCGTCGCCGTGCAGGCGCACGGCCATCTCCGTTGCGCCGACGTCCACGCCGTAGAGTCGTCCGCCCGCAACCCGGAGCTCGCTCGCCGGCGGTGCTTCGAGCGGCTCCGCGCGCCAATGCAGCCGGCCCGTCAGCCCGCGTAAACCGTGCTGTGCGCCGGCGGCGAGATCCACACCCTCCAGGGAGAGGCTGGCGCTCCGGGGTTCGCCGCCGGCATAGTCCAGAGTCAACGTGGCCTCGCCGGCGGTGGTGAGCGTCCCCGCCGGTGTTCCCACCAGAAACGGCTGCGCATAGCGCTCGTAGGCCGCGGGCAGGTGCAGGGTCAGGGGCTGGAAGCGGGCCTGGATCACCCCGGCGCCGGCTTGCCATTCCAGCTCTCCCTGGCCCTCGGCGACGCCGGTGTGAGCGAGCCGCAGACGCTCCAGACGCAGGGTCGCGAAGCCGGCCGGCGCCACGACGTCTGTGTTCACCGTCAGTGGCTGGCCGGCGAAGTCGACGAACACCGGGTCGGAATAAATCTGGCCCCGGGGAAGGGAGAGCGCCCCCTGGCCGTGCCACTCGGCGCCGCTGCGGCGTGCTGCCCAGCCAAGGCGTCCCTCGAGTCCCTCGGCGGCCTGCAGCCCGGTGGCGTTGCTCCAGGCGAGGGCGTCGGCGTTGATTTCGCCGGCGCTGCGCACGACGCCGTCAGGGGTGGCGCTGATCGTGGCATTCACGCTCATGGTGCCGGCGTCGACTTGCCATCCCTCGGGAAGCCGGCCGGCAATGCCGGCGAGGCGGGCCGCCGGCAGACGCTGTCCCTGGAGGTTGACTCGCCAGCCCTCCGGGCCGTCATGGGCAGCGATTCGAAGCCGACCGTCCCCCACCGGCAGGTCTTGCACCGTGACGTCGATGGCGCCGGAGGCCGGCTGGTAGGCGATGTCCGCCCGGAAGCTCACGGCGCCCAGGGGCGGCCAGCTCGCGCTTACTTCCGCGTTTTCACAGCCGCGGACCGTGCCGGCCAGCGTGGGGGCGGTGCAGGTGACGCGCAGGTCCGTCACGGGAGGTTGCTTCGCCACGTCCAGTGCCATGCGCGCGGCGCTCAGCGTGAGACGATCCGCGGCCAGGTCGAATGCCACCTCTGCATCATGAATCGCGCCGCCGGCGAAAGTGATGTCGCCGGCGCGCAGTGTGAGTGTTTCGATGGCCGGCACGGACAAGGGCACGAACAGCAACGCCGCCGCAATGCCATAGCGAGGCCACCGCCGGGCGGGCCGGGGACGATCGGCCGCCGGTGCCGGTTCGCCGTCGCTCTCCGAAAGCCGCGATTGTTCACTTACCGGATCGGTCATTCGTCGGCGCCTGCGCTTGTTCCGTAGTGGTTGTGCTGGTGCAAATTCTATATAATTTGGCTCATCACAACCATTCGGAGCATTACGCGATGACTGTGCGCGATGCGTCGGAACGAGACTATCCAGGGGCACCTGGCGCCGCCAGGCGAGCGGCAACCGAGGCAGCAAAGCAGCATGCGGGGATACTGCAGCACGGCAAGGGTGGATACCCGCATTCGCCGTCACCTCGCGAGGCATTGGCTCGTCGTCTGGAGGCACTGGTGGCCGGTGCGTCTGATGACGTTGTGGCACGCGCGCTTGCCGAAGATGACATCGGTACGGTTACGACACTGGCCATCGAAGAGACGTTCGCGCGCGAGCTGACCGCGGTGGAGAAGTCGCGCCTGCGGGGGGTGCAGTTTAGGAAAGACCTGCTGGAGCGGGCCGGAGGCACCCTGTCCGTTGACGAGGCCGCCAAGCTGTTGGGGGTTACCCCTGAGTCGGTCCGCAAGGCCAGCCGTAGCGGCAGTCTCATTGCAATCCGTTCCGGCAAGCGGTTTCTGCTGCCCGCTGTGCAGTTCCACGAAGGTCAGGAGTTGAAGGGGCTGCGGCGTGTGCTTAGGGCGCTGTCGGTTGACAGCCCCTGGATGCGGCTGAACTGGCTGCTCTCTCCCGAGCCCCGCCTGGACAACCGTCGCCCGGTAGATGCGCTTCTACAAGGCGATATCGATGAAGTGAGAGAAGCCGCAACACTTTACGGAGAGCAGGGTGCCGCCTAGCGAATTTCCGCCAGGGGATTTTGCGACGCGACGCCTGCCCATCGAGACTCTGGAAGCGGATTGGTTCTTGTACCGCTCGCACCAGCGGCGGTACGAGCCATTATTCTTCAGTGTCGGGCACCCCAAGAATCGTTTCGACGACCCTTCGTCGAGATTCGGTGTCTGTTACTGCGCGCTTTCGCCGGAAGGGGCGTTTGCCGAAACATTCTTGCGTCAGCGCCGCGGTGATTTCGTTGACGCAACCGAGCTCGAATATCGCTCGCTTGCATCGATCAAGATTATCGAAGCCCTCCCCATGGTGGCATGCTACGGAAGCGGTCTGAGCCGACTCGGCGCGACGGCAGCCATGAGCGCGGGCGAGATGGCGAAAGCGCAGGCATGGGCGCAAGCAATCCGTGACCATCCCGACGAACCCGCCGGACTCATATACCGGGTTCGACACGACAATGATCAGTTCGGTGTCGCCGTTTTCGACCGCGCTCAGTCCAGCCTCGAATGGGCGGACTCTCAGAGCTGGCGGTATAGCCCACACCTAAATGCTATCTGTGCCCGCTACGACTTGATTCTCTGAAGCGCTTCACGGCGTCGAGCGAAGAATCGCCCCCGGGGCCCGTCCAGATTCATCCTGCAGCCCACTCGCCGATGTGGCGGTGCAAGGCATGACCGAGCCAACCCGGGGGATTCCCAACGGCGGTTATCTGACCCATTACTCGCCAAGGGAACGTCCCGGGGGGTGGCGACGCGGCGTTCGTGACTTGGCGTTGATGTGAATCAAGGTCGCTATTCGCCGGGACGCCTACGGTTTGCGTCCATGATCGGGGGGCGCACAAATCAGGCACCACGGGGACGGATCACGCCACGTCGATGGCTCGCGATGGTGCTCGTGCTGTTGACCCTCGCCGCGTTGCCGGCGTTCGCCCGGGCGGCGGAACCCGATTGGGCGGCGCATGTTGGAGCGGTGTTCCCGCAAAGCGACCGCATCGGCCCCCTCGAAGGCGATCCGCCGGCGGCCGCGGTTTACGCGGGTGGTGAGCGGGTCGGCTATGTGCTGCTCACCGACCGCGTCGTGGATATTCCCGGCTACTCGGGCCGGCCGGTCTCGACGCTGGTGGGCGTGGATGCGAGCGGCCGTATCGCGGGCCTGCACATCGTTGCGCACCAGGAGCCCATTCTCGGTGCCGGTGTCAGTGAGGCCGAGCTCGCCAGGTTCGTCGCGCAGTATCGGGACCTCGATCTCGGCTATCGTACCCAGATCGGCGGCGTCGAGCGTGAAGGGTATGTCACCCTCGACGGGCTCACCGGCGCAACGATCACGGCCATGGCGCTGGATGCGTCGATCGAGGCCGCGGCCCGCGAGGTCGCCGTTTCCCGGGGACTGCTCGGAAACGCACGGGAGGGAGCGGAAACGGCGCCGGCCTGGCGGCACGCCTGGCGCTCGCGTCCGGTGGCCATCGGATTGCTCCTCGCCGGCCTGGGCATGCTGTTGGTCGTACTGGTTTTCCAGGACTGGTTCGTCCGCCGCCCGCGTCTGATCGGCTGGATTCGTCGCGGGTTTCTCGTGTTCACGGCCACGGTCATCGGCTGGTGGGGCCTTGCCCAGCTGTCCGTGCTCAACGTCCTCACGTTCTTCCACGCCGTGACCCACGATTTCCGCTGGGAGACGTTCCTCGCCGATCCCCTGCTGTTCATTCTGTGGTCTTTCGTGGCGGTGGCCATGCTGCTTTGGGGGCGGGGGGTCTACTGCGGCTGGCTGTGCCCTTACGGGGCATTGCAGGAGCTGGCCAATTACGCCGGCCGGGCCCTGGGTATCCGGCGGCTGGAGCTACCTGCCGTGGTGCACGAGCGCCTCTGGGCGGTGAAGTACGTCATTTTTCTCGCCCTGTTCGGGCTGTCCCTGGAGTCACTCACCCTCGTGCGGCCCTATGCCGAGGTGGAGCCCTTCCGCACGGCGATCACCCTGCGGTTCGACCGCGCCTGGCCGTTCGTGCTCTACGCCGCCGGGTTCATCGCGATCTCCGTGGTCAACCCGAAGTTCTACTGCAAGTACGTCTGCCCGCTGGGGGCGGCGCTCGCGATCCCCGCGCGCCTGCGCCTGCTCGACTGGCTGCGCCGGCGCAAGGAGTGCGGGCGGCCCTGCCAGATCTGCGCGGTCGCCTGTCACGTGCGGGCGATCGGGCCGACCGGGGAGATCGATCCCAACGAGTGCCACCACTGCCTGGACTGCCAGGTCATCTACTGGAACGACCGCCAGTGTCCGCCTCTGGTCGACAAGCGTCGACGCCGTGAGCGCAGTCACCGGGCGTTGGTCAATGTCGGGGGCGGCAGTGGCGAGTGCGCTGGGAAGCAGACCCGCGCGCGCACCGGTTGATTCGTATCAAAGCGTCAGTGAACGCAACACCGAAAAATGTATACACAGGGCGCTGCGCATAGAGCCGTAGACATACGCCAACTGGTGACACTTCGTTCCACGGGGGATCGCGATGACAACAACACGCCCGCAAAAACCGACGCTCGTCTCCGCAGCGGTGACGGCTTTCCTGCTGGGAACGTCCCTGGCCGCTACCGCGGCCGGGGACGAGGCCGGAGAGTCTTCCGGGCATCCGGACACCAGCAAGGGCGAAATGAGCTATATGGGCACACCGCAGTCCGAGCCGGATGCCAAGATGGTCACATCGCCTGGTGCACCGGCCATGACGGAAGCCGAGTTCGGGAAGGCCAAGCAGATTTATTTCGAGCGTTGCGCCGGTTGCCATGGCGTATTGCGCAAAGGTGCAACGGGCAAGCCCCTGACCACCGATATCACCCAGGAGCGGGGTACCGAGTACCTGAAGACGTTCATCAACTTCGGGTCGCCCGCGGGCATGCCGAACTGGGGGACGTCCGGCGAGCTAAGCGACGCCGAAATCGAGACGATGGCCAAGTTCCTGCAGCATCCGCCACCCGAGCCGCCGGAGTTCTCCCTGGAGGACATGAAGGCGACCTGGAACGTGCTGGTGCCGCCGCAGGAGCGGCCCACCGAGCAGGCCAACGATCTCGATCTCGGCAACCTGTTCTCGGTAACGCTGCGTGATGCCGGGCAGATCGCGCTGATCGACGGTCACAGCAAGGAACTGGTCACCACCATCGACACCGGCTACGCGGTGCATATCTCGCGGATGTCGGCCTCGGGACGTTACCTGTTCGTCATCGGCCGGGACGCGAAGATCACCCTCATCGACCTGTGGATGGAGACGCCGCGGACCGTCGCCGAGATCGACACCGGCCTCGAGGCGCGTTCAGTGGAAACCTCCAAGTACCCGGGCTGGGAGGACAAATACGCCATCGCCGGCACGTACTGGCCGCCGCAGTTCGTGGTCATGGACGGCGATACGCTGGAGCCGTTGAAGATCGTCTCCACCCGGGGCATGACCGTGGACACCCAAGAGTACCACCCGGAGCCGCGCGTGGCGGCGATCGTGGCCTCCCACGAGCATCCGGAATTCATCGTCAACGTCAAGGAAACGGGCAAGATCTGGCTGGTGGATTACACCGACCTGGACAACCTGGAAGTCGCCATGCTGGATGCCGCCCGCTTCCTCCACGACGGCGGCTGGGATCAGACCAAGCGATACTTCCTGACCGCGGCCAACCAGTCCAACAAGATTGCGGTGGTGGACTCCAAGGATCGGGAGATGGAAGCGCTCGTGGACGCGAAGAAGATTCCGCATCCCGGGCGCGGTGCGAACTTCGTCCATCCCGAATACGGCCCCGTCTGGGCGACCAGTGCACTTGGCAACGCCGACATCACGCTCATCGGCACCGACCCGAAAGACCATCCGGACAATGCCTGGCAGGCGGTGGATGTCCTGGAGGGGCAGGGCGGTGGTTCACTGTTCGTGAAGACCCACCCCGAGTCCAACCATCTGTACGTGGACACCCCGCTGCATCCGACCGAGGAGGTCTCGCAGTCGGTGGCCGTATTCGATATCAACAACCTCGACGAGGGTTACGAGGTTCTGCCCATCGCGAAGTGGGCCGGTATCGATGAAGGGCCGCAACGCGTGGTTCATCCCGAGTTCAACAAGGCCGGGGATGAGGTCTGGTTCTCCGTGTGGAACGGCCAGGAGCAGGCGTCGGCCATCGTCGTGGTGGACGACGAGACGTTGGAGCTCAAGAAGGTGATCAAGGGCGACTGGCTGGTCACCCCGACGGGCAAGTTCAACGTCTACAACACCCAGCACGACGTGTACTGACCCAACTGCTGCGAGAGGGGGCGGTATCGCCGCCCCCGGACCGGCGAGGACGAAGGATGTTCCGGGTGCCCACCAGACGAGATGACGACACGGGCGTGGCGCATCGCTGGCGCATGGCAGCGGTCGCCGCGTTGCTCGTTGTGGTCACCGCGCACGCGCAACCGCCGGCTGAGCGCCGCGCCGAGATCGCCCACCTGGTCCGCCAGGATTGCGGATCGTGTCACGGGCTGCGCCTGCGCGGCGGCCTGGGCCCGGCGCTGACGCCCCGGGCCCTGCAAGGGAGAGCGTCCGCCGGTCTGGAGGCGACCATCAAGCATGGCCGGCCGGGCACGGCGATGCCGCCCTGGGAGCCATTTCTCACGGATGACGAGATTCGCTGGGTCGTGGAGTCCCTGCGTCAGGGCCGTTTTCTCCAGGATCGATGAGTCACACACAAGGATCAGGCATGAGCGGAGCTTACCGGAGTCAATACGGACGGTCGCCAGGCATCCTGCCCCCGGCACGGATTCGGGCGCTGGCCGTGCTGGTCGCGCTGGCGCTGATGGCCGGCTGCACCGTGCCGGGAACGGCGTTGCGCGGCACCGGCGATCTGGGGGTGGTGGTGGAGCGGGCCGATGGCGCGCTCGCCGTTGTGGACACGTCGGCGAGGGAGGTACTGGACGTCGTCCCGGGGCTCGGCGACCTCTCGCACGCCTCGGTGGTGTTCTCGCAGGACGAGCGCCATGCATTCGTCTTCGGCCGCGACGGCGGCTTGAGCAAGGTGGATCTGCTTCGGCGGCGCGTCGTCGCCCGCGTGGTGCAGTCCGGCAACAGCATCGGTGGAGCCATCTCCCAGGATGGCCGGCTCGTGGCGGTATCCAACTACGAGCCGGGTGGTGTGCGCGTGTTCGATGCCCGGACATTGGAGCCGGTGGCCGATATTCCCGCCGTCACTGCCGACGGCGAACGTTCCAAGGTCGTCGGCCTGGTGGATGCGCCGGGCAACCGGTTCGTGTTCAGCCTCTTCGATGCCGGCGAGATCTGGATCGCCGACTTCAGCGCCGGCGATACCCCCGAGATAACCCGGCTCCGGGAGGTGGGTCGTCAGCCCTACGATGCCCTGATTACCCCCGACGGCCGCTACTACGTGGCGGGGTTGTTCGGCGAGGACGGGCTCGCGCTGGTGGATCTGTGGCATCCGGAGCGCGGGGTACGGCGCATCCTGGACCACTACGGCCGCGGCGAGGAACGCCTGCCCGTGTACAAGATGCCCCATCTGGAAGGCTGGGCCATGGCCGGCGACTACGCGCTGCTCCCGGCGGTGGGGCGCCACGAAGTGCTCGTGGTGAATCGTCACGACTGGCAGGAGGTGACGCGAATCCCGGTTCACGGTCAGCCGGTCTTCGTCATGGCGCGCCCGGATGGCCGCGAGGTCTGGGTGAATTTCGCTTTCCCCGACAACGATACGGTGCAGATCATCGACGTCGAGTCGCTGGCGGTCGCTGATACCCTCGAACCGGGCAAGGGCGTGCTGCACATGGAGTTCACGCCACGGGGCGAGCACGTGTGGGTGTCGGTGCGCGACGAGGACCGCGTACAGGTCTACGACACGCGAACCCGCGAGGTGCTCGCGGAGCTGCCCGCGAACAAGCCCAGCGGCATCTTCTTCACCGACCGTGCCGGCCGGGTCGGGCTGTAGCGCGATGGGCGGCGAAATCGACGGACTCTCGGCGCACGCCCGGGCGGTACTCGCCTCATATCAGAACGGGCTGCCCTTGTCGCCGCGCCCGTTTCGCGAAATGGCGCGACACCTGGGAACGACTGAAACCGGCGTTCTGGAAGCGCTTCGTGAGCTCATCGGGCGCGGCGTGGCCTCCCGGGTGGGGCCGGTGTTCCGGCCCGGTACTGTCGGCGCCAGCACCCTGGCGGCGATGGCCGTGCCCTCGGCGCGTCTGGATGCCGTAGCCGCCAAAGTCAGTGCGCTGCCTGCAGTCAATCACAACTACGAACGCGAGCACCGTTTCAATCTGTGGTTCGTGGCGACGGGCCCCGATCGCACGGCGGTGGCCAAGGCGCTGGCGGGCGTGAGGGCGCAGACGGGACTTCCCGTGCTGGATCTGCCGATGCTGGAGGCCTATCACATCGACCTGGGTTTTCCCGTGGACGGCGTCGACGCCTCCAGGCCCGCCGCGCAACCGCCGATACCGGTTTACCGGCCGGGCCCCGGGGAGGGGGCACTGGTGGCGGCCGTGCAGGGTGGTTTGCCGCTGGTCCCACGGCCTTTCGCGCGTCTTGCGGCCGGCGCCGCGCTTACCGAGGACCGGGTGCTCGCGACGCTGCGGCGCTGGCAGGCCCACGGCGTGCTGGCGCGTTTCGGGGTCGTGGTGCGGCATCGCGAGCTCGGCTATCGCGCCAACGCGATGGTGGTCTGGGATGTGCCGGACACTGAGGTGGCGGAGGTGGGGCGGGCGTTCGCCGGCCATCCGTTCGTCACCTTGTGTTACCGGCGGCCGCGGCGCCTGCCCGAGTGGCCGTACAACCTCTTCTGCATGATTCACGGCCGCAGCCGCGAGCGCGTGACCTCCCAGGCGCGGGTACTGGCGACCGTGGCCGGGGATGCCGCACGCGGCCATGATCTGTTGTTCAGCCGCCGCTGTTTCAAACAGCGCGGCGCACGCTACCGATTTCCGGAGGCCGTTGCCCATGGAGCCGCTTGACCGGCGCATCGTCAACGAGCTGCAGGGCGGATTCCCGGTGTGCGAGGCCCCTTACGCGGCCGCAGCCGCGACTCTCGGCATCACCGAGGCCGAGCTCGTCGAGCGTATCCGGCGGTTGCTGGACGAGGGCGTACTCAGCCGTTTCGGGCCGTTGTACAACGCCGAACGGATGGGCGGCGCCGTGACGCTCGCCGCCATGGCCGTGCCCGACGAGCACGTCGATGGTGTCGCCGCCCGGATCAATGCCCGGCCCGAGGTCGCTCACAACTACGAACGAACTCATCGTCTCAACCTGTGGTTCGTCGTATGCGTCGATGATCCGCAGCGGCTACCCGCCGTGCTCGACGAGATCGAATACGAGACGGGAATGCCCGTCTACGACATGCCCAAGGAGCGGGAGTACTACATCGGTTTGAGGATCGAGGCATGAGCGAGCCGCGTCCGGCCATCGACGAGCTCGACCGCCGCATCATCGAGGCCACGCAGACCGGCCTGCCGTTGGTGCCGAGGCCGTATCACGCGATTGCCGAGCGTCTCGGTATCGCCCCGGAACTCGTCATGACGCGCATGCAGGCCATGCTCGCCAGCGGCGTCATCCGACGCATAGGCGTCATCCCCAACCATTACGCGCTCGGCTACCGCGCCAATGCCATGACCGTGTGGGACGTCGACGACCACTGCGTCGACGACCTCGGCGCGGCGGTCGGCGCGCTGGACTGCGTTTCTCATTGCTACCGCCGGCCGCGGCATCGCCCGCACTGGCCGTACAACCTGTTCGCGATGGTGCATGGGCACACCCGCGGCGACGTGGAGGCACATATCGAGCGCGTGGCCGCGGTGCTCGGCGATGCCGTGGGCGCGCGCGACGTGCTCTACAGCCGCCGTCTGCTCAAGAAGGCGGGGCTGCGGATTGATACGGGTCAATCGAAGCGTTCGTCGCCCGTGTCACAGTGACCGAAAAGCCCCGGGGAATGACCCGGGCCGAGGAAGGCGGCCGAGCAGGCGTGGCGGCCGCAACGCGTGGGGGCACTCATGTTTCGAATCAGCCGTTATCTGCAGGCAGCGCTCGAGCCCGGCTCGGTACCGCCGAGCCGGGCCCCGAGCGGACCCGTGGTCATCTGGAACCTCATTCGCCGGTGCAATCTGGCTTGCAAGCACTGCTATTCCACCTCCGCGAATATCGATTTCAAGGGCGAGCTTTCCACCGCCGAGGTGTATGCGGTCATGGATGACCTCAGGGCCTTCGGTGTGCCCGTGCTCATCCTCTCCGGCGGTGAACCCCTCATGCGCCCGGACATCGTCGACATTTCCCGGCGTGCCAAGGACCTGGGGTTCTTCGTGGGATTGTCGACCAACGGCACGCTGATCGATGAGGCGAACATCGCGGTGCTCCGGGACGTGGGCTTCGACTACGTCGGCATCAGCCTGGACGGACTGGGTGAGACGCATGACCGCTTCCGGCGGTTAGACGGCGCCTTCGATGCATCCATGAAGGCCATCCGCCTGTGCCGGGAAAACGGCGTGAAAGTGGGTATGCGCTATACGCTCACCGCCGAGAACGCCCAGGACTTCCCGGGCCTTCTCGACGTGATGGACGCGGAGGGCGTGGACAAGTTCTACCTCTCGCACCTCAACTACGCAGGCCGGGGCAACAAGAACCGCCGCGGCGACGCCGCCGGTGAGCGCACCCGATGGGCGCTGGACATGCTCTTCGAGCGTTGTCTGGCCGATCTGCGCGCCGGCCGCCCGCGGGATTACGTTACCGGCAACAACGATGCCGATGGCGTTTACCTGCTGCAGTGGGTCGCTGAGCGCTTTCCCGAGTCCGTGTACCACGTGGCGGAGCTGCTGCGGCAGTGGGGCGGCAATTCCTCGGGCATCAACATCGCCAATATCGACAACCTGGGGAACGTGCATCCGGATACGTTCTGGTGGCACCACAACCTGGGCAACGTGCGCCAGCGCCCGTTCTCCGAGATCTGGCGCGATGAGACCGACCCGGTGCTGGGTGGCTTGCGCCAGCGCCCCCGGCCGCTCACCGGCCGGTGCGGTGCCTGTGCCTACCGCGACATCTGCGGCGGCAACACACGGGTTCGTGCCTGGCAGCTCAGCGGGGATCTCTGGGCGGAGGATCCGGGGTGCTATCTCACCGATTCCGAGATCGGCCCGGGCGTGCCTGCAGCCACCGCCTGCATGGAGGGACAGCGCGCATGAACGGCATCGCGGCGACACTCAACCTGGCAGGTCGCACGGCGCTCGTGGTCGGCAACGGCGACGATGCCCGGCGCTACGCCGAATGGCTGGACGATCATGGCGCGGGCGTCTCGCTCGTGGCACCCGCGGTGCGGGCGAGTCTGGCGGCGGCGGCCGCGAGACGGCGCTGGACGCTGCACACCCGCGAGCTTCGTGACGCCGACTTCGACGGTTGCCATCTGGCGGTGGCGGCGTCGGATTCCCGTGACTTCAACCAGACCGTCATCGACGCCGCGGACCGGCGCGGTGTGCTGGTTCATGCCCTGGGTTGCACGGAACACTCGACAGTGACGCTGCCGTTGCGCACCGAACGGGTGCCCGAAGGCCTCCACCGCACGGTAGGATCCGGGCGCGTCTACCTCGTCGGTGCCGGCCCCGGCGATCCGGGGTTGCTGACTCTGCGGGCGCGGGAGGTGCTGGCCAGGGCCGATGCGGTGCTCTATGACAGGCTGGTGGCACCGGCGCTGCTGGAATGGGTGCCGCCGGCCGCGCAGCGCATCTACGTGGGCAAGGCCGCGAGCCGCCATGCATTGCCCCAGGCCCGTATCAACGCCTTGCTGGTGGATTTCGCCCGCCAGGGACAACGTGTGGTGCGCCTGAAGGGCGGCGATCCGTTCGTGTTCGGGCGCGGTGGCGAGGAGATCGACACACTCAAGGCGGCGGGCGTCGCGTTCGAAGTGGTGCCGGGTATCACTGCCGCACTGGGGTGCTCGGCTTACACCGGGATCCCGCTGACGCATCGGGACTACGCGCACGCGTGCACGCTGGTTACCGGACATCTCAAGGACGGCACGCTGGATCTGCCCTGGGACGCGCTGGTGCAGCCCGAGCACACGGTGGTCGTCTACATGGGCCTCGGTGGACTGGCACTGCTGTGTGACGAGCTGATTGCCCGCGGGTTGCCGGCGAGTCACCCGGCGGCGGTCATCCAACGCGGGACTCTCGACGACCAGCGCGTCGTCACTGGAGCGTTGCAGACCCTGCCGACGCTCGCCGAGCAAGCGGGCGTGCGGCCGCCGACGCTCGCGATCATTGGTGAGGTGGTGCGGCTGCGGGAGCGTCTGGACTGGTTCGGCAGCCTTGCCGAGTGCACCGGCGAAACACTGGCCGCGGTGTAGCGCTCACCGAACGTGAACCGAGGCATTGGGGGAAGCATGAGGGCATGGACCCGACTGGCGGCGGTCGCCGCGATGGTTGTTATGGCAATGGTGCACCCCGCGGCCGCCGGGAACGGCGGTGAGCTCTATCGCGAGCATTGCGCCAGCTGCCACGGGGCGAACCGTCTCGGGGGGACCGGGCCGGCGTTGCTGCCCGCGAATCTTCGCCGTCTACGTCCGGCGGAGGCCAACGCCGTCATCACCGACGGCCGGCCGGCGACGCAAATGCCCGCATTCGGTGACCGGCTCGACGAGGCGGATGTCGCGGCCCTGGTGGATTACATCTACACGGCGCCGGCGAGCGTGCCGGAATGGAACGAGGCGGAGATCGAGAGCAGCCGGGTCGTCCACGACGGGGCCATGGATCTGCCGGATCGTCCGGTCTTCGACGCCGATCCCATGAACGTCTTCCTGGTGGTGGAGAAGGGCGATCACGCCATTACGGTGCTCGACGGCGACCGGTTCGAGCCCATCGCGCGGTTTTCGACCCGTTTCGCCCTTCACGGCGGGGTGAAGTATTCCCCCGACGGGCGCTTCGCGTACTTCATGTCCCGGGACGGCTGGGTGACGAAGTACGATCTCTACAACCTGCGAAAGGTGGTGGAAGTACGTGCCGGCGTGAACAGCCGCAACATTGCCGTTTCCGCCGACGGGCGCTTGCTTGCAGTGGCCAACTATCTGCCGCACACGCTGGTGGTGCTTGATGCCGGGGATCTGTCGGTGCTGCAGGTCATTCCGGTGCGCGACGGCGAGGGACGTACCTCGCGGGTGAGTGCGGTCTATACCGCACCGCCGCGGCACAGCTTCATCGCCGCCCTCAAGGATATCCCGGAAGTCTGGGAAATCCCCTACGACGACGAGGCCGAGGCGTTGCCCGTCTATCGCGGCATCATGCACGACTACCGGCGCGAATCCGGCGAAAAGCCGCCCCTGGACGAACGCCGGTTTCCCGTCCGCCGCATCCGGGTCGCGGGGTATCTCGACGACTTCTTCTTCGACCCGGAATACGAGCACGTCGTGGGGGCCTCCCGGGACGGTGGTGGCCAGGTGGTCAACCTCACCGTGGGCAAGCCCGTCGCTGCCCTGGATGTCCCGGGGCTGCCGCATCTCGGCTCGGGGATCACCTGGGACCATCAGGGCCGCGAGGTCATGGCCACACCCAACCTGAAGGAAGGCGTGCTCACCGTCATCGACACGCGGAACTGGTCCGTAATCAAGCGTATCGAAACGCTCGGGCCGGGGTTCTTCCTGCGCAGCCACGACGACACGCCCTACGTGTGGACCGATGTGTTTTTCGGCCCGCACCGTGACGCGCTCCATGTCATCGACAAGCAGACGCTGGAAATCGTGAAGACGCTGCGCCCGGCGCCGGACAAGACGGCCGCCCACGTGGAATTCACCCGGGACGGTCAGTATGCGCTGGTGAGTGTCTGGGCGGAGGACGGTGCGCTTGTCGTCTACGATGCCGAGACATTGGAAGAGGTCGCGCGGTTGCCGATGAAAAAGCCCTCGGGCAAGTACAACGTCTGGAACAAGACGCATTACGTGCGCGGGACGAGCCACTAGCCACCGCAGTTGCGACGTGCCCCCGTATCGACTGTGCCTGGCGGTGCAGGGTGGCGGGTTGCCGCTGCGTAAGGGTAGGATGCCACCGTGCGGGCAGTCCCTCTGCGGGGCGCGGCCCGCGCGATAGAACCAGAATGTACTTTCGGACAATCGAGGAGGAGCCATGCGACACGTTCAGGGACGTGGGGCCGCGGATCTCGCGAATGGCGGCGACCCTACAGGGAGAACGGAAGACGGTGGGCGTGCCGGTATCGACCGGCGAACCTTCCTGAAGGCCGCCGCGGGCATGGCGGCCGTGACCGGCATGCAGGGCACGGCGTTTGCGCGCAATTTCGGCCCCGACGCCGCGCCGGTACGATATCCCGACCCCGACATCGTGGCGTTGGACGAGCGCTTCGAGGCGAAGCTCGGCAACGCGTCGATTCAGCGTATCTACCATGGAAACCTCTGGGCCGAGGGACCCGCCTGGAACGCGGTTGGACGGTACCTGGTCTGGAGCGACATCCCCAATAACGAGCAACTGCGCCTGCTGGAGGAAGACGGCCACATCGGCCGGCGTTTCCGTTCTCCGTCCGGTAACAGCAACGGCAACACTTTCGACTATCAGGGACGCCAGATCGCCTGTGAGCACGCGGCCCGTCGGGTGGTGCGCTATGAGCACGACGGCAGCACGACCGTTCTGGCCGATCGCTTCGACGGACAGTCACTGAACGCGCCGAACGACGTGGTGGTGCACCCGGACGGCGCAATCTGGTTCACGGATCCGGGCTACGGCAGTCTCGTCGCCTACGAAGGGCACAAGGTCGATACCGATTCCGTGCAGCCGTTTCAAAAGGAGGCGATCTATCGAATCGATCCAAACAGCGGCAAGGTGGCCAAGGTCGCCGACGAGCCTTTCAAGCCGAACGGGTTGTGCTTCTCGCCCGATTACAAGACGCTCTACGTGGCGGATTCGGGCACGTCCCACTACCCGGAAGCCAGGAATATCATATGGCAGTTCGACGTGGACGGCGCTCGCCTGAACAATCCGCGCACTTTCGCCGATATGGAGCTCGATGGCCGTTCCGGTGTGGCTGACGGCATACGTGCGGACGAGGATGGCAATATCTGGTCCAGCGCCGGCTGGGTCGGTGAGGGTTACGATGGCGTGCATATCTTCGCCCCGGACGGGGCGCGCATCGGACAGATCCGGTTGCCGGAGATCTGCGCCAACCTCTGCTTCGGCGGCGCCAAGCGTAACCGGTTGTTCATGACCGCCAGCCAGTCACTCTACGCGGTCTACGTCAACACCCGCGGTGCGCATATCGCCTAGCGGTCCCGGTGAGCCATGGCGGTAGGCGTCGTGGTGAGCAGGGCTCGATAACGAAAGCGGCGCTGATCCGTCAGGCCAGCGCCGCTTTCCTGCTGTTCCCGGGGCTCAGTCCGCCGGGGCTTCCTCGCCCGCGAGGAAGAGCCACGTCTCGACCACCGTGTCCGGGTTCAGCGAGACGCTCTCGATGCCCTCGTCCATGAGCCAGCGGGCGAGATCGGGGTGGTCCGACGGCCCCTGGCCGCAGATGCCCACGTACTTGCCCTTGTTCCGGGCCGCCTGGATGGCCATGTGCAGCATCGCTTTGACCGCCGGGTCGCGCTCGTCGAAGCGCTCGGCCACGAGGCCCGAATCCCGGTCGAGGCCCAGGGTAAGCTGGGTGAGGTCGTTGGAGCCGATGGAGTAGCCGTCGAAGACTTCGAGGAACTCGTCGGCGAGCACGGCGTTGGAGGGCACCTCGCACATCATGATGATCTTGAGGCCGTTCTCGCCCTTCTTCAGGCCGTTGTCCTCGAGCAGCTGCACGACCTGCCGGCCTTCGTCAACGGTGCGCACGAACGGCACCATGATCCAGACGTTGTCGAGCCCCATCTCGTCGCGCACTTTCTTAAGCGCCTTGCACTCGAGCTCGAAGCAGGGGCGGAAGTCCTCGGAGATGTAGCGCGAGGCGCCCCGGAACCCGATCATCGGGTTCTCCTCGTCGGGCTCGTACTGCGTGCCGGCGATGAGGTTGGCGTACTCGTTGGACTTGAAGTCCGACAGGCGAACGATGACCGGCTTGTCGTAGAACGCGGCGGCGAGCGTCGATATACCCTCGGCGAGCTTGTCGATGTAGAACTGCACCGGGTCGTCGTAGCCGCTCATCTGGTTGCGGATGACGCCCTGCATGTCCGGTGTCTGCTGGTCGAACTCCAGCAGCGCGCGCGGGTGGATGCCGATCATGCGGTTGATGATGAATTCCAGCCGCGCGAGGCCGATGCCGGCATTGGGCAGATGGGCGAAGTCGAAGGCGCGATCCGGGTTGCCGACGTTCATCATGATCTTGAACGGCAGCTCCGGCATGTCGGTGAGGCTGATTTCCTTGACCTCGAAGTCGCGCTTGCCCTCGTAGATGTAACCGGTATCGCCCTCGGCGCAGGAGACGGTGACGTCCTGGGCGTCGGTGATGGACTCGGTGGCGTCGCCGGCGCCCACGACCGCGGGAATGCCCAGCTCGCGGGCGATGATCGCCGCGTGGCAGGTGCGCCCGCCGCGGTTGGTGACGATGGCGGCGGCGCGTTTCATGATCGGTTCCCAGTCCGGGTCCGTCATGTCGGTGATGAGCACGTCGCCGGCCTCGACCCGGTGCATGTCGTCGATGCTGTCCACCACCCGGGCGCGCCCGGCGCCGATGCGCTGGCCGATGGCACGGCCGGTGGTGATCACCCGCCCGCGCTCCTTGAGATGATAGCGCTGCAGCACCTGGCTGCCGTCCCGGCTTTTCACCGTTTCCGGGCGTGCCTGGAGGATATACAGGCGGCCGGTCTCGCCGTCCTTGCCCCACTCGATGTCCATGGGACGGCCGTAGTGCTTTTCGATGATGAGCGCCTGGCGCGCGAGACTCTCCACGTCCTCGTCGGTGAGGGAATAGCGGTTGCGGTCGGCGTCGTCGACTTCCACGGTCTGGACCGACTTGCCGTGCCCGGCTTCATCGCTGTAGACCATCTTGATGGCCTTGCCCCCGAGGATGCGGCGCAGAATCGCCGGGCGCCCGGCATCGAGGGTGGGCTTGTGCACGTAGAACTCGTCCGGGTTCACCGAGCCCTGCACCACGGTCTCGCCGAGGCCGTAGGAGGACGTAATGAACACCACCTCGCGGAAACCCGACTCGGTGTCCATGGTGAACATCACGCCCGCCGCGCCACGATCGGAGCGCACCATCTGCTGAATGCCCGCCGACAGCGCGACCTGCTCGTGGGCAAAGCCCTTGTGGACGCGGTAGGAGATGGCGCGGTCGTTGAATAGCGAGGCGAACACGTCCTTGATGGCGACGAGGACGTTGTCCAGGCCGCGAACGTTGAGGAAGGTCTCCTGCTGGCCGGCGAAGGAGGCGTCCGGCAGGTCCTCGGCGGTAGCGGACGAGCGCACGGCCACGGACATCTCCGCCTTGCCCACGCGCTGCTCGAGCTCGCGGTAGGCGGTGGTGATCTCGTCGGCGAGCGCTTCGGGGAAGGGCGTGTCGACGATCATCTGCCGGATACGCGCCCCGACCTCGGCGAGGCGTTCCACATCGTCCACGTCCAGGCCGTCGAGCTCGGCGTTGATGCGCTCGCGTAGCCCGCTCTGGTCGAGGAAGTCCCAATAGGCGCGAGCGGTGGTGGCAAAGCCTCCCGGCACCTGTACGCCCGCTGCGGCGAGGTGGCTGATCATCTCCCCGAGGGATGCGTTCTTACCGCCGACGCGGTCGACGTCTCCCATGCCGAGGGACTCGAACCAGACAACGTACTCGGTCAATTTACTGCCTCCCAGATTGTCAACGCAGCTGCATACGAAAATGGATAGCGACGGGCGCTTGCACCCGTTCCCCTGCGGCCTGTGCCCGTGCTGATGCCCGTCGCCGCCGATTGCGGCTCGTGACGGCCTTCCGCTCGGGCCGGGCCCTCTTTATCGTTGTAGTCCACTTTCCCCGAACCCCGCGAGGCGAGGATGACAGGAAAACGCACGGTCTTCTTCATCTCCGACCGCACCGGCATAACCGCCGAGACGCTCGGTCACAGCCTTCTTACGCAGTTCAGCACCGACTTCGACCAGGTCACACTGCCGTTCGTCGACAGCCTGGAACGCGCCGAGGCCGCCGTTCAGCGCGTCGAAGAGGCGAACCGGCAAAACGGTGCGCGCTCTATCGTATTCACTACCGTGATCGATGCCGACCTCCGTGACCGGATTCACCAGGCGGACGCGCTTCTGTTCGACTTCTTCGACACCTTCATCGCCCCCCTGGAGGATGAGCTCGGCGAGCGCTCCAGCCACACTATCGGGCGTTCCCACGGCATGGTCGACAACCGTCTGTACGACGTACGCATCGATGCCATGAATTACGCGTTGTCACACGACGACGGTGCGGTGGTTCGCCAGTACGACCAGGCCGATGTCATTCTCGTGGGCGTCTCGCGCTCGGGCAAGACGCCGACCTGTATCTATCTCGCCCTGCAGTACGGCATCTATGCCGCCAACTATCCCCTTACCGAGGAGGACCTCCTCGGCGGACGCCTGCCGTCCATACTCCGCCCGCATCGCCGCAAGCTCTATGCCCTGACCATCCGTCCGGAGCGGCTCTCGCGCATTCGTGCCGAACGCCGGCCCGACAGCCGATACGCCTCGCTGCGCCAGTGTCAGTACGAAGTCGCGCGTGCCGAAGGACTCTTTCAGCGTGAAAAACTGCCCGTGGCCGAGACCACGATCATGTCCATCGAGGAGATCGCCACGACGATCATTCACACCCGGCAACTGCGACGGCGACTGTATTAAAAAATATCGTGGCTTGCCACATAGACCATTGGTCTGCGGTCCGGTCGACACCTTCGTCGAGCGCCTCTCTGCCGAGGCGGGGCGCTGTGATACTATCCGCCGCATGATCTTCGAGACGACGCACAATCCTCTGGAGACCGGGGCGGACCGCAGCTTCGCGGCGCTCATGGAGCTCTATGAGAACAACTACATCTTCATGCGGCGGCTGCTGCCGGAGCCGGATCGCAATGGGGACTGTGTCGTTTCGCGGGTGCCCGGTACCCCCGACCTTCACCTGCGGGTGCTCGAGCGCTGTGCCTACACGACCAGCGTGCTGCTGACCCACTGGTTCGACGCCGGCGACGAGTCCGAGCGCGCGCCGGACCTGAAGGTGCGGGTGTACCACGATGCCCGGGTCGCCGAGGTGCTGCCGGAGTCACGGCTGTCGGGGTTCCGGCAGTGGGCCGGCCGGGTGCCGCCACGGCCTGGAACGCTGACCTGGCGCTGGGAGGCGAACCGCTTCCTCAACCGCTGGCTGCGCTATTGTCTGGGTGAAGGGCATGCGTTCGTCGCCGAGCGGGATGCGCCCGTGGCGCGCCGGCCCGAGGCCCGTCGCTGGAGCGGTTGCTGATCCACCGCGGCGGACTGACGAAGTAGTCGCGGAGACACCATGAAGCTCACCACCAAGGCGCGCTACGCCGTTACCGCCATGGCGGTGCTCGCGCTGCGTGGGAGTGACACTCCCACCGCCCTGGCCGATATCGGCGAGAGCCAGGGCATCTCGCTGTCCTATCTCGAACAGCTGTTCGCGTCGCTGCGACGAGCCGGGCTGGTCGCCGGCATGCGCGGACCGGGGGGCGGCTACCGGCTGGCCCGGGCGCCGGGGGCGATCAGCATCGCCGAAGTGGTGGCGGCGGTGGACGACCCGGAGGCCGAGCCGGAGGGAAGCGGCGAGCATTGCCTCACCCACGGCCTCTGGCGCGAGCTTTCGGGGCACATCTACGACTTCCTGGATGGCATCACGCTGGAGGCGGTTGCCGCGGACCCTGCCATCGTCGAGGCATTCGCCGGCGACGCGGACGAAAGCGCCTGACCTGTCGCCGAAGCGCCCGCCGTTCCGGCGTTCCTCCCTCGCTGCGATAGCGCAGCCGTACGTACAGATCCGTGATGGCCGCGGCGGCGTCGGCGAGGTCGGGACGGTCGCGGCGAACCCGTGCGAGCAGTGTATGGGGGCCGTCGCTCGGTCCGGGCTCCAACCCCACGGCGGCCAGCCGACGACAGTAGCGTTGCCAGACGCGCTGCACCGGATCGCGGGCGATCGCGCGGCCCGGGCGCAGCGTCCACACCGCGAGGACGAGCAGTGACACCGCGAGCGCCGCCGCCGTCGCCAGCGCTATCTCCAACGCTCCGCGCAGCCCCAGGTTACCGAGCAGGTCGCGTTGGAGCTGGGGCCCGTAGGCGAGTACCCAGTTGTTCCACATGGCGTCCATCCGGTCCCAGAGCAGGCGCAGCTCGCGTGCCATACCGGGTGTGCCACGAGCCATCAACGGAACCGGGTCGCTTTCGGGAACGGCGGCGCCGAGTCCACCGCTCACGCGGGCTGGTGCGACGGCGGCGGTCGGGTCGATCCGCTGCCAGCCGGTTTCTCCGGTCCATACCTCTACCCACGCGTGAGCGTCCGACTGGCGCACGACGAAGTAATCCGTTCCCGGGTTGCGCTCGCCTCCGAGGTAGCCGGTAACCACCCGCGCCGGGATTCCCGCCGCGCGCATGAGCACGGCGAACGCGCCGGCGTAGTGCTCGCAGAAGCCGCGCCGGGTCTCGAACAGGAAGCGGTCTACGGTATCCCCTTCGATGGCTCCCGGGCGCAGCGTGTAGACGAAGGCGCGCGCCCTCAGCCACTCGATTGTGGCGTCAATGGTCGCCGACGGCGTCCTGCCGTTTGACAGACGCCGGGCGAGTGCCCGCGCGCGAGGGTGCTGGCGGTCCGGCAGTGACGTATAGCGGCGTCGCGCCTCGCCGGAGAGATCCGGTTGCAGCCGGTAGTCGCCATAGGAGCGCCCCTGGTATCGACGGAGCTCGTGCACCGGCGTCGAGGCAAGGTATTCGTAGGCGTCGGTCCGGGTGGCGGCGCCATCCACGTTCACGGGCAGGTCCAGGGCGAGTAGCCAGCGTTTGGCGTGGGGCTTCAAGGTGAGCTCGTAATCCACCGGTGTGCCCGAGACGCTGACCCGGGGGGGCTCCGCATCGCGGGCGCCCCGGGTCCAGGTCGTGCCGTCGTAGGCGTCCAGCACCGGGCCACGCCAGTAGCGCGCCTCGCGCGGGGGCACTTCATCGTCGAATCGCACGCGGAACGCCACCGCGTCGGACTCGCTGAGCTGACTGATGGAACCCGGGGACATGCGGTCGCTCAGCCCCGTGACCCCCGCGCCCTCGGGCTCTGGCAGTGCCCACAAGGGGCCGGGCAGACGCGGGAACAGCACGAACAGAATCGCCATGATGGGCAGCGCCTGCAGCATCAGAGATCCGGCCGTGCGGCCGTCGGCCGCCGTCAGCCCCTCGCCGGTGGGTCGGTTGGCGGCGACCAGCAGCGCAACACCCATCCAGCTCACGATGAGCAGGTAGGCGGCCATGAGCAGGGACTGGCTGAAGATGAACTGGGTGAGTACGAGGAAGAAGGCCAGGTACACGATGACGCGCAGATCCCGGCGGCCACGCAGCTCCAGCAGCTTGAGCGAGGTCATGAGCGCGAGCAGCGCGACACCGGCTGCCGGGCCCACGATAGTGCCGTAGTGACCGAACACGAGAGCGACGCCGCCGGCGGTCAGCGCCGTGAGCAACCAGCGTCCGGGCAGGCGCAAGCCGCGGAAGCCAGCGGCAAGCCGCCACGCCAGCACCAGCGCAATCCCCGCGGTGAGAGCCGGCGGCAAGCGCAGCAGGTGCGGCGCCAGCACCGCCGCCGCGACTATCAGCGCCCACAGCAGGCTGCGGCGATCAACGGCCCTGGTATCCCTCATGCCGGAAACACCGCCAGGGCTTCGAGACAGCGGTGGCGGTGCACCGGCCCCTCGCCGGGGGGGATTACCACCGTCGGCAGGCGCAGCCCGTATCGGGCGCCGCTACGGTCGGCTGTTTCCACCCAGGCGGCAAGGCGCTGCAGACGGGCTTCCGTGCCGAGACCGGCCGTGGCCTGCCAGTCGAGCCAGCGTTCGGCGCCCGGGCTGCCGGCGAAGACCTTCACCTGGAGCTCCGCGGCGGTCGTGGCCTTCCAGGCAATGCGCTGCACGGGGTCGCCGGGACGATACCCGCGCAGTCCCTGGAAATCGTCATCGCCGGCGGCGGTACCGCGCACGCCGCTCGCGGCGCCAGGTGCATTCTCAGGAAGCGCCGGTGCCGGCGCTTCCGGGCGCGGGTACACCACCGCTTCCACCGCCGGTTCCAGCCAGCTCCACGTCCGGAACAAACCTGTCGGCTGGCGGCTTTCGATGCGAACCCGGCCGGGGTGCAGGCGCCCGCGGCGTCCGGCGGTCACCGGCACGTGGAGCACGGCGGTGTCGTCCGGAAGTACGTCGATGGTGACGACGCCGTGACCGGCGTCCGCGGCGATGGCGACGCGTCGCTTGCGCGCGGCATTCTCCAGCGACAACGGAAAGTACGCGGTTTCCCCGGCCCATGTCGGTGACGCGTCGGCCGGTACCACGGTCACTCCGGCGAGATTGCGATAGCAATGGTGCATGGCCACCAGGGCGATGCCGGTGAGCAGGAACGTGAGCGCGAAGCCGAGGTTGAGCCGGTAATTGGTCGCCGCGAGCCAGAGCGTGAACAGTAATACCGCGAAGAGCCAGCCCTGGGCGGTGGGCAGGATGTAGAGCTGGCGATAACGCAGGGTCACCCGGCCACGGGTATCGCCCCGGCGGCGTGCCAGGAACCGGTGAATCGCCTTGGGAAGCTCCATGTCAGGGGATCGCGACGTCTGCGAGCAACCGCTCGCTGGCTTCGCGTGCCGTTGCCAGGCCCATGCTGCCGGTCTGCAGTCGGTGCGCGGCGACATGCGGAAAGACTGCCTGAATGTGCTCGGGCAGGACGGCAGTGTCGCCACCCACCAGGGCCCAGGCCTGGGCGGCATGAACCAGCGCGAGCCCGGCGCGCGGGGAAAGACCGGGGCCGCGGGCGTCGGCGGTGCGGGTACGTTTCAGAAGGGCCTGGACGTAATCGATCAAAGCGTTTGCCACGTGGATTTCACGCGCCTGCTGGCGTAGCGCGAGCAGCGCCTCGGCGTCGAGGAGTGAATCCAGCCCGTCGATCAGCGCGCGGCGGTCGGCTCCCTGCAACAGCTCGCGCTCGGCGGCGTGGTCGGGATACCCCATCTCAAGGCTGAGCAGGAAACGGTCGAGCTGGGATTCGGGCAGTGGATACGTGCCGGTCTGCGAGCCGGGGTTCTGTGTGGCGATCACGAAAAACGGTTCGGGCAGTCGCCGGCTGATGCCGTCCACGGTGGCCTGGTGTTCTTCCATGGCCTCGAGCAGGGCGCTTTGCGTTTTCGGTGTCGCGCGGTTGACCTCGTCGGCGAGCAGTAGCTGGGTGAATACCGGACCGGCGTGGAATTCGAAGCAACCGCGGTCGCGGTCGTAGACGGAGGCGCCGAGAATGTCCGCCGGCAGAAGGTCGCTGGTGAACTGCACACGGTGCATTTCGAGCCCGAGCAGGCGTGCCAGCAGATGGGCGAGGGTGGTCTTGCCCACGCCGGGCAGGTCTTCGATGAGAAGATGGCCGCCGGCGACCACGCACGCTACCGCGAGGCGCAGCTGACGTTCCTTGCCGAGAATGACTCCGTTGGCCTGGTCGAGCAGACGGTCGACCTGATGCTGCATGATGCGCTCCGGCACGGTTGGTTGAGCGTGCGAATTCTACATCAAGCAGGCGCGTTTACGGGTGAGGTCATGGCGGGCCGCGACGTCGCTGCGCCGTCGTCGGCGGCCACGCTCATGAGCGCGTGTGCAACGCCGGTTCAGCGTTGGCGCCGCGCGGTATGGCGGTGGCGTCCACGCGCAGGAAATGGCGCACGTAGCGCGCCGACAGCGAACGCGTGTCCACCAGGATGAACACGTCGGCGACGCGGAACTCCGGGTCCCAGCAGGGTTCGCCGCACACCTGGGCCCCGAGGGCGAGATAGGTCCGCAACAGCGCCGGCATGCGCACCGAGCCGGTGAGGTGGCGGACATTCGCGGGCAAGGGGGTGCGGGGCTGCACGCGAAGTCCGTCAGGCGTCATGTGCCGCCGTCGCAACCGCTGCATGATCGCAGCCGCCTCGGCGCCGCCGTCGGTGGCGGGGATGCTGGCGCAGCCGATGAGGTAGTCGTACGCTTCTTCGACGATGTGGCGGGCCAGCCCGGACCAGAGTGCGGCGATGGTCGCGCCGCCACGATAGCCGGGGGCCACGCAGGTACGGCCGAGCTCCATGAGCCGTCCGGGCAGCCGCCTGATCGCGTGCATGTGGAATTCGCTTTCCGAATAGAAGCCGCCTGCGGTTGCGGCGGTTTCACCGTCGAGTATCCGGCTGCACGCGACCACCTCGGCGCTTTGGGTGTCGCGCACGAGCAGGTGACGGCAGAACGCATCGTAGGTATCGCATTCGTGGCCGGGTTGCTCCGTGTGAACGGTGGCGCCGAGCTCTTCGGCGAAGACGTGGTAGCGTAGCCGCTGTGCCTCGGCCACGGCGGCACGCGTGCTGGCCATCTCCACCGCGAACCGCGGGGTCGCGGCGACTTCCGGATCGTTGCCTGGCATCGTCTCGGGCATTCCCTGCGTACTCGGCTGCTGTTTCCCGCAGGGTGGCGGCGGCAGATGGCAGGGTCATGGCACAGGGGTTACCGACGCTTTACCGAGCACCGCGGGGCTGGTCGGCGCGGGTGGATTCATGTGCCGCTAAGACCCATAATGCCGCGCCATGTCCGGGCGATCCGGTAACATGCCATCGATTGTCGCTTTACTCTCATGAAGCAGCACTGGCGCGTACGGGCGGGGTGATCGGCGCAATGGCGAAGCGTGTTGTGAGCGTATGAAATGGGCCGTGATCCAACGCCTCATCGGCTTGCTGCTGATGCTCTTCAGCGTGACGGCATTGCCGCCGGTGGTGGTATCGCTGCTCACGGACGACGGTCAGGCCGGGGTGTTCGGGGCTACCTTCGCGCTGACGCTCGCCACGGGTCTGGCGCTATGGATGCCGGTGCGGAACTTCCAGGGGGAACTGCGTACGCGCGACGGCTTTCTGGTCGTGGCACTGTTCTGGACCGTGCTCGGGCTGTTCGGTGCGGTGCCCTTCATGCTCGGCCCGCATCTCGACCTCACCGACGCCGTGTTCGAGGCGGTTTCCGGGTTCACCACGACCGGTGCCACCGTGATCATCGGCCTGGACGGGCTTCCACCCTCGGTGCTCTATCACCGTCAGCAGCTGCAGTGGCTCGGCGGACTCGGCGTCATCGTTCTCGCCGTGGCGATCATTCCGATGCTCGGCGTCGGTGGCATGCAGCTCTATCGCGCCGAGACGCCGGGCCCCATGAAGGACGACAAACTGACACCGCGCATCATGCATACGGCGCGGACGCTGTGGTATGTCTATCTGGGGCTGACCGTCGTCTGCGCCGTCGCCTACTGGTGGACGGGAATGACGGTCTTCGACGCGATCGCGCACTCCTTCAGCACGATCGCCACCGGGGGGTATTCTCCCCACGATGCCAGCCTGGGCTACTACGACAGCTTCGCCGTGGAGACGGTGGCCAACGTGTTCATGCTGCTCGGCGGGGTGAACTTCGCGATGCACTTTCTCGTCTGGCGGGGGCGGGATCCACGGTACTACTGGCGGGATACGGAAACGCGCGCCTATCTCGTGCTGATCGTGGCTTTTGCCGCCCTCATCGCCGCCACACTCTGGCTGACCGGTGCTTACACCAGCGCTGGTGAGTCGATGCGGGATGCGGTGTTCCACGTGATTTCCATCATCACCACCACCGGTTACACCACCGCGGGCTTCGCCCAATGGCCCCTTTACATTCCGCTGTTGATCGCCGCCATCGGGTTCATCGGCGGCTGCGCCGGCTCGACGGCCGGCGGGATGAAGGTCGTGCGCATTGTGCTGCTGTACAAGCAGGGCGTGCACGAGTCGTTCCTGTTGATCCATCCGCGCGCGAAGATGCCGGTGAAACTGGGGAACAAGCCGGTGCCGGAGAGCGTGATGAACTCCGTGTGGGGCTTCTATACGCTCTACGTGTTGTCGTCGCTGGTGCTCACGGCGCTGATGATGGCCGCCGGCCTCGATCTGGAGAGCGCCTTCGGCGCGGTAATGGCGACGATCAACCTGGTGGGGCCCGGGCTGGGGACGGTGGCGAGTAACTTCGCGGACGTGCCGGAGTTCGTGAAATGGCTCGCGGTCTTCGCGATGCTGCTCGGCCGGCTGGAAGTGTTCACGCTGCTGGTGCTGTTCACGCCGGCGTTCTGGCGGCATTAGTCTCCCGGATCAACAAGGTCGCGCACGTCCGGTCCTGGCGAGAATTGCGGCACGTGGCAGCACGGCGATCCTTCTGATCGTGAGAACGGCGCGGTGTTACACTTCGGCCTGCTGAACCGGAAGTGCGTCGCATTGTCGAGGCACAGGGTCTCGTAACCGCCTTACTGCACCGGCGATCGAACGATGGGCATGAACCTCAAGACTCTCGAGAAGCGCCTGACTTATCTCACCGGCAACGCCATCCGCGATTACACCATGATCGAGGAGGGTGACCGCGTGATGGTGTGCCTCTCCGGCGGCAAGGATTCCTACACGCTGCTGGAGGTGTTGCGTTTGCTCCAGCAGCGTGCGCCGGTACGCTTCGAGCTGGTGGCGGTGAACCTCGACCAGAAGCAGCCCGGTTTCCCGGAGCACGTTCTGCCCGAGTATCTCGATGGGCTGGGGGTGCAGTACCGTATCCTGGAGCGGGATACCTACAGCACGGTCAAGCGTGTGATTCCCGAGGGCAAGACGATGTGCAGCCTGTGCTCGCGGCTGCGTCGCGGTATTCTCTACGGTGCCGCGGAGGAGATGGGCATTACCAAGATCGCCCTTGGCCATCATCGTGATGACATCCTCGAAACGCTCTTTCTGAACCTGTTCTACGGCGGCCGTTTGTCGACCATGCCGCCGAAGCTGCGCAGCAATGACGGCCGTCACGTGGTGATCCGGCCACTCGCCTACGTGCCGGAAACGTATACCGAGCGCTACAGTGAGCTGAAGGCGTTTCCCATTATCCCGTGCAATCTCTGCGGCTCCCAGACCAATCTCAAGCGTCAGAAGATCAAGGAAATGCTCCGGGCCTGGCAGGCGGAAGACCCCAAGCGGCTGACCAATATCTTCCGTGCGCTACAGAACGTACAGCCGTCCCATCTCGCCGATGCCGATCTGTTCGACTTCCGTGCCCTGGCCGCCGACGCCGCGACGACCGGTGAGCGCGAAGGCGCAATGGATCCGCTCGATGCCGTGGAAACCGGCGCTGACGAGGCGATAGACCCGAGTGCGGCGTTGCCGGGGTTCCCGGCCCTGTCGTGATGCTGGACGCATTCGCCGTGGGGCACCTGCGGCGGGGGGAGGAACCGCGGCGCACTCGCGATAGGTCGCAGCCCGAACAACGGATAACCAATACGTGCAGCGCAAGAAGCTCTATTTCGCGGTCGCTCTGGCGGTTCTGTTGAGCGTTGGATTCGTCGCGACCAGCGCGATCAGCTACTTCGTCGCGCACGATTCCCTGACCGATCAGATCGCCGAGCAGACGCTGCCGCTGACCAGTGACAACATCTACTCGGAGATTCAGCGCGATCTGGTCCGCTCCACGCTGATCGCCTCGCTGATGGCGCACGACACGTTCGTACGTGACTGGACCCTGGATGGCGAGAAAGATCCCCGGCGCATGACCCGCTACCTCGCCGCGATCCAGGAACGCTACGACACGATTACGGCGTTCTTCGTCTCCGACCGGACGCGCCGCTATTATCACCCCACGGGGGTCATCAAGACAGTCGATCCGGACGATCCGGCTGATGCCTGGTATTTCCGGGTCCGGGAGATGAATGCGCCCTACGAGATCAATATCGACAGCGATACCGCCGATCGCACCCGGGTGAGCATTTTCATCAATCACCGGCTCACCGACGACGACGGCGACTATCTCGGTGCCATCGGTATCGGGTTATCGGTCAACGCTGTGGCACGGCTCATCGAGACTTACGAAGAGCGTTACGGGCGACAGGTGTATTTCGTCGACCGACAGGGCGGCGTCACGCTGCACGGCGAAAGCTTCACCGGCGCCGAACGCCTCCACGACCGGGCCGGCCTCGGGCGATTCGCCACCCGCATTCTCGCCAACCCGAGTACGTCGCTGAGCTATACACGGCCGGACGGAGCGCTGGTGTATGTGAACAGCCGCCTGGTTCCAGAGTTCGACTGGTACCTCATTGTCGAGCAGTCCGAGACCCCGGGCGAGGCCCGTCTGTGGTACACGTTCCTGTTCAATACGCTGTTGGCACTGGGGGTGACCGTACTGGTGCTCACCGTGGCGCATTTCACGGTCCGCGGCTATCAGCGTGGCCTGGAGGAGATGGCGACGCGGGATCGGCTCACCGGCGCGGCGAACCGTCAGGTCTTCGACATCCTGTTCGAGCAACTGGTCAAACAGGTGCGGCGTCAGAACGGAGCCGTGTCCGTGGTGAGCGTCGATATCGACCATTTCAAGACGATCAATGACACCTATGGCCATCAGGGCGGGGACGTGGTCATCCGGGCGGTGGCCACGGTGCTTCACCAGAGCGTGCGCGAATCCGATGTCGTGTGCCGCTGGGGCGGCGAGGAGTTCCTGGTGGTGCTTGGCGAGTGTTCGCGGGAGCAGGCCGTCGAGCGCGCCGAGGCCATGCGTGAGGCCGTTCGGCACAAGGCGATCCGGTTCGGTCGCGAGGATATCCACGTGAGCATCAGCGTGGGTGTCACCGAGCTCGGTGAGCAGGAAACGCTGCCGACGGTACTGCATCGCGTCGATACTGCGCTGTACCGTTCGAAGGCGCAGGGGCGTGATTGCGTCAACGCCGCCTGAGGGGGCGGGTGTGCTTCGGGGGGGGCGGTCCCGGGCGCTTGCTTCCGAGGAATCACGATGTGATTGGATCGTGTTTCGTAGCTATTTGATTTTGCGCCAGTAAGCCCTATATTTACTAACAGGGAACGTAACTGACAATCCGGGCCTCCAGGAACGCTCATCGACCAAATGCCGAGGCATCGGCTAGGAGGTGGCGTATGGCTACGTTGCGTGAGCGTTGGCGTGACTGGTTGATGTTGCTGTTCGGTCTCTGGATGATCGTATCGCCGTTCGTGCTCGGTTCGACCGCGATCGGCGGCGCGGTAGTCTGGAATCCGGTCATAATCGGTATTGCCGTTGCAGTGTTCGCGGCAGCCGTGCTGGCGCGCCCGTACATGTGGGAGGAATGGGTCAATCTGGTGCTCGGTGTGTGGTTGATCCTCGCGCCTTTCGTGCTCGGTTTCGCCGGGATGGCGATGGCGGCGACCTGGAACCACATCATCTTCGGTGTATTGATCGGCGCGGATGCCATCTGGTCGCTGATGGAGATGCGTCAGCATGGCCATGGCGAGGCCACCTGAACACGCAATCCAACCCTCAATCTCACCGCCACGCCGGTGAGCCGGAAAAGGGGGCCTTCGGGCCCCCTTTCTCATGGATGCCCGCCCGCCGATGATGGGCTGCCTTTCGCTTTCTCGAACAACGAGTTACGAGGACGCGACGAGGAGTTCGCAGGCGAATCGGCTGGACCTCTTGGTAATTGACGACAACACTTGTGGGTAGATATCAGCTGTCTCCACGGGGGGCAGAATGATCGTCAGCAGACCCCGAGTGCGAGCGCGGTGGCGGGCGTCGGTACTGCTTGGCCGCGCGCACGAGTCACTGGCCGCCCTAGGGTGTGCCAGGTCGCCGGATGCACTGGTACCGCACTGCCGATTACTCGGCAGTCCGGGGTGCACAGCTCTCCCCATGGACATGCAAAGCGCTTCGGGAATCGCTTTGCGCTGCTCTTGTCCGGCAACAGCGGATCCACCGCCATGACCAGCAAGATTGCCGTCCGCGGCCTTTACAAGTTCTTCGGTGACGATCTCGACGCCGCGTACGAGCTACTCGATCAGGGATACACGAAAGAGCGGATATTCGAGGAAACCGGCGTAACCGTCGGTGTCAACGACGTTTCCTTCGATGTCGCCGAGGGGGAGATCTTCGTCGTCATGGGGCTGTCCGGTTCCGGCAAGTCGACGCTGATCCGAATGCTGAATCGCTTGATCGAGCCCACCGCGGGTGAGGTGACAGTAGCCGGGCAGGAGATCACCCAAATGTCCCGCCAGGAGCTCATGGCGCTGCGGCGCGACCGGATGAGCATGGTTTTCCAGCACTTCGCCCTGTTGCCACATCGCACCGTGGCGGAGAACGCCGCATTCGGATTGAAGCTGCGTGGTGTGGGACGTGACGAGCGGCGCGAGCGCGCGTTGAAGGTTCTGGCCCAGGTGGGGTTGCGCGAGTGGGCGGATTCGCTGCCCCAGCAGCTCAGTGGCGGCATGCAGCAACGCGTCGGTCTTTCCCGGGCGCTGGCGGCCGACACCGATATCCTCCTTATGGACGAACCGTTCAGCGCCCTCGATCCACTGATTCGCCGGGATATGCAGGACGAGCTGCTCACCCTGCAGCGCTCCATGCACAAGACGATCGTGTTCATCACCCATGACCTCAACGAGGCGCTGATCCTCGGCGACCGGATTGCGATCATGCGTGCCGGTGTATTCGTTCAGACCGGCACCCCGGAGGAGATCGTCGCGACGCCGGCGGATGACTACGTCGCCGCATTCACCCGCGATGTGGATCGCAGCCGGGTATTCACCGCTTCCAAGCTCATGCGCTGGCGCGAGCCGCTTGTGCTCGAGCGGGATTCGCTGGATACCGCATCGGAGAGGCTGCGTGAGTACGGTGCCAATGCCGTCCACGTCGTCGACACCCAGGGAGTGCCGATAGGGCTGGTGCGCGCGGAAGCGCTCCGGGATCAACACGCCGAGGACGCTCTCGACGAGGTCATGGTGGTCGAGTTTCCCCGATGCCGGCCGGATGACCATCTCCACGAGGTCTACGAGCTGTGTGCCCGCGGTTTGCCGATTGCCGTCATCGATGCGGATGACCGGCTGTGTGGGGTGCTCGATCCGCTGGATGTGTTCGCCCAGCTCGCCGGTGGCGACGACGGTTCGGAAGCCGGCGGTAGCGCCGCCGCCGGAACCGACGCGGCCGCTGAGTCCGAACCGGCCGATGCGCGCGCGGGAGGTGGCGAGTCATGAAACCGTCGGATTGGGTGACGATTCCCCTCGACGTCTGGGTCGAGGACTTCATCAAGGGCTGGCTGGTACCCAATTTCCGGGGCTTTTTCCAGGCGCTCCAGTGGCCCGTGGCGCGGGTCATGGACAATCTGGAGACGTTCCTGCTGGCTGTGCCGTTTCCGGTGTTCGTGATCGTCGTGTGCCTGTTCGCCTGGTGGGCGGCGGGGCGCGGTGTCGCGATTTTCTCGCTTATCGGACTGGTCGCCATCGACCTCATCGGCGCCTGGTCGGAAACCATGACCACCCTGGCCATGATCCTCACGGCGGTGATCTTCTGCACCATCGTGGGGGTGCCGGTGGGGATCGTCGCCGCGAAGAGCGACCGCTTCGCGTCGGTTCTCCGCCCGGTTCTCGACATCATGCAGACGATCCCGCCGTTCGTGTACCTGGTGCCCATCGTGATGCTTTTCGGGGTCGGGCTGGTTCCCGGTGTGATCGCGACCATTATCTTCGCGCTGCCGCCGATCATCCGCTTGACGAATCTCGGGATCCGTCAGGTCCAGGCGGAGATGGTGGAGGCGGGCTACGCCTTCGGCGCCAGCTCCTGGCAGGTGCTCTGGGAGATCCAGGTGCCACTGGCGCTGCGCACCATCATGGCCGGCCTCAACCAGACGTTGATGCTGTCGCTGTCCATGGTGGTGATCGCCGCCCTGATCGGCGCCGGCGGCCTTGGTCTGACGGTCTATACCGGGCTCGGGCGGCTCGACGTGGGGGCGGCGACGGTGGGCGGCGTGGGCATCGTGCTGCTCGCGATCATTCTCGACCGAATCACACAGGCGCTGGGTGATCCGCACGCGGAACGGCCGGGACCCCGACGCCTGCTCGAAGTGCTCATGCGCTGGGATCACGGACACCGGCAACAAGGCGGGGAGGAAAGCGGACAACGAGGCTCCTAGGGGAAGGAGGGCGCGGCGCTATCGGCGCGCCGCCCTTTCCGCGGAGATGCAGTCTGTCGTAAGGCAGAGGAAGGTGACGGAGGTGACCATGTTGGATACCGCACGCAAACACATAAGTGGTGTCGTCTGGTCCGTGCTGGCCGTGGCCTTGCTGGCGTTCAGCGGCGGCGTGACCCTGGCGCAGGAGCTGCCAGGCGAGGGCAAGACCGTCAGGATGGCTCGTGCCACATGGGATACCGGCTGGTTCCAGACGGAGGTCTACACGCAGGCACTCGAGGCGCTGGGGTATCGGGTCGATCGCCCCATCACCCTCGACAACCCGCCCTTCTACCAGTCCGTCGGCCAGGGCGACGTGGACCTCTGGGTCAATGGCTGGTTCCCGTTGCACAACACGTATCGGGAGGCGTTCGAGCCCGGTGCCACGATCGTTGGCTACGTGGCCGAGGGTGGTGCGCTGCAGGGGTATCTGATCGACAAGAAGACCCAGCAGGAGTACGGCATCACCAACCTGGAGGACTTCAAGAAACCCGAGGTCAAGGAGCTGTTCGACACGGACGGCAACGGCAAGGCGGACCTCGTGGCCTGCCCGCCGGGATGGGGCTGCGAGAAGGTCATCTCGCATCATCTCGACGCCTATGAGCTGCGAGATCACATCGACCCCATCAAGGCCGGCTACGCTGCCTCCATGGCAGACGCATTGGGCCGCTACGAGCAGGGTGATCCCATCTTCTTCTATACCTGGACGCCGAACTGGACCGTGGGTCTGCTCAAGCCCGGCGAGGACGTGATGTGGCTCGAAGTGCCGCGGCCCGACCTGCCGCCGGATCAGAAGGAGCTGGAAGACGCCACCACGCTGTCTGGTGTCAATGGCTGTGTGGACGACCCCTGCGAGATGGGCTGGCCGGCCAACGACATCCGGCCGGTGGCCAACAAGGCGTTCCTGGAGGACAATCCGGCGGTTCGGAGCCTGCTGGAGAACATGCGTATTCCAATCGAGGACATATTCGCCCAGAACGCGCTCATGAACGAGGGTGAGGACAGCGCGGCTGATCTGGAGCGGCACGCCAAGGAGTGGATCGAGGACAACCAGGAGCAGTTCGACGAGTGGATTGCCCAGGCCAAGGAAGCGGCGATGTGAGCGAGTCCGCGACGCGGGGCCGTGGGGCTCCGCGTCGCGTCACGGTGATTCGTGGCGCGCGCGCTGCCAGATGGCAGCGGCCGGCGCGGGCCCACCTTGCCGGCATTTATTCCAGTTGCGCGCCGGCACGGGCGAGGCGCTCGCGTATTTCCCCCTCGATGGGCACGACCGTGGCGGCACCGCCGTCGAAGATCACGAAGGTGACGTCGGCCTCGGCGACCAGCACGCCGTCACTTCGCACCACGCGTTGATGCAGTACCCCGCTGCGCTCTCCCAGCGTTTTCAACGTGACGTCGACCAGGAGCTCGTCGTCCATGCCTGCCGGGCGGCGGAAGTCGATATCGATGTTGGCGATTACGAAGGCGAGGTTGCGCGCCTGCCACCAGTCGAAATCGAGATGCTCGCGCAGTTGATCCCAGCGTGCCTCTTCCAGAAACTCCAGATAGCGGGCATTGTTCACGTGTCCGTAGAGATCGAGATGAAAACCGCGTACGCGAATGCGGGTGGGGTCGGCCATGGGATGGGCGCCTCCTGCCGTGCGCTCGAAGGAATCAGTGGAGGGTGACTCATTCGTCATGATGATGTCCACATGGCAATCAGTGCGATGGATCGCACGGGCACGCAACCGGGGGAATGCACAATGAGCGGCGATGCTGTTGCACGCTGGGGGCGTGCGCTGGCGATGCTCTCCATGCTCGCGTTTGCGGTCACCGCCCTGGCGACGCCTCGGATCGTCGTTCTCGCCGTGTTTCCGGGCAAGGTGATGCTGGAGGTCGACGGCGAGCGCACGGTGCTCGCGGAGGGGGAAACCGGTCCGGCCGGGGTGCGACTGGTGAAGGCCAGTAGCGATCAGGCGGTCGTCGAGGTCGATGGCGAACGCCGTCGCCTGGGTGTCAACCGGATGGTGGGGGGCGAGTATGCGCCCACTACCAGGCGCCAGGCGCGCATTGCCCCGGGGGCGCGGGGCAGTTACCACACGGCGGGCCGTATCAACGGTCACGGGGTGCGATTCCTGGTGGATACCGGGGCGGATCTGGTCGCCATCGACGCCGGGCTCGCCCGACGTCTGGGAATCGATTATCGCAGCGATGGTGTGCGCATGCGGGTGAGTACCGCCGGTGGCGCGACACGCGGCTGGCGTGTGCAGTTGGCGCGGGTGCGTGTGGGCGAGGTGGTGGTGCGTAACGTGCCGGCGCTGGTGCTCGAGGGCGGCGTTCTACGGCAGCCGCTGCTGGGCATGTCGTTCCTTGGCCGCGTGAGCCTGCGGCATGACGGGCGGGTGCTCGTCATCGAACAGCGCCCCTAGTGAACGCCCGCCTATATTCGGGGCACTAATGGTCGCGCTCCACGATATACCGGGCCACTTCACGCAGCCCCTGGGCACGGTCGCCGAGGGGCTCGATGCTCGCCAGTGCATCTTCGCAGAGCTTGCTGGCGAAGGCACGGGTCTCGGCGACGCCCAGGAGCGCCGGATAAGTCGGCTTGTGCAGGCGCGCATCCGCGCCGCTGGGCTTGCCGGTGACGGCTTCGTCCCCGTCGACGTCGAGGACGTCGTCCTGGACCTGGAAAGCGAGGCCGATGCACTTGGCAAAGTGATCCAGCCGTTCCAGCGCGTCCGCCGTGGCATCGGGTGCGCACAGGGCACCGAGCCGGACGCTGGCGCGAATGAGGGCGCCGGTCTTGTGGATGTGCATGTCCTCGAGCTCGGCTTCGGTGAGCTGATGACCGACAGCCGCGAGGTCCATCGCCTGGCCGCCGCACATGCCCCGGGAGCCGGCCGCTACCGCCAGCGTTTCCACCATCGCGACCCGGGTTTCGGCGGGCACGGCGGTTGCACGGGCGAGTAGTCGGAACGCGAGGGACTGCAGCGCGTCACCGACGAGAATGGCCGTGGCTTCGTCGTAGGCCCGGTGACAGGTGGGTCGGCCGCGGCGCAGCGCGTCGTCGTCCATCGCCGGGAGGTCATCGTGAACCAGGGAATAGCAATGGATGCACTCCACTGCGCAGGCAGCCTCGTCCAGCGCGGCACGTTGCCCATCCAGGGCCTCGCCGCTGAGATAGACGAGCAGCGGACGCAGGCGCTTGCCCCCCCCGAGCACGGCGTAGCGCATGGCCTCGTGCAGGCGCGCTGGATGGATGGTCGCAGGCGGCAGGCGTCCATCCAGGGCGTGTTCCACCCGTTCCTTGGCTTCGGCGATACGCTTGTCAATGCTCATCCGTGTCCGCCTCGTCGAAGGGGGCGAGAGTGGCGTCCTCATCCTCGCCGAGCAGAATCTCGACCTTCTGCTCGGCATCGGTCAGGGCCTTCTGGCAGGCGCGGGTGAGACCCACGCCACGTTCGAAAGCCTTCAGGGATTCCTCGAGGCTGAGATCGCCGCGTTCCATTCGCACCACGAGTTCTTCGAGCTCCCCGAGCGCCGCCTCGAAGTCGAAGCCACCGTCGTTGCCGTTCTCGTTCTCTTCGGCCATCGGTCCATGTGCAGGTTTTGATGAATTCCCGGCAAGTGTAACGCACCGCGCCATGCGGTCGCTCGGTGCGTTACACTGCCGCCGCACTCGCAAGCCGAGGGATGACTGAGACGCATGGCCACGACTTACGACGCCGCTTCCATCGAGGTGCTCACCGGGCTGGACCCCGTACGCCGCCGCCCGGGAATGTATACCGACACCAGCCGGCCGAATCATCTCGCCCAGGAGGTCATCGACAACAGCGTCGACGAAGCCATCGGCGGGCATGCGAAGGAGATAGCGGTCACCCTTTATCGCGACGGCTCCCTCGCGGTGCGCGACGACGGCCGCGGCATGCCCGTCGATGTGCATCCTCAGCAGGGGCTGCCGGGGGTCGAGGTGATCCTGAGCAAGCTGCATGCCGGTGGCAAGTTCTCGTCCAAGAGCTATCAGTTCTCCGGCGGCCTTCATGGTGTCGGGGTGTCGGTGGTTAACGCCCTGTCACGCCGTCTGGAAGTCTCCATCCGCCGTGACGGCAAGCAGTACCGCATGGTCTTCGCTGACGGCGAGAAGGTCGAGGACCTGCACGTCACCGGCGAGGTGGGGCGCCGCAATACCGGCACGCAGCTGCACTTCTGGCCGGACGCCCGCTACTTCGACTCGGCGAAGTTCTCGGTACCGCGGCTCAAGCACGTTCTGCGTGCCAAGGCAGTCCTGTGCCCGGGCGTCACCGTTCGCTTCGAGGACGAGGCGAGCGGGGAGTCGGTGGTCTGGTACTACGAGGACGGGCTGACCGATTACCTCAAGGGCGCGCTGCAGGATGTCGAGTTCGTTCCCAATCCGCCCTTCGTGGGGCGCATGACCGCGGAACACGAGGCCGCGGAATGGGCGGTGACCTGGCTGCCCGACGACGGCGAGGCGGTTCAGGAGAGCTACGTCAACCTCATCCCCACCACACTCGGTGGCACCCATGTGAACGGGCTGCGCACCGGGCTGACCGAGGCCATCCGGGAGTTCTGCGAGTTCCGGAACCTCCTGCCGCGCGGCGTGCGCATCGCGCCGGAGGATATCTTCGAGCGCATCGCCTTCGTGCTGTCCGTGAAGCTGGAAGATCCCCAGTTCTCCGGCCAGACCAAGGAGCGGCTGTCTTCCCGGGAATGCGCCACGTTCGTCAGCGGCGTCGTCAAGGATGCCTTCAGCCTCTGGCTCAATCAGCACGTGGAGGCGGCCGAGGCGATCGTGGAACTGGTCATCGCCAACGCCCAGCGCCGCCAACGCGCGGCGAAGAAGGTCACCCGCAAGAAAGTCACCTCGGGGCCGGCGCTGCCCGGCAAGCTCGCGGATTGCACGGCACAGGATCTCGAGCGCACCGAGCTGTTCCTGGTCGAGGGCGATTCCGCCGGCGGCTCGGCGAAGCAGGCCCGCGACCGCGAGCACCAGGCGGTGATGCCGCTGCGGGGCAAGATCCTCAACACCTGGGAGGTGGACCCGGCGGAGGTCATGGGCTCTCAGGAGGTACACGACATCGCCGTGGCCCTGGGCATCGAGCCGGGGTCGGACGATCTTTCGCGGCTTCGCTACGGCAAGGTCTGCGTCCTCGCCGACGCGGATCCGGACGGTGCGCACATCGCGACGCTGTTGTGCGCGCTGTTTCTCAAGCACTTTCCCGCGCTCGTGCGCGCTAGGCACGTTTTCATGGCGATGCCGCCGCTCTATCGCGTCGACGTGGGCAAGGAGACCTACTATGCGTTGGACGAGTCCGAGCGCCAGGGCGTGCTCGACCGCATCGCCGCCGAGAAGAAGAAGGGCAAGGTCAGCGTGACCCGGTTCAAGGGCCTCGGCGAGATGAACCCGATGCAACTCCGCGAGACTACCATGGCGCCGGATACCAGACGCCTGGTCCAGCTCACCGTGGATTCGCCGGAGGAGACCGAGAAGCTCATGAACATGCTCCTCGGCAAGCGTGCCGCCGCCGCCCGCCGGCAGTGGCTGGAGAGCAAGGGGGACCTGGCGGAAGCGCTCGTATGAGCGCTGCCTTCGGGCCGTTCCGTGCGCCGATGGTTCGGCGTTGCTCGCCGCTTGTGTAGCCCGGCTACACGGCGCGCCTCGCGCCTTGCCCCATCGGCGCACGGCGCGGCTGACGCATGACAATACCTCTGAGAAGATCAGTAACGTTCAAAGTTCAAAGCGATGCGCCGTGTGAGTGGGGAGGCAGGGCCTTTCAGCTTTCCACTTTGAACGTCGAATCTGGAACGTCCGTATGACAGACACCACGACCGCCTATTCCGATTTCGAGACCCGCCCGCTTCGGGACTTCACCGAAAAGGCGTACCTGGACTATTCCATGTACGTCATCCTCGACCGTGCGCTGCCGCATATCGGCGATGGCATGAAGCCGGTGCAGCGGCGCATCGTCTACGCTATGTCCGAGCTCGGGCTGTCGGCGGCGGCCAAGTACAAGAAGTCCGCGCGGACCGTGGGCGACGTGCTCGGCAAGTTCCACCCTCACGGGGATTCGGCCTGCTACGAAGCCATGGTGCTCATGGCGCAGTCGTTCTCCTATCGCTACCCGCTGATCGACGGGCAGGGGAACTGGGGCTCGGCGGACGATCCCAAGTCCTTCGCAGCGATGCGCTACACCGAGGCGCGTCTGGCCCCCTACGCCCAGCTGTTGCTCGCCGAGCTCGGTCAGGGAACGGTGGACTGGCAGCCTAACTTCGACGGCACCATGGAAGAGCCGGTAGTGCTGCCGGCGCGGGTGCCCAACGTGCTGCTCAATGGCGGAACCGGCATCGCCGTGGGCATGGCCACCGACATTCCACCGCACAACCTGTGCGAGGTGACCGAGGCCTGCATCCATCTGCTGGACAATCCGGATGCGACCGTTGCCGAGCTCTGCGAGTACATCCAGGGGCCGGACATGCCCACGGAAGCGGAGCTTGTCACGCCCCGCGCGGATATCCGCAAGCTCTACGAGACCGGCTCCGGCGGGCTGCGGATGCGCGCGCGGTGGGAGCGCGACGGTCGCGACATCGTCGTTACGGCGTTGCCCTACCAGGTCTCGGGCAGCAAGGTGCTGGAGCAGATCGCTGCGCAGATGCAGGCGAAGAAGCTGCCCATGGTGGAGGACCTGCGTGACGAGTCCGACCACGAGAACCCCACGCGGCTGGTGATCACGCCACGGTCGAACCGCGTGGACGCCACCGAGCTCATGCAGCACGTGTTCGCGACCACCGATCTGGAGAAGACTTACCGGGTCAACCTCAACGTCATCGGTCTCGACGGACGACCGCGGGTGCGCAATCTGCGCGAGATCCTGAGCGAGTGGCTGACCTTCCGTCGACAGACGGTCACGCGACGGCTGCGCTGGCGCCTCGACAGGGTCGAGGCACGCCTGCATCTGCTCGAGGGCTACCTCATCGCCTACCTCAATATCGACGAGGTAATCGCGATCATCCGCAGTGAGGACGAACCCAAGCCGGTCCTCATGGAACGCTTCGGGCTTACCGAGCGTCAGGCGGAGGCCATCCTGGAGCTTCGCCTGCGCCATCTCGCACGCCTGGAGGAAATGAAGATTCGCGGCGAGCAGTCGGACCTGGAACAGGAACGCGACGAACTGCAGGCGACGCTGGGCTCGGAGCGAAAGCTCACCGACCTGATTCAGGGGGAACTACGCGAGGACGCTGACAAGTACGGCGACGAGCGCCGTTCGCCGCTGGTCGAGCGCGAGAGTGCGCGGGCACTCTCGGAGACCGATCTCGTGCCGAGCGAGCCGGTTACGATCGTGCTCTCCCAGAAGGGCTGGGTGCGGGCGGCGAAGGGGCACGACGTGGATGCCGAGCGGCTCAGCTACAAGGCGGGGGACCACTTCCGCGATGCCGCGGCCGGCCGGACCAATCAGCTCGCCGCCTTCATCGATTCCACCGGGCGCAGCTATTCCCTGCCCGCCCATACACTGCCATCGGCGCGCGGTCAGGGTGAGCCATTGACCGGACGGCTGAGTCCGCCTTCCGGAGCACGGTTCGAGTTCGTGCTGGCCGGCGAGTCACCGACACAGCTCGTGCTGGCGACGGATCATGGCTACGGTTTCGTGACGGAGCTATCCAACCTGTATGCCAAGAACCGTTCCGGCAAGGCGCTGCTGACCGTGCCCCAGGGGGCGCGCGTGCTGAAGCCCACGCCAGTGCAGGATCCGGATACCGATCGACTGCTCGCGGTGACCAACGCGGGGCGCTTGCTCATCTTTCCGCTCAGTGAGTTACCGGCACTTGCCAAGGGCAAGGGCAACAAGATCATCGATATCCCCAAGGCGCGGCTCAACGCGGGGGACGAGCGCTTGGCGGCGGTGCTGGTCGTCCCCGAGGGACGGGACGTGGTGCTGCAGGCCGGCAAGCGCACCCTCAACCTCCGCGCCGCGGATCTCGCCGGTTACGAAGGGGCGCGCGCGCGGCGCGGCGGTCTGCTGCCCCGGGGGTTCCAGCGCGTGGACGGGGTACGCCTGGCCGAATGACGGCCGCGGTCGTGCGCGGTGGGTCATGGGCGTCTGGAAACACCGTGTGACCGCCCCTATTTCGTTGACGGGGGAGACCGTCGCGGATCGGGTGGCGGTGGTGTTGCCCGTTGGCGTTCCGGTATCGGAACCGGGGGTTGGTCACACAGAGGTGATCGGTCTATGAAACGCATCGGGTTGTTTCTGGCCACCAACCTTGCGGTGTTGGTGCTGCTCGGTGTGGTGCTCAGCGTATTGCAGCCGTGGCTGCTGCAGCAGGGCATATATCTCAACACGCCGGTGCTGCTGGTGCTGGCCGCCGTCTTCGGCATGGGCGGGGCGTTCGTCTCGCTGGCGATCTCGAAGTGGATGGCCAAGCGCTTCATGGGGGTGGTGGTTATCACCCAACCGCGCAATGCGGCTGAGCAGTGGCTGGTGGAGACCGTCCGCAGGCACGCCCGGCAGGCGGGCATCGGGATGCCGGAGGTCGGTGTCTACGATTCGCCGCAAATGAACGCGTTTGCCACCGGCATGCGCCGCGACGATGCCCTGGTGGCAGTGAGCACGGGGCTGTTGCGGCGGATGACGCGCGAGGAGGCCGACGCCGTGCTCGGCCACGAGGTTACCCACGTGGCCAACGGCGACATGGTGACGCTCGCCCTCGTCCAGGGCGTACTCAATACGTTCGTGATCGTGCTCTCGCGGCTCGTGGGACAGGTCGTCGATCGCGTGGTATTCCGCAACGAGCGGGGTTACGGCCCAGGGTTCTGGGTCGCGATGATCGTCGCCGAAATCCTGTTCGGCATTCTCGCCTCGGTCATCGTAATGTGGTTCTCGCGTCAGCGCGAGTTCCGAGCGGATGCCGGGGGGGCACGGCTCGCCGGCCGCGGTGCCATGATCGCGGCCCTGCAGCGGTTGCAGGCGGGCCACGAGCCGGCGGATATGCCGGATCAGCTGGAGGCGTTCGGCATCAACGGCCGCAAGGACCAGGGCTGGCGGCGGTGGTTCATGTCCCATCCGCCGATCGAGGAGCGCATCCGCGCGCTCTCCGAGGGACGTTACCAGCCCTGAGAGCGTGGCAGCCAGCCGTCCGCTGCCACGCGCCCCTCAGATGACCATGCCGGTGAAGTCGTAATCCATGGTGGGCAGCGGCTCCTGCAGGAAGCTTCCCTGAACCAGGTCGATCTGGTGCTGCCAGAGAACGGCGAGCTGGGTTGCTTCCTCGAGACCGTCGGCGATCACCTGGCGATTGCTCTCGTGGGCATTGCCGACGATTTCGCGCGTGCGCTCGCTGCTTTCCCCTGAGCTCGCCAGCCCCTCGACCAGGTCGCCGTCCAGTCGAAGGTAATCCACGGGAACTTCGCTGAGCAGGCGGAACGAGTCCAGCCCGCTGCCGAAGCTGCTCAGGCAGGTGCTTCCGCCGAGTCCGCGCATGCCCTCCGCGAGCGCACGGGCCTGGTTTAGCTGGGTGACCGCCACTGGCTCGGAGAACTGCAGCACAAGCTGGCTGCCATGCACTCCGCAGTCGGCGAGCTGCTGGCGAACGAACGTGATCAGCTCCTCGTCGGCCAGGCTGGCGGACGACACCGTGATGAACAGCACCGGGCGTGCGTCGCCGGATGCGGACAAAGCCCGCAGCCCCTGGTGGATCAGGTAGCGGTCCAGATCCGGTGCGAGCCGGGCGGCGTCCGCCCGGGCACGCAGGGTGTCGCCGTCGACGCGGCCGTGGTCATCCTCGAGCTCGAAGCTCAGCTCGTACCGGGCGGTACCGCTGTCGTGGAGGGCGACCACGGGCTGGTAGAAGCAGCGAATGGCCTGATCGGCCATCGCGTCCTCGATGCGCGGCGTCCAGTCGCCACCACTGTCACTGCCTTCGTCCTCGGTGCCCGCGTGCAGGTGGACGCGGTTGCCGCCTTCGGCGGTCGCCTGTTCCGCGGCGGTTGCGGCGACGTTCATCGCCTGCTCCGCCGTGCCCATATTGTCGCCCACCACCACGACACCGATGCTGGCGCTCTTGGTGATCGTACGCTCGCCGAGCTCGCTGATATGCGTCTCGATCGCCTGTCGGATCGACTCGGCGGAGGCCAGGGCGTCGTGGACACTGGCGTCGCGCAGCCAAACCGCGAACAGCGTATCGCCATAGCGCGCGGCCACGGCCTCGTCGCCGACGTTCTCGCGCAGCAGGTCGGCGGTATCGGCGACCACCTGATCCACCGCGCTGATACCCAGGTTGTGCTGGATGGTCTCGACATTGTCCAGCCGCAGGTAAAGCAGCCCGTGCTGCGCGCCATTTTCGTTCGACCGATCACTGGTCAGCGTCTGGTCGACGTGCTCGAGGAAGTGGTTGCGGTTGTACAGACCGGTGAGCATATCCTGCCGCGAGAGGTGCTGGAGGCGCTCGGCAAGGGCGGCCTCGTCATTCTCGCGTATGACGATCTGGGTGGCGCGCTCGCCGTCCCAGCTGCCTTCAGCGAGGGTCAGGCGCACGTCCTGCTCATCGCCGCTTTCGGTGCGAATACGCGTTTCCAGCTCCGCTTCGCTGGCATCGCCGCGGGTGTACTGGCGGAAGAAGTCGCGGAAGTTCGCCTGTTCGTCGGGCGCGATCAGGTCGAGCAGCGGCAGCCCCTCGATATCCTCGAGCTGCGCCACCTCGAAGCGTTCGAGATAGGCGTGGTTGGCATAGATGTGCATGCCTTCATGCACGTAGGCGATGGCGTCACGCGAGCTCTCGAGCAGTGTCTGGCAGCGGCGCTCGGTTTCTTTCAGGGCCGCTTCCAGGCGGCGCTGACTGCGGCGTGCCGCGAGCGTGGCCCGCTCGCGCTCGATCACGCGGAGGAAATGCTCGGTATCCGCCTTGGATACGAGGTCCGCCGCGCCCATACCCATGACCTCGGAGCGCAATTCCGGGTCGTCCTCGTCGGTGAGTACCAGCAGGGCGAGATAGTGGCCGGACTGGTTGACTGTCCGAACCGCTGTCTCCAGCGGCAGCCCCCCGAGTCCGGGAGCGCATAGCAGAATGTCCTGAGGCCGTCCGTGCAGCGCTTCCTCGAGCTGCTCGGCATCCTCGACGCGGGTGGGGCGCACCGCGTGTCCGGCGTTGCGCAGGACGCTGACCAGCTGCTCGGCGTCGTTGAGGGATTCTTCTGCGATTAGGAGCCGGAGAGTGCGGTCGCTGTCTGGCATAAGTGCTCGTTTCCCGTCGCCGTCAATCCATTGTGCGCCCGGCCGGGCGAGTTCGGTCGCTCATCATGTGCCGCGTCAAGGTGCTGACGCAACGTCGTCGTTGGCATTTTCCGGTGCCCGATCCCAGGTGAGCCACGTTTTCGCCGGTCGGCCGGGCAATTCCCGCACGAGGCGCGGGACGAGATAGCCGGGCAGGCGGGCGGCGATGGCGCGCATGAGTTCGCCGGCCTCGTCGTCGCCGACGTCGAAGTGGGCTGCCCCGGCCACCGGGTCGAGCACGTGGAGGTAGTAGGGCAGCACGTCGATGTCGAACAGTCGCTCCGACAGTGCCGTGAGTGTGTCCGCGTCGTCATTGACGCCACGCAGCAGGACGGCCTGGTTGAGCACGTGCACCCCGTGCCGGCGCAGGCGCGTTACCGCCTCCGCGGCCGCCGTATCCAGCTCTCGCGGATGGTTGGCGTGGAGCACCATCACCGGTTTCAGGCGGCCACCGGCGAACCACGCCAGCATGGCGTCATCGACGCGCTCCGGCAGAACGACAGGCAGGCGGCTGTGGATACGCAGGCGGCGCACGTGGGCAATCTCGTCCAGGCTTTCGGCGAGGCTGCCCAGCCGGCGGTCGCTCAGGGTGAGCGGATCCCCGCCGCTCAAGATCACCTCCTCGATGTCGGGGTGTTCGCCGATGTAGGCGAGAGCATCCCGCCATTCCCGCGGCGCGGCCTGGGCATCGCTGTACGGGAAGTGGCGACGGAAGCAGTAGCGGCAGTTGATTGCACAGGCACCGGTGGCTACCAGCAGAACGCGTCCGTGGTACTTGTGCAGCACGCCGCCGGGGTGGAGAACGTCGCGGTCGCCCACCGGATCGTCGTGAAAACCGGGGGTAGGGCGCTCTTCGGCGGCCAGGGGCAATACCTGCCGCAACAGTGGGTCGTCCGGGTCACCGGCACCCATGCGGGCGACATGACCTCGCGGCACGCGCAACGGGAAAAGCGCGGCGGCGCGGCGGGCGGCGGGAAGCCAGGAGGCATCGAGCCCTACGGCGGCGAGCAGCTCCGCCGGGTCGCGGATCGCGTCTGCGAGCTCACGCTGCCAGGCGGGCGTTCCCGCGCCGGAGCTTGCGGTGGTTTCGTACACGGTGGCCATGTTCTATCGTCGGGCGTTTTCCGTTAGCATTCGCGGCGTTCGCGACGGACGCGATGGTAGCGTATCCGTCGGCAATACACACCGGCGGCGCGGATCAGACCGCGCGATTTTCGGGGACCACAATGGCGACGTACACCACCAACCAGTTCAAGTCCGGACTCAAGATCATGCTCGACGGCGAGCCCTACGCCATCGTCGACAACGAGTTCGTCAAGCCCGGCAAGGGCCAGGCCTTCAACCGCGTGAAGGTGCGCAACCTCAAGACCGGCAAGGTCATCGACCGGACGTTCAAGTCGGGAGACAGTGTCGAGGCCGCCGACGTCCTCGAGACGGAGATGCAGTATCTCTACAACGATGGCGAGTTCTGGTACTTCATGGATCAGGAGACCTTCGAGCAGCAGGCGGCCAGCGAGGCGGCGGTGGGCGACGCAGCCCGATGGCTCAAGGAGCAGGACGTGTGCAACGTCACGCTGTACAACGGGTCGCCGCTGTCCGTCGAGCCGCCGCCGCACGTGAATCTCAAGGTCGTGCAGACCGATCCGGGCCTGCGTGGGGACACCTCCAGCGGCGGCAGCAAGCCCGCCACGCTGGAAACCGGCGCCGTGGTGCAGGTACCGCTGTTCATCGAAGAGGGCGAGACCCTCAAGGTGGATACCCGCAGTGGTAGCTACATCTCCCGCGCCAAGGACTGAGATCCGTTACCGGTATGGGTGACGACTGGCGCCCGACGGCCTCGATCGACTGCCTGGCGCGCCGGGCGGCCCTGTTGCGGGTCGTCCGGCGCTTTTTCGAGGAACGTGATGTCTGCGAGGTCGAGACGCCGGTCATGGCGGCCGCCGGCGTTACCGACGTCAACCTCGAGGGGCTGTCGGTTGCCTACACGGCTCCGGGAGGGCCGACGGACGGCCGGCTGTGGCTGCAGACGTCACCCGAATATGCGATGAAGCGTCTGCTCGCTGCCGGCATGGGGGCGATCTACCAGATCTCGCGGGCGTTTCGCGCCGGTGAGCGTGGCCGCCTCCACAATCCCGAGTTCAGCCTGCTCGAATGGTACCGGCCCGGGTTCGATCACCAGGCGCTGATGGCCGAGATCGCGGATCTCGTCGTCGCGGTGCTGCCGGCGAGGCCGGTGGAGAGACGCACCTACCGGCAAGTGTTCCAGGCGTGTCTCGCGGTGGATCCCCTCACCGTGGGCGACAACGAGCTGCGGGCACTGGCGGCGCGGCACGGCAACGGCCTGGACGTATCGGGCCTGGACCGGGATGCGCTGCTGGACGTGCTCATGAGCCACGCCGTGTCCCCGGGGCTCGGGCGTGAGGCCTTCACCTTCGTCACGCATTTTCCCGCGAGCCAGGCCGCACTCGCGCGGCTCAGCCCGGACGATCCCCGCGTCGCCGAGCGCTTCGAGCTCTTCATCGACGGTATCGAGATCGCCAACGGTTTCCACGAGCTCACCGACGCGGCGGAGCAGCGCGCCCGTTTCGAGGCGGACCGCGCCCGGCGTGCAGCCGCGGGGCTGGCGCAGCCGTCAGTGGATGAGCGCCTGCTCGGTGCGCTGCAGGCGGGACTGCCGCCATGCGCCGGGGTCGCCCTCGGGCTCGACCGGCTGTTCATGCTGGCGCTTGGTGCCGAGCGCATCGACGAAGTGATCGCATTTCCCGTCGAGCGCGCGTAGGGGGGCGGGCCGCGCGCCTGTCGCTGGCAGCGCGGCGGGAGTCACTTGAAACGCGCTACTCGATACCTTGCAACCACGCACCCACCTTTTGCCCGAGCCGTACCGTGTCTCCGGGGCCGAGCGCTTCGGCCCACCTCACCGCGCCCCTCGGATACACGAGGATCACCGTCGAGCCCATGTTGAATCGCCCCATTTCATCGCCCTGCCTGAGGTCCCGGCTGTCGTCGTGGTAGTCCCAGGCGCGAACCCGCCGTCCGGCCGGCGGCGTGACCACGCCGTGCCACACCGTCTCGATGCTGGCAACGCACATCGCGCCCACCATGATGACCGCGAACGGCTCGCTCGGCCCCTGGAACAGGCTCACGACTCGCTCGTTGCGGGCGAACAGTCGTGGCACGGTGCGCACGGTGTGTGGGGCGACGCTGAACAGCCGGCCCGGCACGTGGATCATGCGTTCGAGTCGGCCGGCACCGGGCATGTGGACGCGGTGGTAGTCCCGCGGCGAAAGGTAGACCGTCAGGAAACTGCCGTCGCGGAACCGCTCGGTGAGCGCCGGGTCGCCCCCAAGTAACGCCTGCAGGCTGAAACGCTGCCCCTTGGCCTGAATGAGCTGCCCGGCCTCGATACGGCCCAGCGCGCTCACGGTGCCGTCCACGGGCGAGGCCAGGGCCGTCGGGTCGTCAGGGAGGGGGCGGGTGCCGTCGCGCAGCGACCGGGTGAAGAAGCTGTTGAAATCGGGCCAGTCCGCGGCGTCCCGGTCTTCGGCCTCGTCCAGGTTGACGTCGTACGCCCGGATGAACGTGCGTATGAGCGTGTTCTTCCACAGCGGGTTACGCCACCGTGTGGCGTGGCCGACCAGGCGGGATATGCCGTGATGTGGAAGCGGATAGAGCGCCAGGGACTTGAGGCGTTCCATCAGTGGTGGGGTGTGGAGCTGGTCCATGGTCGTTCCGTGGCCGTGATGCGAGAACGACGGCATTATGTCGGCAAGCGCCGGTGAGCGGAAGCCCCGCGGCGGACACGTGCGCTTCGGTGGGGTACCATGTCGCGCTCGCGACGAGGAGCCAGCCATGAGCGATCCGGCCACGGTGCCGAAGGAACTCGAGAGCATTGCCGACTTCATTCGCTGGGCGGCGAGCCGCTTCGCGGCGGCCGGGGTGCATTTCGGTCACGGGACCGACAATGCCATCGACGAGGCCGCGGCGCTGGTCCTGCATGCATTGCATCTGCCACCGGACCTTCACGACGCCTACTTTCCGTGCCGGCTGACCGCCGACGAGAAGGCGGCAATCGCGGCACGGGTTCGCCGGCGCGTGGAGGAGCGTCTTCCGCTCGCATACATCACCCATGAGGGGTGGTTCCTGGGGCTGCCTTTCTATGTGGATGAGCGGGTGCTGGTGCCGCGGTCGCCGGTGGCCGAGCTGATCGAGACCGGGTTCGAGCCCTGGCTCGATCCCGAGGCGGTGGAGCGCGTGGCGGATATCGGTACCGGCAGCGGCTGCATCGCGATCGGGTGTGCCCTCGCATTCCCGGGAGCGGAAGTGGATGCGCTCGATCTCTCGGAGGATGCGCTCGCGGTCGCACGGATCAACGTGGACCGTCATGGCGTCGATGACCGTGTCCGTCCGCTGCGCTCGGATCTGCTCGCCGGTGTCTCGGGAGACCGCCGGTACGATCTGATCGTGGCCAATCCGCCTTACGTGGATGCCGAGGCGATGGCCGATCTGCCCGAGGAGTATCGGCACGAGCCGCGCACGGGGCTTGCCGGCGGAGAGGACGGGCTGGATTTCGTCCATCCGTTGTTGCGTCAGGCCGCCGAAAGGCTTACCGAGCACGGTATCCTGGTTTGCGAGGTGGGCCATAGCTGGCCCGCGATGGAGGCCGCCTATCCCGATCTGGCGTTGACCTGGCTCGAGTTCGAGCGGGGCGGCGAGGGCGTCTTCCTGGTGGAAGCGGCCGAGCTGCAGCGCCGGTTCGCGGTACATGACTGAGGCGTCCGCTGCCGAGCGGGTCGGTTCTCTACATCCTTAACTCGAAGCGTTCACACAAAATGTCCGGTAATACCTTCGGCAAGCTCTTCACGGTCACTACATTCGGCGAGTCCCACGGCCCGGCGTTGGGCGCTGTCGTGGATGGATGCCCGCCCGGGTTGGCACTCGACGAGTCGGATCTTCAGCGTGATCTGGACCGGCGCCGGCCGGGTACTTCGCGCCACACCTCCCAGCGTCGCGAGCCCGACCAGGTGCGTATACTCTCGGGGGTTTTCGAGGGGGTTACCACGGGCACGCCCATCGGGCTGTTGATCGAGAACGCGGATCAGCGCTCGAAGGACTATTCGAAGATCAAGGACAGCTTCCGGCCCGGTCACGCGGATTACACCTACCACCACAAGTACGGCATCCGCGATTATCGCGGCGGCGGCCGCTCCTCGGCGCGCGAGACCGCAATGCGCGTCGCCGCGGGCGCCATTGCCAAGAAATTCCTGAGCGAGACCCTGGGGGTGAGGGTTCGCGGTTATCTCAGCCAGCTGGGTCCCTTCGAGCTCGCGCTGGAGGACTGGGCGGCAGTGGATGCCAACCCATTCTTCTGTGCTCAGCCCGCTCGCCTGCCGGAGCTCGAGGCGTACATGGATCAGTTGCGTCGCGACGGCGACTCCGTGGGTGCGTCGGTGACGGTCATGGCGGAGGGCGTGCCGGTGGGGCTGGGCGAACCGGTGTTCGACCGGTTGGATGCGGAACTGGCCCACGGGCTGATGAGCATCAATGCGGTGAAAGGGGTCGAGTTCGGTGCCGGTTTCGCGAGCGTTCCCCAGAAGGGCAGTGAGCATCGCGACGAGATCACCCGCGAGGGCTTTCTCTCGAACAACGCCGGGGGGGTGCTCGGCGGCATCTCCACCGGGCAGTCCATCGTCGCGCGCATCGCCCTCAAGCCGACATCGAGCATCCGTGTGCCGGGGCGCTCGATCAATGTGCGCGGTGAACCCGACGAGGTGGTCACCACCGGCCGCCACGACCCCTGCGTGGGCGTTCGGGCGACGCCCATCGCCGAAGCGATGATGGCACTTACGCTCATGGACCACTACCTGCGCCATCGCGCGCAGAATGCGGACGTCTCCACGGATACGCCGATCGTGCCTGGCTGAAGGTGCAGGCTGCATTTGCGTCCGCACGTGAGTGTGAGCGCGATTTTCCCGCGATACCGGGGTTGCTTCGACGTTGGCGGATAGACCGTGTGGGGCGGGCGTTGGCGAGACACGCTATGAATACGTCCCTGTACGCTCGACTGCCGCCAACGCCCGCCCCACACTGCCTGCAAGCCATTGGGGTAACGGCCGCGCTGCACTCGCGCCCTATCGTCTTTCCACCTTCCTCTTTGTGGCTGTAATTAATTCTCTCTTCCCTGAGTTGCTACGTTCGACCTTCTCACCACCTCCAACCGCTCGATCATCGCCCGGGCGGCGTTCGATAGCGTGCGGCTGCGATGGTAGAGGTAGCCGAGTGGGCGGCGAATGGGCGTGTGGCCGACGGGGAGGACGCACAGCTCGCCGTCGATCAGCGTCTCCGGAAGCACGCTCCAGCCCAGGCCGATGGAGGCCATCATCTTGAGCGTTTCCAGGTAGTTGGTGGACAGGCCGACGTTGATCTCCAGCCCCGCTTGAGCAAAACGCTCGGTGACGATGCCGCGGGTGAATGTCATGTGACCCGGCATCACGGCCTCGTGGTGAGTGAGATCTTCCAGCGCGAGGGCTTCGGCACCGGCGAGCGGGTGCTCGCGAGCGCAAACGAAGCGCAGGTGGTCCACCCATACGGGGACGACGGTCAGTGCCGGGTCGGGTTGCGGCGCCAGGGTGACCACGGCGAGCTCCAGGGCGCCATCGAGCACCGCCTGATAGGCCTGCTCGGAGTCGAGAAAGCGCATGTCGAGGCGCACATCCGGATAGTCGCGGGTATAGCCCTTGAGCACCGGTGGCAACCGGTGAAGCCCCACGTGGTGGCTAGTACCCAACGTGAGACTACCGCGTACGTCGCGGTTGAGGTTGGCCAGTGCTCGCTGAGTGTCGTCCACCAGGACGAGCACCTCGCGCGCCTTCGGCAGCAATGTGCGGCCCGCTTCGGTCAGGGTGACGCGGCGGCCGATACGGTCGAACAGCCGGGTGCCGGTCTGCGTCTCCAGGTTGGCGATGCGTTTGCTCACGGCGGGCTGCGTCAGTTCCAGGGCCTCGGCAGCCAGGGAGAACGAGCTGTGCTCGGCGACCGTGAGGAAGGCACGGAGGCTCTGGGTGTCCATCGGGATTCCTTTTAGGAATGCAAACAATAAATAAGATGAATTGATTTTATTGAGTTCGCCCGCCTACACTCAAGCCCGAACTACCCGCAGCGATGCCGGGTGACCGGCGAAGACCACAGGAGAGACGTACCCATGGCGGGCCGCACGCTCTACGACAAGCTCTGGGACGCCCATGTCGTCAGGAACAACAATGACGGCACGGCACTGCTCTACATCGACCGCCAGCTCGTTCACGAGGTGACGTCGCCCCAGGCCTTCGAGGGGCTGCGACTGGCGGGGCGGCAGCCATGGAGAACGGCTGCGAATCTGGCGGTGGCGGATCACAACGTACCCACCACCGATCGCAGCGGCGGCATCGCCGATCCGGTCTCGCGCCTGCAGGTCGAGACGCTGGACCGCAATTGCTCAGAGTACGGTATCACCGAGTTCGACATGGCCGACCCGCGCCAGGGCATCGTCCATGTCATCGGGCCGGAGCAGGGGGCGACGCAGCCGGGCATGACCGTGGTTTGCGGTGATTCCCACACGTCGACCCATGGCGCGCTCGGGGCGCTGGCCTTTGGCATCGGCACCTCCGAGGTGGAGCACGTCCTCGCCACGCAGACGCTCATCCAGGCGAAGTCCAGGCGCATGCTCGTGCGTGTGGACGGGCAGGTCGGGCCCGGGGTCACCGCCAAGGACATCATCCTCCACATCATCGGGGTGATCGGGACGGCGGGCGGCACCGGTTACGCCATCGAGTTCGGCGGCGATGCGATCCGCGCGCTCTCCATGGAGGGGCGGATGACGGTGTGCAACATGTCCATCGAGGCCGGCGCCCGTTGCGGCATGGTGGCGGTGGACGACACTACCGTCGAGTACATGCGCGGCCGGCCGTTCGCACCCGCTGGTGAGCGTTGGGATCAGGCCGTCGACTACTGGCGGACGCTGCATTCCGACGCCGACGCGGAATTCGACCGGGTCGTCACCATCGATGCGGCGGATATCCGGCCCCAGGTGAGCTGGGGGACGTCGCCGGAGATGGTGGCACCGGTGGACGGCCGGGTGCCCGATCCCGCCGCAGAGCCCGACGAGGTCAAGCGCGAGGGCGTTCGCCGGGCACTCGAGTATATGGGGTTGGAGGCCGGTGCGCCCATAAGCGGTATCCGACCTGACAAGATCTTCATCGGCTCGTGCACCAACTCCCGGATCGAGGACCTGCGCGCCGCTGCCGGGGTGGTCCGTGGCCGGCAGGTGGCCGACAGCGTGACGCTCGCGTTGGTAGTGCCCGGCTCCGGTGTCGTCAAACAGCAGGCCGAGGCCGAGGGGCTCGACCGGATCTTTACCGACGCCGGCTTCGAGTGGCGCGAGCCCGGCTGCTCCATGTGCCTGGCGATGAATGCTGACCGGCTGGAGCCGGGGGAGCGCTGCGCCTCGACTTCCAACCGCAACTTCGAGGGCCGGCAGGGGCAGGGCGGGCGTACCCATCTCGTGAGCCCCGCCATGGCGGCTGCGGCCGCTGTCGCCGGTCACTTCACCGACGTGAGGAGCCTTTGACCATGGAACCGCTCACCCGCGTCAAGGGGGTCGTGGCGCCGCTCGATCGCGCGAACGTGGACACCGACGCCATCATTCCCAAGCAGTTTCTCAAGTCGATCAAGCGCACGGGGTTCGGTCCGAATCTCTTCGACGAGTGGCGCTATCTGGACCACGGCGAACCGGGCCAGGACAACAGCCAGCGTCCGTTGAACCCGGATTTCGTGCTCAATCAGCCGCGCTACCAGGGGGCGAGTATCCTGCTCGCACGGCGCAACTTCGGCTGCGGCAGCTCCCGCGAGCATGCGCCCTGGGCGCTCGCGGACTACGGTTTTCGCGTCATCATCGCGCCGAGTTACGCGGACATTTTCTACAACAACTGCAGCAAGAATGGCATCCTGCCGGTGGCTCTCTCCGAGGAAGCGGTGGAGCGGCTTTTCGAGGAAACCCGGGCCAGCGAGGGCTATAGCCTCGAGGTGGATCTGCCCGCGCAGACCGTGACGACGCCTTCGGGCGAGCGATTCGCCTTCGAGATCGATGCCTTCCGCAAGCACGCGCTGGTGGAGGGCCTCGACGAGATTGGTCTGACCCTCAAGCATGCCGATGAAATCCGGGCCTACGAGGCCCGCCGCCGCGAAGAAGCGCCGTGGCTGTTCGGGGAATGAGACCGTTGCACGTTGTGGTGATTCCCATGACCTGGAAATGCTTCTATGTCTAAGAAAATACTGATTCTCCCGGGGGACGGTGTCGGGCCGGAAATCGTCGCCGAGGCGGAGAAGGTGCTGGCGGCGCTGCGTGGGGATTTCGGCCTGGACGTGGCGACGGAGCACGCGCTGATCGGTGGTGCCGCGACGGACGCCAAGGGTGCACCGCTGCCGGCGGATACGCTGGCGCTGGCCCGGGAAGCCGACGCCATTCTCATGGGGGCGGTCGGTGGACCGAAGTGGGACGACATCGAGCGTGAGCTGCGTCCGGAGCGGGGCCTGCTCGCGATTCGCTCGGCGCTGGGGCTGTTCGCGAACCTGCGCCCTGCCATCCTGTATCCACAGCTTGCGTCGGCCTCGGCGCTCAAGCCGGAAGTGGTCGCAGGGCTCGATATCATGATCGTGCGCGAGCTCACCGGTGGGATCTATTTCGGGGCGCCGCGGGGGATCGAGGGCGAGCCCGGCGAGCGCCGCGGCTACAACACCCTGGTCTATTCCGAGCCGGAGGTCGAGCGCATCGGCCGTCTGGCTTTTGACATTGCCGGCAAGCGTGACGGCCGGCTGACCTCGGTGGACAAAGCGAATGTGCTCGAGGTCAGCGAGCTCTGGCGCGAGACCATGACCACGCTGGCCGAGGATTATCCGGGCGTCGAGCTTTCGCACATGTATGTCGACAATGCCGCCATGCAGCTCGTGCGTGCACCGAAGCAGTTCGACGTTGTCGTAACTGGTAACATGTTCGGGGATATCCTGTCGGATTGCGCCGCGATGCTTACCGGCTCGATCGGCATGTTGCCGTCCGCCTCGCTCGACGAGCGCGCCAAGGGGTTGTACGAGCCCGTGCACGGCTCGGCGCCGGATATCGCGGGGCAGGGCAAGGCGAATCCGCTCGCCACCATCCTGTCGCTGGCGATGTTGCTGCGTTATACCCTGGCGGAGGCGGATCTCGCCGACCGGGTGCAGGCGGCGGTCGGCAAGGTGCTCGACGAGGGGCTGCGCACCCCGGATATCCACACCGATGGGACCCGCGTCGCGGGCACCTCGGAGATGGGCGACGCTGTCGTCGCCGCGCTGCACGCCGCGGCGTGACCGGCGCGCCGGCCGTCGCCCGGTAACGAAGCAACGCAAAGAGGTAATCATGAAGCGAATCGGTTTTGTCGGCTGGCGAGGCATGGTGGGCTCCGTGCTCATGGACCGGATGCGCGCCGAGAACGACTTCGCGGACATTGCCGAGCCGGTCTTCTTCTCCACGTCCCAGACCGGCCAGCCCGGTCCGGATGTGGGCAAGGGTGCCGCTCCCCTGCAGGACGCCCACGACATCGACACACTCAGGACGATGGACGCCATCGTCACTACCCAGGGCGGCGACTACACGTCGCGGGTCTACGAGGATCTGCGCAAGGCGGGCTGGAACGGTTACTGGATCGATGCGGCGTCCACCCTGCGCATGACCGACGACAGCATCATCGTGCTGGATCCGGTCAACCTCAACGTCATCCGTGATGGGCTCGCCGGCGGCACGAAAACCTACGTGGGCGGCAACTGCACGGTGAGCCTCATGCTCATGGGCATGGCCGGACTCTTCGAGCAGGGCCTGGTGGAGTGGATCAGTCCCATGACCTACCAGGCGGCTTCAGGGGCCGGTGCGCAGAACATGCGCGAGCTCGTGGAGCAGATGGGCTTTCTGCGCGACGCTGCGGCGACGAAGCTGGCCGACCCGGCGAGCGCCATCCTGGACATCGATCGCGCGGTCAATGACGCGCTCACCGGCGGCGACTACCCGGCCGAGCATTTTGGTGTGCCGCTCGCAGGCAGCCTGATCCCGTGGATCGACAGGGCGATGGACTCCGGTCAGAGCAAGGAGGAATGGAAGGCCGAGGCCGAGAGCAACAAAATCCTCGGCCGCAGCGACCGTCCCATCCCCATCGACGGGATCTGCGTGCGCATCGGGGCCATGCGCTCCCATGCCCAGGCACTGACGGTGAAGCTCACCCGCGATGTGCCGGTCGCCGAGATCGAGGGCGTGCTCGGGGAAGCCAACGAGTGGGCGAAGGTCGTGCCCAACGAGCCGGAAGCGAGCAAGCATGAGCTCACCCCGGCGGCCGTCTCCGGCACCCTGTCCGTGCCGGTGGGGCGGCTGCGCAAGCTCAGCATGGGCGGCGAGTACCTGTCGGCGTTCACGGTGGGCGACCAGCTGCTGTGGGGGGCCGCCGAGCCCCTGCGTCGTATGCTGCGGATTCTCATGGAAGACTGACCCGCTGTGCCCGCCGGCGATCGACGCCGCTACACGGGTCATCATGGCGGTTCGCTGTGGTGACCCGTTTCACTGTCTGGATATGACGATTCTGGCAGTATTTCCCATGCTGGCCCTTGTGGGTGCGCACGCGGAAAAGATATTTTACGTGGGCACAGATGCGTCCAGTGGGCCTGGAAATGCGATACACGCACGGTGAATTCGTTCACGGGGCGACCGTCGGACGGGCAGGGGCGCAGAAACGCAGGATAATAAACGAGCCACCCTGCAGGCGCGTGAAACCCAGCCTGTAGAGGGGGGATTTTCACGGGGCGCCCGGCGGGGAGTGCTGGGGTGCTGGGAAAAGGGAATGCTATGCGACGCAGACTCGCTACCGCGGCGCTCGTTGCGCTGACTGGGATCTCCACGAACGTCGCGGCTGTCGGCCTCGGACGCATTCAAGCCAATTCGGGGCTCAACGAACCGCTTTCGGCGCGGATCCCGATCCTGTCCGCGGAAGACGTGGACCTGGCGCAGATGCGCGTGGGGCTCGCCACCGCGGAGCAGTTCGATCGTGCCGACGTCCCGCGGCCGTTCTACCTCACGCGCCTGGACTTCGAGGTGGAACGCAACGACGACGGCGAAGTGTTCGTCACCATCACCAGCGAGCGCCCGATTCAGGAGCCGTTTCTGGATTTCCTGGTCAACGTCGAGTGGTCCCAGGGCAGCCTTCTGCGGGAATTCACCGTTCTTCTCGACCCACCTGTCTACGCCCAGGAACAGGCATCCACGCCTAGCGCGGCACCGTCCACTGCCAAGGCCGCTCCGGCCGAGAGCGGCACGGACGAGATCGCCGTCGAGGACGGTGGTGCTGCGGCCAGCGCGCCGGGCAGCGGCGGCACCGGTACTGGTACGGCGGAAACCTCGACGGAGGAAGCGACCTATGGGCCGGTCAAGGCCAGCGATACCCTGTGGGCTATCGCCGAGGAGGTGCGCCCGGCCGGCGCGAACGTACGCCAGACGATGATCGCGCTTCTGCGTGCCAATCCGGAGGCGTTCATCGACGGCAACATCAACCGCCTGAAACGCGGGGCGGTATTGCGCCTGCCGGACGGGGACGCCGCCACGCGGGTGAGCGATGCGGAAGCCCGGCGCGAGGTCAGTCGGCAGATGGAGAGCTGGCGGCAGTCTCAGGAGACTGCACCGGCGGAGGCCCAGCCGCAGCAGGAGCAGGCCGCTGCCGATACGCAGACACCCGAGGGTGATACGTCCGGGGAGTCGGGTTCCGCCCAGGCGAGTGCCGATGCTGATGCCGATGCCGACGGGCAGTTGCGTGTGGTCGCACCGTCGAGCAGTGGTGGGGAGTCAGCGACGGAGAACCTGGCCCAGGCGGATCTGGAGGCGAATGAGCAGAACGTCTCGCGCCTGCAGCAGGCGCTCACCGCCGCCGAGGAGGATAAGGCGAGCCTGGAGTCGGAGAATGAAGACCTGAAGGCGGAGCTCGAGGCCTTGCGTACCGAGCTGGAACGCCTCGAGGGTGCGGTCAATGTCAGCGGCGGCGGGCTCGCGGAGGGCGCGGCGGCGGCCGGTGGCGCGCAATCCGACACCGGCGAAGCCGGCGCATCGATGGCAGCGGACGAAGGCAAGGCCGGCGAGGACACGACGACGGAGAACGTGACGCCGGAATCCGGCGCGGAGGCCGCCACGGACGGTGATGCGGTCATGCCCGGCGATGACGCTGCCCCGGATGCGATGGAGCCGCCGGGGACCACCGGCATGGGCGAGGCGGCGGACACGGACACTGCCGGGGAATCGGCGTCCGATCCCGGGACCGCCTCGCCCGCGGCATCCGATGCGGAGAATGCCGTCACGAGCGATGACGCCGGGGATGGTGCGACGGCGCTGGATGACCAGGCACCAGCCGATCAGGCGGCCGATGAGGCCGGGGCTGACTCGTCGGCTGCCGAATCGCAGCCTGCGGAAAGCCCGGCGCAACCGCAACCGGCGACGACCGGACTGGTCGGCATGATCACCGACATGCTGCTGGCGAACCGACTGCTGCTTCTCGGAGCCGGTGGTTTGATCCTGCTCGCGTTGATGCTCGTTATGGTCATGCGGCGACGGCGCACCGACAGCACAGAGGGCGAGGAGGCGCTCACTACCGGGCCGACGACAGAGTCCGTGTCCGCGGATTCGTCGGACCAGGCCGAGGAAGAGCGGGACCCGATCGCGCAGGCCGACTTCTTCCTGGCCTACGGGCGCTACGAGAGTGCCCAGGACGTGCTCGATCAGGCCCTCGGTGCCGATCCGGACAACCGGGCACTGCGCGTCAAGCTGCTCGAGGTGCTCGCACGTCAGGAGGATCGTTCCGGATTCGAAGCGGAAGCGCAGGTGCTGTACACCCAGATGCCCGCGGAAGACGACCCGCAGTGGCAGGAGGTGGTTGCCTGGGGACGGCAGGTTGCGCCTGAGCACCCGCTATTCGGGGGTGAAGGAAAACCGCAGGCGAGTGCGCCCGCCGAAGATACACCGAGCTTCGATGCGAGCCCGGATGTCGACGAGCCCACGTTCGAGTTGCCGGGCGAAGGCGAGGAGAGCGACAGTGCCGCGACCGCCGGGGAGTCCGGATTTCCGGCGGAGGACGAGGCCTTCGACCTCGATTTCGACCTCGAGCCGGGTGAAGGCGAGACCGGCGGCCGCGGCGAGTACGCCGATACCCAATCCGACGATCCGGGGGCACCCCTGGAGTTCGAGCCGTCGTCGGCGGACGAGACGGAAGACGAGCGGGCGCCGGAGCGGCCGGCGTCGGCCGAGTCCAGCGACGGCCTGGACTTCGAGTTGCCGGAGGCGGGTGACGATACCGGCGTCGACGCATCGGGCTCGAAGCGCGGGGAGACGCAGGCACCGGCTGACGAGCTCGACGAGTTCGATTTCGGCGATCTGGGCCTCGACTTCGGCGATGATTCCGCAAGCGGTGACGCATCGGCGGACCAGGCGACCGGGGATGGCGAAGAGGAGCTGGATGAAGTCTCCACCAAGCTGGATCTCGCGCGTGCCTACATGGACATGGGGGATGCCGAGGGGGCACGCTCGCTTCTCGACGAAGTGATCGAGGAGGGCGACGACACCCAGCGTGCCGAAGCGGAAGGGCTGTTGCGCAAGGCGGGTTGACGGACGCGAACGCGGCGGCAGGGGGTGCTGCCGACAACGCGCACGGGCTGGAGGCGGCCGTGCGCATCAGCCTCCTGGTCGTCATTGCCGCCGGAGCCGCCGGCGGTGGCTGGGGGAACGTTGCCGTGGGCGCAATGAGCCTCCTCGCGGCAACCGCTCTGTGTGGTTTTCCGCCGGGCGGTGCGCTGTTGTCCGGTATCTATCGGGTGCGATGGCTGCTGCTGTCCATCATCGTGTTCTATGGCTGGTTCACGCCGGGCGCCAGCGGCTGGATGCCGTCGATCGATGGCCTGTGGGCTGGCGCGCAGCGGGCCGCCATCCTGATGCTCATGGTGGTCGGGGCCCGGGCGTTGCTCGCACCGCTCGCCCGGGATCGTGTCGCCGCCGGACTGATATGGCTGCTGGCGCCGCTACGGCGGGTAAAGGTTCCCGTGGATCGCTTTGCCCTCCGACTCGTTCTGGTCTTCGATTATCTCGTCGCGCTGCAACAGGCGCATCGCGACCGGCCCGTCACGGGTGGGTCGCGCGTGCGGCGCGTGGCAGCGAGCGTATCGGCCACCATCGAGGCGACACTCGAACGCGCCGAGAACACCCCCCTGCCGACCCTGATCCTGACCGTCCCCCCAACGCCACCGTGGCGGCAATGGCTGCTACCATTGGCCGCCGCCGGCGGGTTCGCGGCCGTGCGGCTCGTCGCCGCATGATTCGGCCGGTTGTGCGACCCGCTGCCGGGGGGTGGCGAACCACGGGTGGGAGGACTGCAGATCGTGCGCATTGCGTTGGGTGTCGAGTATGACGGCACGGCGTACAGTGGCTGGCAGCGTCAGGCGCATGCCGATTCCGTGCAGGCCGTGCTGGAGTCCGCGCTGAGCCGGGTGGCCGACGCGCCGGTGACGGTTACTTGTGCTGGCCGTACGGATGCGGGCGTGCACGCGACCCAGCAGGTCGTCCATCTCGATCCGCCAGCGCAGCGGCCGGAGCGGGCGTGGGTCCGCGGTGTGAACTCGAATCTGCCCGGCAGCGTCGCGGTCACCTGGATTCGTGGCGTCGATGAGCGTTTCCATGCCCGCTTCAGTGCCACGGCACGTCGGTACCGCTACGTGATGCTCAGCCACCCCGTGCGCCCGGCACTTAATCGCGACCGGGTCGCATGGACGTGGCGGACGCTGGCGGTCGAGCCCATGCAGGAGGCGGCACGGCACCTCCTCGGCGAGCATGACTTCAGCGCTTTCCGGGCCGTGGCCTGCCAGGCGAAGCATCCGGTACGTACGGTATACCACCTGTCCCTGACCCGGGTGGGTGATTACCTGTACCTGGATATCGAGGCGAACGCCTTTCTCCATCACATGGTGCGCAACATTGCGGGAACACTCATGGCCGTGGGGGCGGGCGAGCGTGAGCCGGACTGGGTTGCGGATGTCCTCGCAGGCAGGGATCGCACCCGCGCCGGCATCACCGCACCGGGTGGCGGTCTCTACCTGGTCGGCGTGCGATACCCGGAGTCTTACGGGCTGCCGCCGATGGGGCGGCTTCCCGCTTTTGCGTGACCTGTTACCGCGGGTTAGGATAGCGGTCTGTTTCACGAACGCTTCTCGGCAACCCGCACGACGGCGGCCATTCCATTGCGTACACGCATCAAGGTTTGCGGCATTACCCGCGTCGAGGACGCGCTGGCGGCGAGCGACGCCGGTGCCGACGCGATCGGGTTGGTGTTTTATCCTCCGAGCCCGCGAGCGCTCGACTGCGATCGCGCCCGGAAAATCGCGTTCGCGGTGCGCCCTTTCACGCAGGTCGTCGCGTTGTTCCTGGATGCAGACGCTGACCGCGTCGCGGAGGTCCTGCGCACCGTGCCGGTGGATCTGCTTCAATTTCACGGCCGGGAGCCGGCCGCGTTCTGCGAGGGTTTCGGCCGCCGCTACATCAAGGCGCTGGCCATGAGCGGCGACGCACCAGCGGCGGCGGAACAGGCCGCCGGCCACCCGGGGGCCTGCGGGTTCCTTCTCGACAGCCATTCGCTCGGCGAAGCGGGGGGAACGGGCAGCGCTTTCGACTGGGCGCGCTACCCGCGGGAAATCGACCGGCCGCTGATTCTGGCGGGCGGGCTGGCTCCCGGGAATGTGGCCGCGGCGGTCAGCGCTACACGGCCGTGGGCGGTGGACGTGAGCAGCGGCGTGGAGTCCGCGCCCGGACTCAAGGACTGCGCTCGTATCGAGGCTTTCGCGAGAGAGGTTGCCAGTGTCGAAGACTGCTGAGGGCCACACGGCCACTGTCGATTTCACGCACTTCCCGGATGCAGGCGGGCACTTCGGCCGCTTCGGCGGACGTTTCGTGCCGGAGCTGCTCATGGCGCCGCTGGAGGAGCTGACCGAGGCGTATCTGCGGTTGCGTGAGGACCCCGAGTTCCAGCGCGAGCTCGCCGATGATCTGCGCGACTACGTGGGCCGGCCGACGCCGCTGTATCACGCGGCGCGATGGAGCGAGAAGCTCGGCGGGGCACAGGTGCTGTTCAAGCGCGAGGATCTCAACCACACCGGTGCGCACAAGATCAACAACACCATGGGGCAGGCGCTGCTGGCCGCGCGCATGGGCAAGCGCCGTATCGTTGCCGAGACCGGCGCGGGGCAGCACGGCGTCGCCACGGCCACTGTGGCGGCGCGGTTGGGTCTGGAGTGCGTGGTGTACATGGGCGCCGAGGACGTGCGCCGGCAATCGGTCAACGTCTACCGCATGCGCCTGCTCGGCGCGACGGTGGTTCCCGTGGAGTCCGGCTCGCGCACGCTCAAGGACGCGCTGAACGAGGCGTTCCGCGACTGGGCGGCGAACGTCGACGACACGTTCTATATCATCGGTACCGTGGCTGGCCCGCATCCGTATCCGCTGCTCGTGCGCGACTTCCAGGCAGTGATCGGACGGGAGACCCGCGAGCAGATGCTCGCCCGGACCGGCACGCTGCCGGATGCGCTCGTCGCCTGCGTCGGCGGTGGTTCCAACGCCATCGGGTTGTTCCATCCGTTCCTGGGCGACGAGGGCGTGCGAATGATCGGTGTCGAGGCGGGCGGCGAGGGCGTCGCCAGCGGGCGCCATGCCGCGCCCCTTACGGCGGGCAGGCCGGGCGTGCTCCACGGCAATCGCACCTACCTCATGGAGACCGAGGACGGCCAGATTATCGGCACGCACTCCGTGTCGGCCGGGCTGGATTACCCCGGTGTCGGCCCCGAGCATGCCTGGTTGCGCGATCTGGGGCGGGTGGAGTATGTGGCGGCGACGGACGACGAAGCGATCGCGGCCTTCCACGAGGTCACCCGCACCGAGGGCATCATGCCGGCGCTGGAGTCGGCACACGCGCTTGCCTACACCGCCCGCCTCGCAAAAGAGATGGGGCCGGAGCAGCGCATCGTGGTCAACGTATCCGGGCGCGGCGACAAGGACATCAACACCGTCGCGGCGCTGCAGGGAATGGAGCTATGAGTCGAATCGAGCAGTGTTTCGGCGCGCGACGCGCCGAGGGGCGCAAAGCCCTCATTCCGTATATCACCGGCGGTGATCCGGCCCCCGATGCCACCGTGGCGATGATGCACAACCTGGTGGACGCCGGCGCCGATCTCATCGAGGTGGGAATGCCGTTTTCCGATCCCATGGCGGACGGTCCCGTGATACAGGCGGCTTGCGAGCGCGCGCTGGTCCATGGCACGAGCGTGCGCGATGTGCTCGCCATGGTGAGCGAGTTCCGCCAGCAGGATACGACGACGCCGGTGGTGCTCATGGGTTATCTCAATCCCATCGAGCAGATCGGCTACGAGACGTTTTCCCGCGAGGCCGCCGCCGCCGGCGTGGACGGCGTGCTGTGTGTGGACCTCCCTCCGGAGGAGAGCCACGACCTGGTCACCGCCTTGTTGGCGGAGAATCTCGCCCCGATCTGGCTGATCGCGCCCACCACCCGGCGCGAGCGCATCGAGGCCATTTGCCGGGTGGCACGCGGTTACGTGTACTACGTCTCGCTCAAGGGCGTTACCGGCGCCGATTCCCTGGACGTCGACGACGTCGCCCGGCACGTGGAGCAGATCCGCGCGGTTACGGAGCTGCCCGTGGGCGTGGGATTCGGCATCCGGGACGCAGAGACGGCCGCCCGGGTCGGCGCGGTCGCCGACGCGACGGTCGTGGGGAGTGCCATCGTGAAGCTGATCGCGGCGCATGCCGACGATCCCGCCGCGGCACGTTCCGCCGTCGGCGAGTTGGTCAGTGGCATGCGGCGGGCGCTGGACGAGCGCGCGGTCGGTATTGCCTGAGGAGGATCGATGAGCTGGTTCGAGAAGCTGATGCCCTCGCGCATTCGCACCGAAGCGGGGTCCAACCGCAACCGCAGCGTCCCGGAAGGGCTGTGGACCAAGTGTGACGACTGTAGTGCCGTACTCTATCGGCCGGAGCTCGAGCGCAACCTCGAGGTCTGCCCGAAGTGCGGTCACCACATGCGCGTCGGCGCCCGTCAGCGTCTGGAATGGTTTCTCGACGAGAATACCCGCACGGAGCTGGCTGCCGACGTACAGCCGGTGGATGCGCTTCGGTTCCGGGACAGCAAGAAGTACAAGGACCGCCTGGCTCAGGCGCAGAAGAATACCGGCGAGAAGGACGCGCTGGTGGCGATGCGCGGACACGTCCATGGGCTGGAGGTGGTCGCCACCGCGTTCGAGTTCCGGTTCTTGGGCGGCTCCATGGGGGCGGTCGTCGGTGAGCGCTTCGTCCGGGCGGCCTCGGCAGCGCTCGAGGAACGCTGCCCCCTGGTGTGTTTCACCGCGAGTGGTGGCGCCCGCATGCAGGAGGCGCTGTTCTCGCTCATGCAAATGGCGAAGACGAGCGCTGCGCTGGCACGACTGCGTGAAGCGGGCGTGCCGTTCATATCCGTGCTGACGGATCCGACCACCGGTGGTGTCTCGGCGAGTCTGGCAATGCTCGGGGACGTGAACGTCGCCGAGCCCAAGGCGCTAATCGGCTTCGCCGGTCCCCGCGTCATCGAGCAGACGGTCCGGGAAACCCTCCCCGAGGGGTTCCAGCGTTCGGAATTTCTGCTCGAGCACGGCGTCGTCGACATGATCATCGACCGCCGCGAAATGCGCGACCGTCTGGCCAGCCTGATCGCGATGCTGACCCATCAACCGGCGCCGGACGTGCGGCGTCTTACCGACGGCTGACAGTACCTTGCGCTTCACACGGGTCGACGACTGGCTGAGTTGGCTCGAGACCCTGCATCCGAGGAGGATCGACCCGGGGCTCGAGCGGGTGGCGTCCGTGGCGCGGCACATGGGGCTGGATGCCCCCGACGCCGCCGTGATCACCGTGGCGGGAACCAACGGCAAGGGCAGCACCGTTGCGGCGTTGACCGCCCTGGCAGGTGCCAGCGGACACCGTACCGGCGCTTACACTTCCCCGCACGTGCGCCGTTATAACGAGCGCATCGCCATTGACGGTGAACCGGTGTCCGACGAGCTGTTGCTGAGCGCGTTCGACGCCATCGATCAGGCGCGTGGGGGAATCACGCTCAGCTATTTCGAGTACGGCACCCTCGCTGCTCTGTGGTGCTTCCGGGAGCGTGACTGTGACATGTGGCTGCTCGAGGTCGGCCTGGGTGGGCGGCTCGACGCCACCAACGTGGTGGCGCCGACGGTGGCGGTCATCACCAGTGTCGGCGTCGACCACACAGAGTGGCTGGGGCCGGACCGGGAGGCCATCGGCCGCGAGAAAGCCGGCATCCTGCGTCCGGGAACACCGCTGGTCTGTGCCGATCCGGAGCCTCCGCAGAGCGTTCTTGATTGCGCCAACGAGCTCGACTGCCCAATGTATCGGCTGGGGCAGGCATTCGACGTCGAGCCAGGGGCCGACGGTTGCTGGAATTACGTCAGCGGCAGTCGCCGGATGCCGGGATTGCCAGCGCCCGGCGGTGTGCCGCCGCGATTGCTTTCCAACCCGGCGGCGGCCATCACCGCTGTCGGGCTCCTGCGTGATGGACTGCCCGATGATGCCGAGGTTGTTGCCGACGCACTGGGCGCTGCCGTACCGCCGGCGCGCTGTCAGCGGTTACAGCGCCGGCTGCCGTGGATCGTCGATGTCGCCCACAATTGCGACAGCGCCACAGCACTCGCCGAGCGACTCGCCAGCGAGCCGTGTGCAGGCCGTACCCACGCCGTCTTCGCGCTCATGGAGCGCAAGGATGCCGCGGGTATCGTGACCGCGATGCGCAAGGAAGTCGACGTCTGGCATCTGATCGAAATGGACGATCGGGGGCTGCGCGCGCCTGACGAGCTGGCCGCCCTGTTGCGCGATGCCGGTGCGTCGGTGGGGCAGATCGGCGATACCGTATCGCTGATGGCGTCGCTGGATAGCGCGGCAGGAGCCACGGATCGAATAGTGGCGTTCGGTTCGTTTCGCGTGGCCGAGGAAGTGCTCGCCGCCCACGAACACCTGTTGCCGGCCGGGTTGTAGCCGGGTTGGCCGGCGCGCCTTGCATTATGCGCTTGGGAATGGTCGACAGGCCCTAGTAACATGAGCCTACGAAGGCCCGCACGGACTTGGGAGCGTTCGTGGATACGCGACTCAAACACCGCGTCGCCGGCGCGACGATCATCGTCGCGTTGGTGGTGATTTTTTTGCCCATGCTGCTCGACGGCCCGGTCGAGGAGCGTCGGATCACCGTGCCCATGGAGGTGCCGCCTCCGGAAGTAGCGCCGGTCGAATCGCTGCCCGAGGAAGACTTCGCGACACAGCCTGATCCTGGCGCTGACGCCGAGGACGAACCGGCGCCGGTGGTCACGGCTCGACCCGATGAGAGTGACAGTCCATCCAGCGCGCCGGAGACCGCCGACGAGGCGGGGGCGGCTACCGAGTCGCCGGCATCGGCCCAGCCGTCGCAGGAGCCCGTCGAGGAATCGCCGAAGGTGGCAACCGAAGCGTCGGAACCGGCGGAATCTCCCGGGACTGACGACTCGACCACCGGGGCCGGCGACGATTCGTCGTCGCCGCAGGCATCCCAGGACCAGGGACCCGGACCCGGCGACTGGGCCGTCCAGGTCGGTGGCTTTCGCGAGCGGGGCAATGCCGTGGCCCTGCGCGACCGTCTTCGCCAGGCGGGATTCAACGTCTACGTCGACCGGGTGAGCTCCGATGGTCGCCCGCTATACCGGGTACGGGTCGGCCCGGTGCTCGAGCGAGCGGATGCCGAGGCGCTGGCTGAGCGGATTACCCGGGAGCAGGGGTTGCAGGTACTCGTGGTGAGTCGTTGAGCCACGGTTTCCGCCCTGCAGGCGCGGCGGGCCACTCGTCGGCCGACAGGGGCGCTCGCGTGAGGCAAGGGCGCGCTCGCATCGAAGGGACACGGGAGAGGGGCATCTGGTAGACTCGCGGTCATCGTTCCAGCTGTCTTCGTGGCCCTGACTCGCAGACTGCGTCCAATTCCCCGGCACTATGGAGCTTTCTCTGGTCGTTGACAGGTTGGGGCCATTGGCAGTGGACAAGGCTCGCCCCGGGCGACCCGGTGTGGTTGGCCGGTGGGCCGGGTATGCGTGCAACGTGCGGGCTCGTGCATGAACTGGCTGGATCTCGTCTTGCTCGGCGTCATAGCCGTGTCCGTTCTTATCAGCATCGTGCGGGGCTTCGTCAGGGAAGTCCTCTCCATCGTTGCCTGGGGTGCCGCGGCGTGGCTGAGCATCCGCCATGCGCAGACGGCATCGGTCTGGCTCGCCGACTATATCGATTCCCCGACGTTTCGGATCGCTGCGGCCTTCGGGCTGATTTTCGTCGGGGTTCTCCTCGTCGGAGCCATCGTCAACTATGTGGCGGGGCAGCTGGTGGGGCGTACCGGGCTGTCCGGCACGGACCGGGCGCTGGGGGTGGTGTTCGGCGGCCTGCGCGGGGTGGTGATCATCGGGGTCGCCGTCCTGATAGCGGGGCTCACGGCCGTCCCGCGGGAGGTCTGGTGGCGGGAATCGACGCTCGTGGCCTGGTTCACGCCCCGGGTCTGCGCCCTCGGCGTGCGCCACTGGCTCACGGATCTGCGGGTCTACTCGCCGCTCGACGACGAGCGCGTGGCCGAGGGAACGCCGGCGCGGGACTACTGGCGCGAATTCTGCGGTGATCCGCGGCCACCGGAGACGGGGCCGGGTGATCGACCCTCTGAGTGAAGACGGCAAGCGGAGGCACGATACGCAATGTGCGGTGTGATCGGCATGGTCGGCTGTGGGCCGGTGAACCAGTCGCTGTATGACGGCCTGACCGTGCTCCAGCATCGGGGGCAGGACGCCGCCGGTATCATGACCTACGATCAGGGGCGGCTGTATCTGCGCAAGAGCAACGGCCTGGTGCGGGACGTCTTCCGCACGCAGCACATGCTCCAGCTCCAGGGCAACGTGGGCATCGGCCACGTGCGCTATCCCACGGCGGGTTGCGCGAGCTCCGCCGAAGCGCAGCCGTTCTATGTCAATTCACCCTACGGCATCAGCCTCGCGCACAACGGCAACCTGACCAACGCCGAGCAGATCAAGCGCGATCTCTACCTCGAGGATCTGCGCCATATCAATACGAACTCGGATTCCGAGATCCTGCTCAACGTCTTCGCCCACGAGCTGGGCGAGATGCGCAAGCTGCACATCGACGAGAAGGACATCTTCAACGCCGTCGAGGGTGTGCAGCGGCGTTGCCGGGGCGGCTTCGCCGCGGTGGCGATGATCAATGGCTACGGCGTGGTCAGCTTCCGGGATTCCTACGGCATCCGCCCACTGTGCTTCGGGCGCCGCGACACCGAGGAGGGCACCGAGTACATGATCGCCTCCGAGAGCGTGGCCCTCGACGTGCTCGGCTTCGAGCGTATCCGGGACGTCGCGCCCGGCGAGGCGGTCTTCATCGACCTCGAGGGCAACCTGCATACACGCCAGTGCGCGGAGAACCCCGTGCTCGCCCCGTGCATCTTCGAGTACGTGTACCTCGCCCGTCCGGACTCCATCATGGACGATGTCTCGGTGTACAAGTCGCGGCTGCGGATGGGGCGGATGCTCGCACGTAAGATCATGCGCGAATGGGCCGATCACGATATCGACGTGATCATCCCCGTGCCCGACACCAGCCGGACCGCCGCGCTCGACATGGCCTACGAGCTCGGGGTGACTTACCGCGAGGGGTTCATCAAGAACCGTTACATCGGGCGCACGTTCATCATGCCCGGTCAGTCGGTACGCAAGAAGTCGGTGCGCCAGAAGCTCAATCCCATCGAGCTCGAGTTTCGCGGCAAGAACGTGCTGCTGGTGGATGATTCGGTCGTGCGTGGCACCACCAGCCAGCAGATCATACAGATGACACGAGAGGTGGGGGCGAACAAGGTCTATTTCGCCTCCGCCGCGCCGCCGGTGCGACACCCGAACGTCTATGGCATCGATATGCCCGCCGCCCACGAGCTCCTCGCCCACGGTCGTGACGAAGCGACGATCGCGGAGGTCATCGGTGCCGACCGCGTGATCTACCAGGATCTCGACGACTTGATGACCGCCGTGCGCGAGGGCAATGAGGCGCTGGAGCGCTTCGACTGCTCGTGCTTCGACGGCGAGTACATCACCGGCGATGTCACGGATGCGTATCTGCAGGAGCTCGAGATGGTGCGCTCCGACGACGCGAAACAGCAGACCGGCCAGGGTGCCGCCGCCAATCTGGATCGCGCACTCGGGCGCGCCGATTGACACTCCGGGAGCCCTCGCCTTACCGTAGAGTGAGGCACTTTGCCAAAAAGTGGAAAGTCGTTCCGGCGCCGATTTGAGTTCTCAGCTTGCGGGCGCCCAACAAATGCGGCTAAAGCGAGGAGCAGCGGCCCGCGTCGTTCGCTCCCGGCGAACCGCGGGCCGTTGTGTTCAGGGCCGGTTGTAGTCTCCCCCGCGCACCTGCCGGGGTACGACATCGGGCCCCGGGCTGCTTCCCCGCCGCAGCCGCAGATCGAGCAGTCAGAGGTCAGTTATGAGCGACAGCGACAGCCAGGGCTGGGGCACGGCGACGCTTGGCGTGCGGGCCGGCCAGCAACGCACGCCGGAGCAGGAGCACGCCGAGCCGATCTTCACCACGTCCAGCTTCACCTATGGCAGTGCGGCGGAAGCGGCAGCGAAGTTCGCGGAGACCGAGCCGGGCAACATCTACTCACGCTTCACCAACCCCACCGTGCGCACCTTCGAGGAACGGCTCGCCGCCATGGAAGGGGGGGAGGCCTGTGTCGGAACCGCCTCCGGCATGTCCGCAATCCTCTCCACCTGCATGGCGTTGCTCGACGGCGGCGATCACATCGTCGCCTCGGCGAGCCTGTTCGGCTCCACGGTATCGCTGTTCAACAATCACTTGAGCCGTTTCGGCGTGTCGACCACGTTCGTGCCCCTCGCTGACCTTGCGGCGTGGGAGGCGGCGATCACTCCCCGAACGCGCATGCTGTTCGTGGAGACCCCTTCCAACCCGCTCACGGAGCTGGTCGACCTGGAACGCCTTGCCGGCATCGCGCGAGAGCACGGAGTCATGTTGGTGGTCGACAATTGTTTCTGCACGCCAGCACTCCAGCGGCCTCTGGCGCTCGGAGCCGATCTCGTCGTGCATTCGGCGACCAAGTACCTGGACGGGCAGGGCCGCTGTGTCGGCGGCGCGGTAGTCGGTGACAGCGAGCGTGTCGGCAAGAAGGTTCGCGGTTTCCTCCGCAATGCCGGCCCCTGCATGAGCCCGTTCAACGCCTGGGTATTTCTCAAGGGCCTGGAGACCCTGGCAGTGCGCATGCGAGCGCATGGCGAAAACGCCGCGGCTCTGGCGGGCTGGCTGGAGACACACCCGGCGGTGGAGCGGGTCTACTATCCCGGCCTCGAGAGCCACGCGCAGCATGTGCTGGCCGCACGGCAGCAGCGCGGTTTCGGCGGCATCGTCTCCTTCGATGTGGTCGGCGGGCGCGACAATGCCTGGGCGGTGGTGGATGCCACGCGCATGCTCTCCATCACGGCCAACCTCGGCGATACGCGCACGACCATCACCCATCCGGCTACCACCACGCACGGCCGCAACACCGACGACCAGCGCCGTGCCGCCGGTATCGGCGAAGGGTTGTTGAGGATCTCGGTGGGCCTGGAGGACGTGGACGATATCAAGAACGATCTGGCGCGCGGCCTGCAGCGACTGGAGTGAGGATGAGCGTCAACAACGATCTGGAAGCGATGTATCACGCCGCCATCGAGGCGGTGAAGGGCCGCAGCGCTGTGCGTCGCTGGCTCGAGGACCACCCCTTGTCCGGCGAGTGGCACGTGCTCGCGCTGGGCAAGGCCGGCTGCTCCATGGCACACGGCGCGATGGACGTCCTGGGTGACCGCGTCACCTCCGGGCTCGTGGTCACCCGCGAAGGCTACCTGGACGAAGCGATCACGGCGGACGCACGTTTTCGCGTGGTGGAGTCCGCTCACCCGGTTCCGGACGGGCGTAGCCTCGAGGCCGGACGGGCAGCGGTGGACTTTCTCCGGGAGGCTCCGGCGAACGCCCGTTTTCTGCTGCTCGTATCGGGGGGGACCTCCGCGTTGCTGGAGCTGCTCGCCGACGAGGCCGGTGCCGAGCAACTCGCCGAACTCAACCGCCGGCTGCTGGCGAGCGGGCTGGACATCATCGCCATGAACCGCATTCGCAAGCGTTTCTCGCGGGTCAAGGGCGGCCGGCTCGCGCGCTGGCTCGACGGGCGTGAAGCCAGGCAGTTGGTGATTTCCGACGTCCAGGGGGATGATCCGGTCGCCATCGGCTCGGGGCCTCTGGTGCCCGATCCCGACCCGGACCGTTCGCCGCTGCAAGCCGAGTTTCGCGACCTCTGCGCCGAGGCCGAAGCGCCGCCATCGCCGGACGACCCGTGTTTCTCCGCCCTGGAAACCCATCTTGTGGCCACTAACCGCCACGCCCGTCATGCCGCCGCGGAAGAGGCTCAGCGCCGCGGCTATGCGGTCACGGTTCACGACGACGTATTTCTCGAAGGCGACGCCGTCGCTCTCGGACGGGAGCTCGCCCGCACTGTCATCGACGGGGCGCCCGGGGTGCACGTGTGGGGCGGCGAGCCCACCGTCGTGCTCCCGCGCGAGCCGGGCGAGGGCGGTCGCATGCAGGCACTGACCCTGGCTGCAGCCACCGAGCTCGCCGGGCATTCGGGTTGCTGGCTCCTCGGTGGCGGCACCGACGGTGCAGACGGTCCTACCGAAGCGGCCGGGGCTGTGGTGGATGGCGGCACCGTCGAGCGCGGAACGGCCTACGGAGCGCCGGCGGCAACGGCGCTGGAATGCGCCGATGCCGGCCGCTACCTGGCCGCCAGCGGTGACTTGCTACATACGGGCCCGACCGGCACGAACGTCATGGACGTTGTCATTGGCCTGCATCAGGGCAGCGATGAGCGCTAGTGGCGTGCTCGAACGCCTGGAGGCGTGTATCGACCTGGCACGACCCGACGCCAAGGTCGACGCGGTGCATGCGCTTCGGGCCGACTGGCAGGCGGGGCAACTCAGCGAACCGCCGGCGAGGCCCGCAGCGCGGCCGATCGGCCCGCCCGGGCGGCCGGAGAGACCGGAGCTCGTCCCGCCAAGGGCGTTGCCGAGACGTCGGCTCGGCAGCGTCGACGGCCGTGCGGCGCTGATCCACGCGGTTACTCATATCGAGTTCAACGCCATCAATCTGGCGTTGGACGCCGCGTACCGCTTTCGCGGCCTGCCCCGCGCCTATTACGACGACTGGTTGCGCGTGGCCGAGGACGAGGCTCGTCACTTTACGCTGCTCGCCCGTCGTCTCGAAGAGCTCGGCTACGCTTACGGCGACTTTCCCGCCCACAATGGCTTGTGGGAAATGGTCGAGGATACCGCTCACGACGTGCTCGTCCGCATGGCCCTCGTGCCCCGCGTACTGGAGGCGCGCGGGCTGGACGTGACACCCGACATGATTCGCCGCCTGGAGGAAGCCGGGGACAGCGATACGGCGGATATCCTGCGGGTGATCCTCGATGAAGAGGTGCCCCACGTCGCCATCGGCTCGCGCTGGTTCCGCTGGGCCTGCGAGCAGCGTGACGTCGATGCCGAGCCGACGTTTCGCGAGTTGCTTGGCCATTACATGCGTGGGCGTGTGAAAGGCCCGTTCAACGTGGATGCCCGTCTAGCCGCCGGTTTCTCCTCCGACGAACTCGCCGCGCTCGAAGCGCTGGACCGGGCGGGTCAGCCCGACGCCCGGTGACGGTTTTCCCCGCCGTCTGTCGTTGATACCCGATTACGTTTAGCATACGCGTGGCCGCCCATACCGTACGGTACGGGCGGTGCCACTCATTTGCGTGCGAGGCCGAAAAGGAGCGATTGCATGAAGGTCAACCCACCGGTCTTCTGGACTTCGGCGGTGGTGATCGTCTTGTTCGTGTTGTTCGGCGTTACTTATACGGACAATATGAACGAGGCGTTCAGCGACGTACTCAGCTACATCTCCAGCAACTTCGGCTGGTTCTATATTCTGTCGATGACGGCGTTCCTGGTGTTCGCCGTGTTTCTGTTCTTCAGTCCGTTCGGCAACATCCGTCTGGGCAAGGACCACGACGAGCCGGACTTCAGCTACCCGACCTGGTTCGCCATGCTCTTCAGCGCCGGTATGGGGATCGGGCTGGTGTTCTGGGGCGTCGCCGAGCCAATGTTCCACTACCTCTCGCCGCCTGCTGGCCCGGGCGAGACGGCGGCGGCGGCCCAGAATGCCATGGCGATCACGTTCTTCCACTGGGGGCTTCATCCCTGGGGCGTATACGTGGTGCTGGCACTGGCGCTCGCGTTCTTCAGTTTTCGCCACGACCTGCCGCTGCAGATCCGGTCGACACTTTTCCCGCTCATCGGTGACAAGATCGACGGCCCCATCGGGCATGGCGTGGAGATCCTCGCTGTCTTCGGCACCCTTTTCGGCCTCGCGACGTCACTGGGCCTCGGCGTGATGCAGATCAATGCGGGTCTCGACTACCTGGGGCTGATGGACAAGGGCACGGCCCAGCAGGTGCTGCTCATCGCCGTCATCACGGCGGCGGCGACCGTGTCCGTGGTCACGGGCCTGGACAAGGGCATACGCCGTCTTTCCGAGATGAACCTGGTGCTCGCCCTTATTCTGATGCTGTTCGTGTTCGTCATGGGGCCGACGGTATTCCTGCTGGATTCGCTGGTGCAGAACATCGGCGAGTACATTCGGCAGCTCGTGCCGCTGTCGTTCAAGGTCCGCGCCTATGACGAGGCCGGTCACGAGTGGGCCAAGTCCTGGACGCTGTTCTATTGGGGCTGGTGGATTTCCTGGGCGCCGTTCGTGGGCATGTTCATCGCCCGGGTCTCCAAGGGGCGCACGATCCGCGAATTCGTCGGCGGCGTGCTGCTGGTACCGACACTGCTCACCTTCCTTTGGATGACGGTGTTCGGCAATACCGGGCTCTACATGGAGCTCTTCGGCGGCGGCGGCATTGCCTCGGCGGTGAATGAGAACGTCGACACCGCACTTTTCGTGCTGCTCGACAAGCTGCCGCTGGCGGCCATTTCCAGCACCATCGCGGTGCTGATCGTGGCGACGTTCTTCGTGACCTCCTCGGACTCCGGCTCGCTCGTGATCGACATCCTCACCTCGGGGGGGGATCCCAACCCGCCGGTCGGTCAGAAGATTTTCTGGGCGGTCACCGAGGGTGTGGTGGCCGGTGTGCTTCTCTGGGTGGGCGGCCAGAAGGCGCTCAGCGCGCTGCAGACGGCATCGGTGAGTACCGGCCTGCCGTTCGCGCTCGTGATGCTGTTCGTCTGCTACAGCCTTTACAAGGGACTGAGCGCGGACCGTCGTCTTCGCCAGCGCGTCTATCGCGCCGGGGTAGCGGTTCCGCAGGAAGAGCCGGCCGAATAGGGCCGCTTCGCCAGGTGACTTAACGGAGGAAGCCATGAAGGATTGGCGCGAGCGACTCAATCGAATCCTAAGCCGCCGCGGCGGCCCGCAGGAGACCCCCGAAGACGAGCTCTCGGACTGGCGCAAGGAGCTTGCGGACTTCTTCGAGAACACGGTGATGTCCGCGTTCAACGAGCTCAAGGACGAGCTGGCACGCCACGGTCGAGAGGTTCAGATCGAGAAGGGCATGAACCACGCGTCCATGACCGTGTATTACAACGGCGAGGAGGAATTCTCCTACGCCATTCGGGGGCATGCCTATCACAAGATGTCATTCGCCTTCCCCGCCATGGGACATGGCCAGGGTCCGCGAATCGCCTACGTCTCGGTGCAGAATCCTGGCGAGGAGGCCGAGGAGCGGCGGGTGAAGTCGTTCTCCAAGGATCGGATCATCGAGGACTTCCTGGACGACTACGCCCGCTGGCGCGGCTGGTGAACCCTGCCGCGCTTCGCGTTGAGGCCGGCCCTGCGGGGTCGGCCTTTTTTGCGTCGGCGCTACCCGGCGGTGATCCGCCAGCAGGCGTGTATATCCGGACGCCGCTTGAAATCCGGTGGAATGGTCGCAGCGGAGATGTCCTCGGCGTTCAGATGCGCTGCCGACACCGCCTGCGCATCGAACCGGAACCCCCGCCGATTGGTGGAAAAATAGAGCACGCCACCCTCGCGGAGCAGGGCGGCCGCATCGCGGATGAGTGTCACGTGGTCGCGCTGGATGTCCAGATCACCCCGCATCGCCTGGGAGCGCGATACTGACGGCGGGTCGAGAAAGATCACGTCATAGTGGGTACCGTCCCCCCCATCGGCCAGCCACCGCGTGCAGTCCTTTCGCAGCAGCGTATGGCGGTCGTCGGCGACGATGCCGTTGAGTGCCAGGTTCTCCCCGAGCCAGCCGAGATACGTCCGTGACAGGTCCACGCTGGTGGTGCGGGCGCCGGCAAGAGCGGCGTGGACGGTGGCGGCTCCCGTATAGCAGAAGAGATTCAGGAACCGTCCCTGTCCTGCCTCCTGTGCGATACGCTGGCGTAGTGGCCGGTGGTCGAGAAACACCCCGGTATCCAGACGGTCGCTCAGGTTCACCCTCAGGCGTGCACGGCCTTCGGTGATGACCGTGGTCAACCCGGCATCGCCCTGGCGCTCGTACTGGCTGCCACTGCGCCGCCGGCGCCGGATCTTGAGCACGACGCGTTCGGCAGGCAGTGCCAGCGCCTCTGCGACCGCCGCCAGGGTGGCACGGCGTCGGGCTTCAGCCTTGCGCGGGGCGATTTTCTCCGGCGGTGCGTACTCGGCGACGTGGGCATAGCGCCCGTCGTTGCCGTCGTATACGTCCACGGCCACCGCGTATTCGGGCAGATCCGCATCATAGATGCGGAACGCGCCCGCGCGTTCGCGTTGCGCCCAGCGTCGGAGGTGGCGCAGATTCTTGCTCAGCCGGTTGACCAGCGCGGCCGGGGCAGTGACGGTGCTGTCGACACCGGCCCGCGTCGGCGCGTCCGAGAGTTCGTAGACACCGAAGCGCGCCGGGAGGCGGCCGTTGTAGAATCGATAGACGTGGCTCGATCGCAGTCCCAGCGCTGCCAGCAGCTGGGAGTGGCCGGTAAATACCGCCAGCCGCCAGCCGGGCAGCGCTTCCCGGGCCCAGTCGCCGAGCTGCATGTAGAGCCGCTCCACGGGGCGGTTGGCTTCCAGTCGCCGCCCCCATGGCGGATTGGTGATCGCCAGTCCGGCCGGTAGTGCGATCGGCTGCCTGGGCTGGTCGTCGAGAGCGCGTTGCACGATTTCGACGGCGTCGGCGAACCCGGCCCGCCGCGCGTTCTCCCGGGCCACCGACACCGCGCGGGCGTCACGGTCGAAACCCATGATCGATGGCTGCTTGCGGCGGCCTGCTTCCGCGCGCTCCCGGGCCTCGGCGATCAGGCCGCGCCAGATGTCGGCATCGGCGAGACACCAGTGACGGAAGCCGAAGTGCTCTCGCAGTAGCCCCGGCGCGGTGTCCGTTGCCATCAGCGCGGCTTCGACGAGCAATGTGCCGGAGCCGCAGAACGGGTCGACGAGCGCGCCGCCGCGGGCGGCGATGGACGGCCAATCGGCGCGTACGAGCAAGGCCGCGGCAAGGTGCTCCTTGAGGGGCGCTTCGCCGTTGTTGCTGCGGTAGCCCCGGCGATGCAGGCTCTCGCCGCTGAGATCGATGGAAGCGGTCACCCGCCCGCGGGCGAGTCGCAGGTTGCAGCGAATGTCAGGGTGGGCTGGCTGCGCACGCGGTGGTGCGAGGCCCAGGTCGTCGAAACGGGCGCGAATGGCGTCCTTGCTCAGACGGGCGCTGTACCGGTTGTCGCGGAGGGCGGCATTGCTGCCGACGAAGTCCACGGCGAAGGTGGCCTCCGGTGGCAGGTGGTATTCCCAGGGGAGAGTGCGTAGTCCCCGGAACAGCGCGTCCGCGTCGCTGCCGTCGGTATCGCCGACCTGTGCGAGAACCCGGGAACCGAGTCGTGACCACAGGCACAGGCGCATCGCCGTGGCCACGTCGCCGCGACAGGCCACGCCAGCCCGGGTCTCGCGTACATCCCCGGCGCCCAGGGCGGAAAGCTCGGAGGCGAGCAGTCCTTCGAGATTGCGAGGGGTTGTGACGAAGAGTGGGTGATCGGCTGCGGGCATGGGCGGTTCCGTGTGTGGGCGCGGATAATTGCATTGGTCCGCGCCGTGGTCAACCGTGATCCGATGGGCTCGCTCGGGTCGGGTAGTGCGGCGATGGTGGAGTGCGGGGGCATGGCAAATGCCGCCGCGACACGCTATACCCGTGCAAGTGCTGGCGACGCTGTAGCGGCTTGCGTGTCGACCGCAGATTGCCTAACCTGAAAAACTAGCTGTTTTCAATTGATGGCGCCTATGAGGCGCCCGCCGGGGGGCAGACGCAACGAGTCGGGTGATGGGCTTGCGGGTAAGCATCGTGGGCCGTGTGACGCTCGGGGCGATGGCGCGTGCGTGCTGCTCCGGGCGAGTATTTCCAAGCAACTAAGGGCCACGTGCAAGATGACTGACAAGATCGTCGTCGAGGGTCTCTACAAGATCTTCGGCCCTGATCCGGATGAAGCCTTTCGGCTCCTGGATCAGGGCATGGAGAAGGACGAGATCTTCGAGAAGACCGGTAATACGGTCGGCGTTCAGGACGCCAGCTTCACGATCAACGAAGGCGAGATCTTCGTGATAATGGGGCTGTCGGGGTCGGGTAAATCGACCATGGTGCGAATGCTCAACCGCCTGATCGAACCGACCAGAGGCAAGGTCTACGTGGACGGGCAGGACGTCACGGGGATGAGCAAGAAGGATCTCATCAACCTGCGCCGCCACGACATGAGCATGGTCTTTCAGTCATTCGCGCTCATGCCGCACCGTACCGTTCTCGAGAACGCCGCTTTCGGCCTGGAGGTCGCCGGCGTCGACCGCGAGCAGCGCGAGAAACGCGCACTCAAGGCGCTCACCCAGGTCGGGCTGAAGGCCAACGCCAACAGCTACCCGGACGAACTCTCCGGCGGCATGCAGCAGCGAGTCGGACTCGCCCGCGCACTCACCGCGGATCCGACGATCATGCTCATGGACGAGGCCTTCTCGGCGCTCGATCCCCTCATCCGCACGGAAATGCAGGACGAGCTCGTCGCACTCCAGCAGGAACATGCCCGCACCGTGGTGTTCATCTCCCACGACCTCGACGAGGCCATGCGCATCGGTGACCGTATCGCGATCATGCAGGGCGGCAGCGTCGTCCAGGTCGGCACGCCCGAGGAGATCGTGAGCAACCCGGCGAACGAATACGTGCGTTCGTTCTTCTACGGCGTCGACGTCAGCCAGGTCTACTCGGCCGGCGATATCGCCACCCGCAAGCAGGTGACGGTGATCGAGCGTCCGGGCGTGAGTGTGCACTCCGCAATGGAGCGCCTGCGTCAGCACGACCGCGACTTCGCGGTGGTGATCAGCAAGGATCGCGTCTACCAGGGCACCGTGAGCATCGACAGCCTCAACGAACAGCTGCAGAAGAGCAACCCGGAGCCCAACTACTCCGAAGCGTTCCTCCCGGAGGTCGAAGCGGTACCCCACGATATGTCCCTGCACGAGGTGCTCGGACGGGTCGCCGCGAGCCGCTGGCCCGTGCCGGTGGTCGACGGCGAGGGCCGCTATGTCGGGAGTATCTCCAAGACCGCCATTCTGCAGACGCTGGACCGGACGGGGTAGGACAACATGGCCATATTTTCCGAGAGCTTCGATCTGCCCGTCGGCGAATACGTCGAAATGGGCGTCGACTGGGTTCAGGACAATCTCACGCCGCTGCTGGATGCCTTCGCCGCCATCGTCGGGTTCGTGGCCGACGGCCTCGAGGATATCCTCATGTTCCTGCCGCCGGTGTTGCTGGCGCTGGTCCTCGTGGGCATCGCGTGGTGGCGCGTGGGCTGGAAGTTCGCCGTATTCACACTGGTTTCCATGGCGCTGCTGCTGGGCATGAACCTGTGGCAGGAAACCGTCGAGACGCTGGCGCTGGTGCTGGCATCGAGCATCGTCGCACTGGTGATCGGCATCCCGTTGGGAATCGCCATGGCGCGCAATGACATCGTCGAGCACATAGTCCGGCCGGTGCTGGATTTCATGCAGACGATGCCGGCGTTCGTCTATCTCATCCCCGCGGCCATCTTCTTCGGCCTCGGCAAGGTGCCGGGGACGATCGCGACGGTCATTTTCTCCATGCCGCCGGTGGTGCGCCTGACCAACCTGGGTATCCGGCAGGTGAGCAAGGAGAAGATCGAGGCCGGTCTTTCGTTCGGCTGTACCGACAGCCAACTGCTGTTCAAGGTCCAGATTCCGTTGGCGATGCCCTCTATCATGGCCGGTATCAACCAGACCATCATGCTCGCGCTGTCCATGGTGGTAATCGCCTCCATGATCGGTGCCGGCGGTCTTGGTAACACGGTGCTTACCGGTATCCAGCGACTCAACGTGGGCCTGGGCTTCGAAGGCGGGCTCGGTGTGGTCATCCTGGCGATCCTGCTCGACCGGATCACCCAGAGCTTCGGCCAGCGCAAGCGCGGCAAGACGTAACCGATCTCACTCGCACGCGACCGCAGACCGCGGCCGCGATCTGACTGCATGGAAAAGCAAAAGAGGAGAGCACTAATGCTCAACAAAGCCTCGAAGTTAATGGTCTCCGCTGTTCTGGGGCTGGGCATGGTCGCCAACGCCAATGCCCAGTCCGACGACCCGGTCCGTATCGGCTGGACGGCCTGGTCCGATGCCGAGTTCGTCACCAAGCTCGCCGAGAAACTGATCGAGGATCGGTTCGATCGCGAGGTCGAGCTCGTGCAGACGGATATCGCACCGCAGTACCAGGGGGTTGGCGAGGGCGATATCGACGTCATGCTGATGTCCTGGCAGCCGGGCACCCATTCCGACTATCTGGACCAGGTGAACAGTGACGGTGTCCAGGCCATCAATCTGGGCCTGCTCTACGGTAATGCGAAGCTGGGCTGGGTGGTTCCGGCGTACGTTCCCGAGAGCGAGCTCAGCTCCATCGAGGATCTCAAGAAGGACAGCGTCCGCGAGAAGCTCGACGGCACCATCACCGGTATCGACCCGGGGGCCGGCCTGATGCGGCTGTCCAACGAGACGGTCGAGGAATACGGGCTGGATGACTACAATCTGCAGTCCTCCAGCGGTGCGGGCATGACCGCCGCCCTCGAGCGCGCCATCGATCGCGATGAGTGGATCGTGGCCACTGCCTGGAATCCGCACTGGATGTTCGGTGCTTATGACCTGCGTTACCTGGAGGATCCGAAGGGCACGCTGGGCAAGGCGGAGCGCATCCACGCGTTCGCTCACGTGGGCTTCTACCAGGATAACGTGGACGTCGCCATGTTCCTCTCCCGCATGCAGCTCCCGCTGGATGAGCTCGAGGCGGCGATGAACAACGCCCAGCAGAATTCCTACGAGGAAGCCGTCGACCAGTACATCCAGGAGCATCAGGCCCGGATCGAATACTGGGTGACCGGCGACGTCGAGTAAGCCGACACGCTCAGCGTCGCGATACACAGCCCCGCCCTCGTGGCGGGGTTTTTTGTGCCGCCTCCGCTCACTCGAGGCGCTTGGCGTGCGCTTGACTCCTACATCATGCCGTCGCGCCGCCGCCTAGCGACAGCGGCGCCATGACGCGCAGACATGCAACGATATTCAGATACAGGACACTAGAATGGAGCGTGGGCGCGTAGACTTGGCCGCCTTGCAAACACATCGACACTGGAGGATCCGGGAATGGTTACAGCGATCGTGCTCCTGAATGCGGCGCGTGGGCGCGTGAACGAGGTGGCGGGCACTCTGGCCGATATCGACGGCGTCTCGGAGGTCTACTCGGTGGGCGGGCGCTACGATTTGGTGGTGATTATCCGGGTGCCGAGCAACGAGGCCCTTGCCGAGCTCGTGACCGAGAAGATGCAGAATCTGCCGGACATCGAAGATACGGAAACACTGATCGCCTTCAGGGCGCAGAGCCGCCACGACCTCGAAAGCATGTTCAGCATCGGGCTATAGTGGCCTGAATCGGCGTTTCGTTGCATTTCTGCGCGTCATGCCGCCGCTGTGTCTCCCGGCGGCGGCGCGCCGTTGCCATAGGCACCTCATCACGCCCCCTGCTGTCGCCGGGTGACTCCCGCCGTCTCCGCTGTAGCGTCGCGTCGTTTTCCGGCCGTTGTTCGTGCTACGCCATGACGCTCGCTGCATCGTGGCGTGCGCGTCGGCGGGCGTAAGTCCCTCCTCCATCCCCATGCGTGTGCCCACCGGCGCGCCCACGGGTCGTGCTCGACGCAACGACCCAATCCATACCTTTTGCGGCACTATATCGTGATTGTCCGTCTATAGGATATTTATTGGTTTCTTTATGGCCTTGAAAAGGCGTCGTTAATGTTCTATCAATAGGTTCGTCATCGATTGCACTGGTAAAAGCGGATCGAACTAATGGTATCTGGTCTTCTATTGGGCCGGGAGGTGTAGGCACGAGCGACGAACAGCAACGGACGAACCGGAGGAGAGAACGGTGGCCGGGACGATAGGGACGCCACCGTCACGGACGAGACAAAGGAGTGAGCATTATGCGATTGCTAAGGTATTCGCTGTGTCTGGCGGCGCTGCTCGGCGCTCAGCAGGGCATGGCGGCGGACTGCAAGCCCAAGGGGCTATACGACAGCCCCAACGCCGATCCGAACTACTGTGCGGTCTACGACGGCGACGGCCGCGAGACGCTGGGTGATGATCATGGCCGGCGCATCATCGGTTATTTCACGAGCTGGCGAAATGGCAACAACGGCTTGCCCGCCTACCTTGTCGACGATATCCCCTGGGACAAGGTCACCCACATCAACTACGCGTTCGCCTCGGTCGGCGAGGACAACCGCATTTCCATCGGCGACACGTCGGCGCCGGACAACCCCGCGGTGGGGATGACGTGGCCGTCGACCCCGGGCGCCGAGATGGACCCCGAGCTGCCGTACCAGGGCCACTTCAATCTGCTGACCCGGTACAAGCGCGATCATCCCGGGGTGAAGACGCTCATCTCCGTCGGCGGCTGGGCGGAGAGCACCGGCTTCTACGAGATGACCACCAATGCCGACGGCAGCATCAATCACCAGGGCATCGAGACGTTCGCCGATTCGGTGGTGGAGTTCCTGCGGACCTACGAGTTCGACGGGGTGGACATCGACTACGAGTACCCCACGTCGATGTCGAAGGCCGGCAATCCGGCGGATTTCGATCTCTCCGAGCCGCGGCGTGGCGCGCTCTGGGCATCCTACGAGGTGCTGATGCGGACACTGCGGGAGCGTCTCGATGCCGCCGGCGAGGCGGACGAGACCCACTACATGCTGACCGTGGCGGCGCCGGCGTCGGGCTACCTCCTGCGGGGCATGGAGACCTTCCAGGTGGCCCGCTACCTGGACTACATCAACATCATGTCGTACGACCTCCATGGTGCCTGGAACCGTTTCGTCGGCCACAACGCATCGTTGTACGACACGGGTGAAGACGCCGAGCTCGAGGAGTGGAACGTCTACTCCACCTCTCAGTACGGGGGCATCGGCTATCTCAACACGGACTGGGCCGTGCACTATTTCCAGGGCGCCGTGGCACCGGGCCGGATCAATATCGGCATCCCTTACTACACGCGCGGTTGGCAGGGCGTCTCCGGCGGCGAGAACGGACTGTGGGGCGAGGCACCGCATCCGGACAGCAACGAGTGCGCCGAGGGTCTCGACAAATGCGGCTGGGGTGCCGTGGGCATCGACAACCTCTGGCATGACAAGGACGCTGCCGGTGAGGAGATTGGTGCCGGTTCCAACCCGTTGTGGCACGCCAAGAACCTGGAACAGGGCATCGAGCCCGCCTACCTCACCGACTGGGGGCTGACGCCATCCTCCGATCCCGCCGATGTGCTCAGCGGCGACTACACCCGGCATTACGACGAGGTCGCGAAGGTGCCGTGGCTGTGGAACGCCGAGAAGAACGTCTTCCTGTCCCTGGAAGACGAGACCTCGATGGCTGAGAAGGTGGACTACGTCAAGCGCAACGGCCTCGGCGGCGTAATGATGTGGGAGCTCGCCGGAGACTACGCCTGGCACGAGGACCGCGGCGAGTACTACTTCGGCGAGACCCTCACCACGCTTGCCTACGACGGGTTCGTCACAGCGGCGCCTTACGCTGCTGAACATGCGAACCGTCCCGATCCGATGGAGGCGGTGGCCATCGACGTGGAGCTCATTGACTTCGCGCTCGGCGACAACAACTACCCCATCAGCCCCACGCTGCGCGTGACGAACAACACCGCGGTCACGTTGCCTGGCGGTACGGTCTTCGAGTTCGATGTGCCGACCTCCACCAGCGGTGACATCGCCGACCAGAGCGGCGCGGGGCTGGCGGTTACCGAGGACGGGAGCAACCCCACGGGCAACAACGTCGGCGGTCTGCTCAACGATTTCCACCGGGTGCGCTTCAGCATTCCCGGCTGGAAGTCGGTTGCACCGGGCGAGTCCCTGGACGTGACTGTCCGGTACTATCTGCCCATCGCCGGGCCGGGTCACTACACCGTGCGCATCGGCGGCACCGACTATGCGCTCGCCAGCGAGTTCCCGGGCAAGCCCCTGGCGCAGCTCGATGACGGCGATACCGGTGATGGCGGCGGAGACGCCGGCAGTTGCGCCGACCAGGGCATCGAGACCGACGATGTCAACACCTACCCGGACTGGCCGCGTACCGACTGGCAGGGGAATCCGTCCCACGCCAAGGGCGGCGACCGGCTCATCCACGATGGCATTCTCTGGGAAGCGAAATGGTGGACCCAGAGCGAGCCGGGTACCGGCAACAGCTGGAAGGAGATCTGCACACTCCAATAGGCCACGGCCATGGGCGGCGCCCCGGGGCGCCGCCCACTCACTTGCCCTCCGGACAGGGTCGCGATCCCGCGACCGCGGCTGGTCACGCCGGCGGCGGAAAGGCACAATCACACGATTACGGAAGGGGGCGGTGTCGCGGCCCCTTCGACCCCGTCGTAGTGGATGACCGTGATCCGAGCGGGAGAGTGGATGCTGTTACAACGATTTCGCCGTCCGCGCTGGCAACATTCCGACCCGGCGGTTCGCCGCGAGGCGGTGGCGCGGCTGGATGTGGAAGATCCGGAGCAAGCAGGGACGCTCGCGCGCCTGGCCGTCGAGGATGACGACCCGGGGGTGCGTGCCACGGCGATCCGCCGTGTCCATGACCTGTCGCTGCTCCAGCGGCGGATCGACGAAGACCAGGCTGCGACGGTGCGCGAGAGCGCGCGTGCGCGCTTTTGCCAGTTGCTTGCCGGCGGGGACCGGCTTGACGAGAGTACCCGCCAGGCGGCGATCTCCGGCTGTGACGATGCCCAGGTCATCGCCCACGTCGCACGCAACGCACGCGAAGAGGCGCTGCGAACGGCGGCGCTGGAGCGCGTGCGTGATTCCGGCGTGCTGGCGGAAGCCGCGTTGCACGATCCGGTGGCGAGGGTCCGGCGCTATGCCCTGGAGCGGATAACCGACGAAACCGTATTGCTGGATCTTGCCGAACGTGGTCGCCGGTTCGATCGCCGCGTCGCGCGTGTCGCGCGCGAGCGCCTCGATGCCGCGGCACAACGGCGGCGTGAGCGGCTCGCGCGGGAGCGTGAGCTCGTCGAGCTGTGCGAGCGGCTGGAAGCGCTGGCGGATGCCGAGCCCGGTGCCGAAACGAACGCCGAGCGCCAGCGCATCGTTAACCGCCGTGAGGCCCTGGGCGAGATTGCCAATCAGGGCCTCGTCGACCGATACGACGACCAGCTCGCCCGTGTCGACCGGCATCTCGCCGAAGCCGGCCGGGTGGCGCCGAGTGCTGCCGCCGCCGAGGCAAAGGTGGCGACGCCGGATAGTACCCTCGAGGATGTCATCGCGGAGCTCGAACGCGCCGACGCCCCCACCGTGGAACTCCTCAACCGCTTGCAGGCAGCGCTCGACGACGACACCGAGGCGGGCGGGCGACTGCGTGGGCGGCTGTGGCTGGAAGCGGGCAGGCGCTACCTGACGCTGGCCGGACAGATCGCGGATGTCGACGATGACCTTCACTCGCTGACCGAGCTCGACGAACGACTGGATTGGCCTGGCGATCTGCCGGTGCCGAAGGCGGTCGCGGGGCTACGCGAGCGTATCGCGCAATGGCGCCGCCGCGAGAGTGAACAGCAGGCCGACGACGCCGCTGCGCGCGAGGCTGAGCGGCGCTCTGCCCTGGCGGCGCTCGACGAAGCGCTGGACAGTGCCGAACGCGCGCTGGAAGCCGGCGAGCTGCGGCGGGCGCGGCGGGCCGTGGCCCGGCTGCGGCGCGCGGTCGCCCAGGTTCCCGGCTCTTTGGATCCGGGCCGTGAGCACCGCGTTGCCCGGGCCAGGGCACAGCTCGCCGAGTTGCGGGACTGGCGGCACTTCGCCGTCGCGCCCAAGCAAGAGTCCCTGTGTGAGGAAATGGAGCGTCTCGGCGAGGGGGACGGCTTCACCCCGGAAGCGCGCCTGACACGCATTCGCGAGCTTCACGAGGCCTGGAAGCAGACCGGCGGGTCGGATTCGGCACGAACGCGTGCGTTGTGGCAGCGCTTTCAGACGGCGACGGAACATGCTCGCGAGAGTTGCCGGGACTGGCTGGAACAGGAAGCAGCCCGGCGCGAGCGCAATCGCGAGGGCCGGGAGACGGTGTGCGCACAACTCGCGGAGTTCATGGCGAATGCCGACCGGAACGCCATGGAAACGCGGGAGCTCGATCGTATCCGGCGCACCGCGCGCAAGGACTGGCAAGACTTCACCCCGGTGGACACACGAGCGACCCGGGAGCTGACCCGGCGCTTCGAGCGACTGATGGACGAGCTCTCCGCGGTGATCGACCAGCGACGCGATCAGGCGCGCGTGACCAAGGAAGAGCTGGTGGAGGAAGCGCAGGGACTCACCGCGGCCGACGACCCCGAGCACGCGGCTCAGGAGGCCAAGGCCCTGCAACGACGGTGGAAGGAGGCCGGGCCGGCGCGGCCCGGGCCCGAGCGTGCACTGTGGAAACGCTTCCGGGAGGCCTGTGACGAGATCTTCGCGCGGCGGGACGAGGCGCGTGCCGCCCGTCGTGTCCGTGGCAACGAACGCGTGGCAGAGGCCGAAGCGCTGTGCGCAGAGCTGGAGCAGCAGGCCGGCGACGACGGGCATACTTCCAGCGATGCCCTGGCCGCGTCCGTGGAGGCCGCACGCCGCCACTTCGATGCCATCGCGCTGCCTGACGATCGCGTCGGCCACGGCGTCGCGCGACGTTTCGAGCGCGCCCGCCGCGCTGCCGAGGAACGCACCCGCACGCTGCGGGCCGAGGAAAGCGTTGCGGTGCTCGCCAGTGTCAGGGAGGCAGCTGCGGCGTGCCGGGACGCGCTGGAGCAGGGGACACCGGAGTCCGTGGACCTCAGTCGTTGGCTACCCGATGACGGACGCCTGGTCCCGGTGTTCGATGCGCTGCGCTCGCGGCTCGAGGGGGACGACCGGGCTCCCCTGGATGGTGAGGTTCTGCGCAGCCAGTGCATCCGTATGGAGATACTCGGTGGCGTGGACTCGCCGGCGGAAGATAACGAGCGGCGGATGGCGCTCCAGGTGGAGCGTCTATCCCAGGGTCTGTCGCAACGCCAGCCCTCGGAGGGGCCCGATGCCGGGCTGTGGGACTTGGTGGCTGAGTGGTACGGCGCCCCCGGCCAGCCGGCGGCGTTCGACGAGCGCTTCTACGCGGCTGCCCAGGCCGCATTGCGTCAGGTCAGCGGTAGCCCCGACAGCTCGTAGCGCCCGCAGCGGCAGCGCAAGACGCTGCCCTGCTCGTACCAGTCGCCGAGCACGATACGCTGCGCGGGCGTGCCGTCGAGCTGGAACTCATGCACCGCTGGCCTGTGGGTGTGCCCGTGGATTAGCCGGTGCACGGCGTGATGGCGCATGACAGCGGTCACTTCGTCGGTATTCACGTCCATCAGGTAGTCGTCGATACTCAGGTTGCGTTCGCTGCTTTCCGTGCGGGCCTGCGCGGCGTAGGCCTTGCGTTCCTCGACGCTCAGTGCGAGAAAGTTCTCCTGCCACTTCGGGTCACGAACGGTGGCACGAAAGCGTTGGTAGTCGTGGTCGTCGGTGCACAGCGCATCCCCATGGGAAAGCAGCACGGGCTCGCCATCGATGACGATGGTGGTGGGGTCGGGGAGCATCTGCGCGCCGGTGGCCTGCGCGAACCCCTCGCCAAGGAGGAAGTCCCGGTTGCCGCGCATGACCCACAGCGGCACCCCGGCGTCGGCGAGCGCGTGCATGGCTTGCAGCACGGGATGGTCCGGTGGCACCGCGTCGTCGCCGATCCACGCCTCGAACAGATCGCCGAGAATGTACAGCGCGCCGGCCCCGCGTGCCTCGCCGGCCAGAAACTCCATGAACAGTCGCGTGATCCGGGGGCGCTCCGGATCGAGATGCAGATCGGAGATGAACAGAACAGGGGCGCTGTGGCTGTCGTGCTGATGGGGCATGGTCTGGGCCTCGAGGTTGCCGTGAAGACCGGCGCGTGCGCGTGGGCCGGCCGTGCTCTGGATGCCGACTGTACCAACTGTCGGCCCCTGCGAGGCAGAGCGTGGCGCGCCTCTTGTCCGAAGGGGCGGCGCTGGGTACCGTGTCAACCGTCCCCTGGCAAGCGCACGGAGCAGCAACGTATGAGCAAGGCCACCACTGACCTCTCCGATGCCTACGGCGATGGCCTCCGGATTCTCGCGCCGATGTTCCTGGATTACGGTGGCCGTCGATCCTTTTCCGGACCGGTGGTGACGGTCAAGGTCTTCGAGGACAACACACGGGTGCGCGAGGCGCTCTCGGAAACCGGCGACGGGCGGGTGCTGGTGGTCGACGGCGGCGGGTCGCTGCGTTGCGCGCTGCTCGGCGACAACCTCGCGGCGATGGCACGCGACAACGGCTGGAGCGGAATCGTCGTGTACGGTTGCATCCGGGACTCCGGGGAAATCCGTGAGCTCGATATCGGGGTCAAGGCCCTGAACGTACACCCACGGCGCAGCGAGAAACGCGGAGAGGGCGAGCGCGATGTGGCGGTCACCTTCGCCGGCGTGACGGTCCGCCCGGGCGAGTGGTTGTACGCCGATGAGGACGGTGTAGTGGTCGCACGAGAGGCACTCGACTGAACGCCGGTGTCTGCCTATATACTTATCAGGGAGCGTTATACGCACAGGGAACATTTCGTCGGGGAGGGATGGTCATGCGGCAACCGGTCAGTAGTATCCTGCGGCAGAAGCCGCCTCAGCTGCATGCGCTCGGGCCGGAGTCGAGCGTCGACGACGCCGTGCGGCTGATGAATCGTTACAACGTGGGCGCAGTGCTCGTGATGGATCCGGACCAGCGCCTGTTGGGCATTTTCACCGAACGGGATGTCTTGCGCCGGGTGATCGACGGACGCCTCGACTACGAAGGGACGCGACTTGCGGAGGTGATGACCTCGCAGGTGCGGACGATCACGCCTGAAACCACGGTCGAGGACGCGCTCACCATCGTTGACCGGTATGCGTGCCGTCACCTGCCGGTAACCAGGGGGGACCAGGTGATCGGCATGATCTCGCTGCGCGATCTCACCGGGGCCCTGGTCGCTGACCGGGAGAGCGAAATCCAGCAGCTTACCGGTTATATCTCCGGCCGATACTGAGCGCGGAGCTGACGGGAGCGACATGGCCAACGCCGATAGCGACGCCGGCGTGCGTCTCGACAAGTGGTTGTGGGCCGCGCGTTTCTTCAAGACGCGCCGGCTTGCCACGGAAGCGATCAAGGGCGGCAAGGTCGACGTGGACGGCGTCCGCGCCAAGCCGGCCCGCGAGGTGCGCGTCGGGCAGGAAATACACGTGACCAAGGGCGCCTATGTCTTCGAGGTCACTGTCGAGGCGCTCTCCGACAAGCGCGGGCCGGCCACACAGGCGCGCGCGCTCTACACCGAGTCGGAGGAAAGCGTACGTCGGCGCGAGCGGGTACGAACCGAGCAACGGGCGGCCGCCGCTGCACTGCCCCAGGTTCACCATCGGCCCGATCGCCGGGATCGCCGGCGCCTGGCCGCCTTCAAGCGCGGCCAGGGCGGCTGACACCCCGCGGGTGCGCCGGCGTTCGTCTAGTCGTTCGCCGGCGTCAGCGGCGTGAAATCCTCGCGCTCGGCCAGAAAGGCGGGCCGGTGCTTGCTCGCCGCGTACGGTGCCGTCGGCACATTGCGGACGCTGTTGTAGACGAAGAACACGTTGCTACGAGGATCCGGCGACATGTTCGCGTTGGAGCCATGCAATGTGTTGCACTCGAACATCAACAGCGATCCCGCCGGGCCGGTGGCCGCCTCGATGCCGCGCTCCCGGCTCAATGCGGCGATGCTCTCTTCGTCCGGGACCCCTGCCTGTTGCACCTTCAGCGACGTCTTGTAGTTGTCTTCCGGGGTGAGGCCCACGCAAGGTACGAAGTACCGGTGCGAGCCGGGAATGAGCATCAGGGGGCCGTTGAATTCGTGGTTGTCCGTGAGGATGATCGAGCAGCTCACGGCTCGCATCCGCGGCATGCCGTCCTCGGTGTGCCACGTCTCGAAGTCCGAATGCCAATTGAAGCCCTTGCCCTTGAAGCCGGGCTTGTAGTTGATCCGCGACTGGTGGATATAGACGTCGCTCGCCAATAGCTGCCGGGCACGCTCGAGCAATCGCGGATCGCGGGCGAGCCGGGCGAGCCGGGCGGAGATCCGCGGCTTGTGAATCTGGAAGACCGAGCGGACCTCGTCGCTCTCGGGTTCGCGGATGACGCCTTCCCAGTCGCGAAGCCCGTCGTCGGCCTCGAGGCGGCGAAGCTCCTCGCGGAACTCGGCGACCTCATCGGGGCCGAAGAACCCTTCGAACAGGAGGTAGCCGTCGCGATCGAAGCGTGCCAGCTCCTCCTCACTGAGCGGACCGCTCCAGCGCCGGTCGTGGTCGGTGTGAATGACCGGATCCAGGCGCGGGATCATGGGCACCCGCTCAGCGGTACGGGACGGATACAGATCCTTGCTGTTAAGCATGGTCGACGCCTCCCTATTGCCTACGATCCAGAAGGAACACGTCCAGCCGGGTGCCTTCGGTCGCGGCAGGCAGGCGCCAGCGCTCGGGCACCCGGTCCGCCACGCGCTACGTCGCGAATCTGGTCTGCCTGCGAAGCGTCGCGGCGGCGAGCCGAATTGTCAGTCCTGTTCAGTACGCCCATGCGGGGCACCGGCGGCAACGCTACCGGAAAATCGGACGTACGTCTGAAATGCGCTCGCAATGCTACCAGCGACAGGTGCCCGCGTCACGTCTCCGGGCACCTGTCGCTGTTATCCGGGATACTGGGGGTTAACCGACCGTTCAACAAGTCCTGCCAGGGCACCGGGCTGGTGTGCCCGCTTGGCGGCAAAGTGCGTGAGCGTCGGTGTGGCCAGGGCACGTCAGGGCAGCGCAATGTCGCTAGCGAGCCGCGCCAGCGCTCCCTTCGGGCGCCATGACGCACAGGGGTGCAGGGACATTCCCACTCAGGGCACTGGTAATGGTGGGCGCTCGGGTGCGGGCGTCGGCGCGCGACGCCCGCGGAAACCGGGTCAGGCGTCCTCGGGAGCGGGGGCGTAGGCGCCGTCCTCATCGTGGACTTCCCGGCCCGTAACCGGGGGATTGAAGGCGCATACGAGGCGCATGTCCTCGGTGCCGCCGCGCAGGATGTGGCGGTCGTGCTTGTCCAGTGCATACAGCACGCCGTCGTAGATGTCGTGCACCTCGCCGGTGGCCAGGTCCTCGATGGTACCGTTGCCGGCGACGCAGTAGACCGCCTCCAGGTGGTATTTGTACCAGAGCTTGAGCTCCGCGCCTGCGGGAATGATGGTCTCGTGGAAGGAGAAGCCCATGCCGTCCTTCTTCAGCAGCAGCCGCCGGCTTTTCCAGCCCGGGCCTTCCACGTCGCGATCGGTGCCGATGATTTCTTCGAGTTTGACGATCTTCATGACCTGCCCTCGTTGACACGAAAGCAGGGGGCGGATCGACCGCCCCCTGGCGGATGGTCGTGCGTGCCGGCTCGCTGCAGGCTGCCGACCGCTGGCCGCATTATTCCCCCGAGGCGCGGGACGAGGCAATCCCGAGCTCGGCGATGGCCTCACTGAGTGCGGTGTCGATGATGTCGAGGCCCTTGTCCAGGTCTTCCTGTGAGGTCGTCAGCGGCGGGAGCAGCTTGAGCACCTGGTCGTCCGGCCCGGCGGTCTCGATGATGAGCTGGTGGGCGAACGCGCGCTCGGAGATCTTGCCTGCGAGGTCGTGATTCTCGAACTCGATGGCCTGCATGAGGCCGCGGCCGCGAACCTCCCCGTTGGTCTGCGGGTACTTCGCCACGATCTCTTCGAGGCGTTTGCGCACGTGTGCCCCCTTGGCCGCTACCTCGTTGGCGAGCTGGTCGTCCTGCCAGAAGACTTCGAGGGCGCGCCGGGCGGTCACGAATGCCGGATTGAAGCCGCGGAAGGTGCCGTTGTGCTCACCCGGCTCCCAGATGTCGTGCTCGGGCTTGACGAGGACCAGTGACAAGGGCAGACCGTAGCCGGACAGGGATTTGGACACGGTGATGATGTCCGGATCCAGGCCGTATTCCTCGAAGGAGAAGTACCGTCCCGTACGGCCGTTACCCGTCTGAATATCGTCGACGATGAACAGCATATTCAGCCGCCGGCAGAGGTCCTGGAGCTTTTGCAGCCACTCCTTGCTGGCCACGCGCACGCCGCCCTCGGCCTGGACCGTCTCGACGATGACCGCCGCCGGCACGCCGACGCCGCTGCCGCCGTCCTGTATCATCTTCTCGAAGTAATCGATGGTGTCGAATTCGCCGCCGAAGTAGCTGTCGTACGGCATCGACGCTGTGTAGGACAGCGGAACGCCGGCGCCGTCGCGCTTGAACTGGTTACCGGTCACCGACAGCGAACCGAGTGTCATTCCGTGGAAGGCGTTGGTGAATGCTACCAGCCCTTCGCGGCCCTTGACCTTGCGGGCGATCTTCAGCGCGCTCTCCACCGCGTTGGTGCCGGTGGGGCCAGGCAGCTGAATGCGGTGGTTCATGCCGCGCGGGGCGAGGATGATGTCGTGGTAGGCCTGCAGGAACTCGGCCCGGGCCACGCTCGCCATGTCCAGGCTGTGCGTGATGTTGTCACCGGCGAGGTAGTCGATCAGAGCTTCCTTCATCGCCGGGTGATTGTGCCCGTAATTGAGCACGCTGGCGCCGGCGAAGAAGTCGAGGTAGGCGGTGCCCTCGGTGTTGTAGAGGTAGGAGCCTCGCGCTTTCTCGAAAACGGTGGGGAAGCTGCGCACGTAGCTGCGCACCTCCGACTCGTAACGGTTGATGGCGTCCATCAGTTCCATCAGGGGTACCTCAGTAAGTCAATGTTTGAAGGTTCTCGGGGGAATAAGGACCGATTTCGAAGAGCTCTTCGTCCTCGTGCCCCGCTTCGGGGAAGTCCGCCGCCCGGAAGCACGGCCCCACCTCGCAGCCGGTGCCCAGGTCGCGGGCAATGGCGCGGAAGAGGGCGCGCGAGGCGGCGTTATCCGGCGTGATGGTGGTTTCCAGGACCGTGGCGCCCTGGCAGCCCGGTGCGCGGAGAAAAGCAGCGACGAGCCGTTTGCCGAGCCCCAGTCCCTGGGCGCGGGCAAGCACGCCGACCTGCCAGAGGAAGGCGGCTTCAGGGCGGTCGGGACGCCGGTAGCCCGTGACGAAGCCCACGATATCGCCGGCGTGTTCCGCCACTACGCAGGTGCGCGCGAAATCGCGCGCCATCAGCAGGTAGAGGTAGCTGGAGTTGAGGTCCAGCACACCGGATTCCTTGACCACACGCCACATCCCGGCCCCGTCGGCGACCGTGGGTTGGCGGAGGTGGATGTCGGCCACCTCGATCTTGTCGTTCACAGATGTACTCCTCCCGGTTGCATGCGCGGACCTGCCTGGCGCATAGCCTTGTGTTCAGGGTAGTGCACGTGAGGGCGCACGCCTCGCCACGGCAGCTCGCGTGGCAACGGGCGCTGCCCTGTGGCCGCCATCAGCAAGGCGATGGATCGAGTAAGCGAGTCGGGGAATTCGCGGGGGCTGCCGGGCAGGTGCCGAGGGATTTGAAATCCAAAGGATTTCGTCTCCGTCGCTAAAATTGGCGAATTATTAGACCATCGACGCCGTGGGTGGTCAAGATGTACCCTGTCGTGTGACTTTATTTGTTGAATATAAGTTATTGAATTTGATTTAATTTTATTGCCGTTCTCGATGGCGGCCGATAGTTCCGCAGCAGTGGTAACGGCGTCCACGCTTCGCTATGCTCCCGCTGGTCGGCCGCTCGACGTGCGATCGGACCGGCGCCGGTGCGCACCATCCCGGAGAACCCCACGAGCGTTCGAACCGCATGCGTTATACGCTTTCGCCATTCATTGCGCTGTTTCTCTCGTTCGGCTTGCTCCTCGCGGGCGGAGGCTTGCTCGGCACCCTGGTGGGTGTGCGCATGACCATGGAGTGGTTTCCCACCCAGGTCATCGGTCTGGTCACGGCTTGCTACTCGGTGGGGTTCGTGCTGGCCACCCGCATATGCGGCCGGATAATCGCCCGCGTCGGCCATATCCGCGCGTTCGCGGCGCTGGCGGCCATCGGCGCGACCAGCACGCTCGCGTACCCGATTTTCATCCTGCCTTCGGTGTGGGGCGCGATGCGCCTCGTTTACGGCTTTGCCATCGCCGGGCTCTATATGGTCGTGGAAAGCTGGCTGAACGACCGTACGCCGTCGGAGTATCGGGGCCAGGTCTTCGGCGTGTACAGCGTGGTCACCTACGTCGGCCTGGGGGCCGGGCAGTTCATGCTCTTGGTGGGCGAGCCGGCGGGGTTCGAGCTATTCAGCCTTTCCGCGGTGCTCATCGGGTTGGCGCTCGTGCCGGTGACGATCACCCGGACATCGTCCCCGGAGCTGCGGGAGACCAGCCCCATTGGCCTGCGCGAGCTCTACCGGGCCTCTCCGCTCGGTTTGGTGGGCGCTGCCGCGGCCGGGGTGATCAATGGGTCGTTTCTCGGCATGGGCCCGGTTTTCGCGCAGGGAGCCGGCTTCAGCCAGACCATGATCGCGGCGCTGATGGGGCTGACGATCGTCGGCGGGTTTCTGCTGCAGTACCCCATAGGCCGCCTTTCCGATCTGTACAACCGCCGCGACGTGATCGCAACTGTCTCCGGAGCGGTGGCGAGCTGCAGCTTTGCCATCGTCTACGTCACCGGGCTGAGCGAGCAGGCGGTGGTAGCTCTGGCGGTCCTGTGGGGCGGACTGGCGTTCACGCTTTATCCGCTGTCGGTGTCACTGACCACGGATTTCGTGGACAGCACGCAGTTGCTCGGCGCCAGCGCCGGGCTGCTGCTGGTCCACGGCATTGGCATGATCGTGGGCCCGGTGGTGACAGCGCAGCTAATGGGCATGATCGGCCCCACGGGACTGTTCTGGACGCTGGGAGGCGCGGCACTGTCACTGGCCGGTTATGCCCTGTTCCGTCAGCGGGTGGGCGAGCCACTGTCGGCGGCGGAAGCCACGGCGTACCATATGACGTCCAGCAGCTCGCCCTACACCGGGACGTTCGAGGCGTACGCCTCCGGCAACCTGCAGCTGGAGTTCGATTTCGACCACGAGGATATGGCAGAGGACGCGGACACCGGGACCGGTGACCGTTTCGCGGAGACGCACCCATGAGCGCTATGCTGGCGATCGACACGACCACCGAGGCCTGTTCCGTAGCGCTGACGACGGCGTCGGGGGTGTTCACGCGTGAGGCGGTCGTCCGGCGCGGCCACTCGCAGCATGTCCTTGACATGGTCACCGCCGTGCTTGCCGATGCGCAGACGGGGCTGGACCGGCTTACGGCGATTGCCTGCTGTCGTGGCCCCGGCTCGTTCACCGGTGTGCGCATCGGTGTTGGCGTGGCGCATGGCCTCGCCTTGGGCGCGGACTTGCCGCTGGTGGCAGTGTCCACGCTGGCGACCGTGGCCCAGGGCGCGTATCGCGCGTGCGCAGCCCCACGGGTGATGGTCGCGATGGACGCACGCATGGGCGAGGTGTACTGGGGCTGCTTCGCCATTCGTGACGGACGCGCGGCGCTGCAGGGTCAGGAGCGCGTCAGCGCGCCGGAGAATGTCGTGCTCGCCGGCGACGAGAGCGATTGGATGGGAGCGGGAACCGGCTTCGCAGCCTACGGTGAAGCGCTTGCCGCCGCCACGGGGTGCCGGCTGAGCCGGGTGGATGAAACCTGCCTCCCGCATGCGCGTGACTGCCTCACGCTTGCCCAGGCCGAGTATGCGCGAACTGGTGGTTCAGCGCCGGAAACGGTGGTGCCGGTGTATCTGCGGGATCGCGTGGCGGCAAGCTGAGCTCACCCACGGCTTGATGTATCAGTGGATTTCATCCGGTCAAGCCCTTGAAATTGCGGCTTCTACCTCCATGTAAAGCTGTGGAATCGCGGTGAACGTTTCATGGCGAGAACGCAGCTAGCAGGAGGTGAGGATCATGACGGAGGAGCTCACGCGCTATCGTCCCAGTCAGAATCTCACGGGCTTTGCCAACGAGTTCAGCCGGCTGTTGAACTCGCCGCTATTCGACCTCGCGCGGGATTTTTCCACCGTGGAAACCAGTCAATGGGTGCCCGCGGTGGATATCCGCGAGGACAACGAGCACTTCATCGTGGAGGCGGACGTTCCGGGCGTGAAGCCGGAAGACATCGAAGTGACGATGGACAATGGCGTGCTCTCGATTCGGGGTGAGCGCACCAGCGAGAGCGCGAGCGAGGAGGGGGGCGTGCGTCGCCGCGAACGTTCCCACGGCGTGTTCTATCGCCGCTTCACGCTGCCGGAGACCGCCGATCCGGAGGCGGTGAAGGCACGCGGCGAGCAGGGCGTGCTGCGCATCGAGATCGGCAAGCGTGAGAACGCCCGCTCCCGGCGCATCCCCGTGGAACGGTGACGTGCTGCCGACATGGGCTCGTTGGCACAGGACGAACGGCGGAGCCCGATCGGGCTCCGCCGTTTTTGCGTCGCACTAGGCGGCGATGTTCTCGCGAACGCCCTTGGCGGCGGCGACGAGGTTGGCCAGCGCGGGGCGCACTTCGTCCCAGCGGCGGGTCTTGAGGCCGCAGTCCGGGTTCGCCCAGAGTCGTTCGGCGGGGATCACCCGCGCCGCTGCCCGGAGGAGGTCCTGCATCTCCTCTTCCGTGGGCACGCGCGGGGCATGGATGTCGTAGACCCCGGGACCGACCTCGTTGGGGTATGCGAATCGCTCGAATCCGTCGAGGAGCTCCATATCGGAGCGCGACGCCTCGATGGTGATCACGTCCGCGTCCAGCGCCGCGATGCCGGCGAGGATGTCGTTGAACTCCGAATAGCACATGTGGGTATGGATCTGGGTGTCGTCGCGGACGCCGGAGACGGCGATGCGGAAGGATTCCACGGCCCAGTCCAGGTACGCCGCATGGCCGCTGCGGCGCAGTGGCAGCCCTTCCCGCAACGCGGGCTCGTCAACCTGGATCACCGCGATGCCGGCCTGCTCCAGGTCCACCACCTCGTCGCGCAGCGCCAGTGCGATCTGCCGGCAGGTCTCGGCGCGGGGTTGATCGTCGCGGGGGAACGACCACTGGAGGATCGTCAGGGGACCGGTGAGCATGCCCTTGACGGGACGTTCGGTGAGCGACTGTGCATAGCGGCTCCACTCGACGGTCATTGGTGAGGGCCGGCTCACGTCCCCGTAGATGACCGGCGGCTTCACGCAACGCGAGCCGTAGCTCTGTACCCAGCCCCCCTCGGTGAAGGCAAAGCCGGCGAGGTGCTCGCCGAAGTACTCGACCATGTCATTGCGCTCGGCCTCGCCGTGGACGAGCACGTCCAGGTCGAGCGCCTCCTGCTCGCGAATGGCGTGGGCAATCTCCTGGCGCATTGCCTCGTTGTAGTCCGCCTCGCTGATCCGTCCGGCCTTGAAGTCGCGGCGGGTGCGGCGGATCTCCGTCGTCTGCGGAAACGAGCCGATGGTCGTCGTCGGGATCAGCGGTAGCCGAAGCCGCTCACGCTGCTGTCGGGCACGTTCCGCCCAGGGGCTTCCGCGTTGCGCGTCGCGCTCGCTGATCTGCTCCATGCGCTGGCGAACATCCGGGTTGCGCACTCCGGGCGCATCGGCGAGGGCCTGACGGGCGGCCTGTGCCGCCTCGATCTCGGCGCCCGCGGCATCGCGTCCCTCGGCCAGTGCCTTGCGCAGGACGGCGAGCTCGTCGAGTTTCTGCCGGGCGAATGACAGGGCCCCCTTTATCGCGGGTTCCAGCGCACTCTCGCGCTCCTTGTCCACCGGAACGTGCAGCAGTGAGCACGAGGGTGCCAGCCACAGCCGCTCGCCGCGCGCCCTGGCCACGGTCTCGAGGCGTTCCAGCAGCGGGGCCGGGTCGGCACGCCAGATGTTACGGCCATCCACGATGCCCGCGGAGAGCACCCGATCCGCCGGCAGGGCACGATGGACGTCATCGAGCTGCTGCGGGGCACGGGCGAGATCCACGTGGAGTCCGTCGACGGGCAGCTCTGCGGCAAGGGCCAGATTGTCCTCCAGGCCGGCGAAGTAGGTCGCCACCAGGCGGTGCACCGGCGCGTCGGCGAGGGCGGCGTACGCCTCGCGCAGCGCCGTGCCCCAGTGTTCGTCCAGGTCCGTGGCGAGTATCGGCTCGTCGATCTGCACCCAGGAGACGCCGGCCTCGGCGAGGCGTGCGAGCAGTTGCTGGTACAACGGCAGAACCCGGGGCAGCAGCGAGCGGTGATCGAAGCCGTCCTCGGCGGGCTTGCCCAGCCACAGCCAGGTCACCGGGCCCAGAATCACCGGCTTGGGGGTGACCCCGAGCTTGCGGGCCTCGGCGATCTGCTCCAGCAGCTCGTCCGGGTTGAGCTCGAGGCGCGTGTTGGCAGTGAATTCCGGTACCAGGTAGTGGTAGTTGGTGTCGAACCACTTGGTGAGCTCACACGGCCACACCGTGGCCCCGGAGGCGGATTTGCCGCGGGCCATGCGGAAGAACGTGTCGAGGCTGTCGGGGGCGCCGTGCTCGAGGAAGCGCTCCGGCACCGCGCCGAGCATCTGTGTCGTCGCGAGGACCTGGTCGTACCAGGCGAAATCCCCGACGGGTACCAGGTCCACGCCGGCATCCGCCTGTGCCTGCCAGTGCCGGTGCCGCAGGTCCGCACCGACCCGGCGCAGTGCGCTCTGATCGATGTCGCCCCGCCAGTACTGCTCCTGTGCCCGCTTGAGCTCGCGGCGGGCTCCTATCCTTGGATAGCCCAAATTATGAGTAGCGTGCATTAAACGCTCCTTTTGCGTGAACAAAATTGGAGCGCCATTGTCGACCCGGGCTTATGTTGTGACAAACGAATAAAAAACAGATGTTAATTGAAAACCGTTCATGTTCCTGCCTCCTGCGTGTGCCGCGCCACATCCCGGCTGCGTTCCCGCAGGAACTCCGAGAGGATGTGTCCGGTGTGGGAGTCGGCCTCGGCGACGGTTTCCGGTGCGCCTTCCGCCACGAGCCTGCCACCGCTGTCGCCGCCCTCCGGCCCCATGTCCAGCAGCCAGTCTGCCTCGGCGATGATGTCCAGGTTGTGCTCGATCACGGTCACCGTGTTACCGGCCTCGACCAGCCGGTGAAGGACGCGGACGAGTTTTTCCACGTCGGCCATGTGCAGGCCTACGGTCGGTTCGTCGAGCACGTACAGGGTATGCGGCGACTTCCGCCGACCGGTATCGGGACGCGCCTTGGCGAGCTCGGTGACGAGTTTCAGCCGCTGGGCCTCGCCGCCGGACAGGGTCGGGCTCTGCTGGCCCAGGGTGAGGTAGCCGAGGCCGGTATCCTGGAGCAGGCGCAGGGCATGATGGATCTTGGCGTGGGCGGCGAAGAAGTCGACGGCTTCGTCGACGCTCATGTCGAGCACGTCGCCGATGGACTTGCCGCGCCACTGCACGGCCAGGGTCTCGGGCGTGAATCGCATGCCCCGGCAGACGTCGCAGGGCATGGTCACGTCCGGCAGGAAGCTCATCTCGATGCGTTTGACGCCCTGGCCGTCGCAGCCGGGGCAGCGGCCGTCCCGGGTATTGAACGAGAAGCGCCCGGGGCCGTAGCCGCGGATGCGCGCCTCCTCGGTCTGGGCGAAGAGCCGGCGGATGTCGTCCCAGAAGCCCACGTAGGTGGCGGGGCAGGAGCGCGGTGTCTTGCCGATGGGCGTCTGGTCCACCTCGAGTACCCGGTCGACGCTCTGCCAGCCCTCGATGGCATCGCAACCGCGCAGGGCGGGCCGCTGCTTCTTACGGCGCTCGGCGATGAGGCGCTTGAGGTTGCCGTGCACCACCTCCCGCACGAGCGTCGACTTCCCGGACCCGGATACACCGGTAACGCAGACCAGGCGCTCCAGGGGAATGCGTGCGTCCACGTAGCGCAGGTTGTGGCGGTGCGCACCGGTGATGCGGATTTGCTCGTCGGCTTCGGCACGGCGATGTTCGAGCAGGGGGTGGCGCAGCGGTTCCGCCAGGCAGCGGCCGGTGGTCGAGTTGGGATTCGCGAGGAGGGCGTTGACATCGCCCGCGGCCACCACGCGGCCGCCGTGCACGCCGGCGCCCGGTCCGAGGTCGATCACGTGCTCCGCGCGGCGGATGGTGTCCTCGTCGTGTTCCACCACCACGATGGTGTTGCCCTTGCCCTCCAGGCGCGCGAGCGTGTCCAGCAGCATGCGGTTGTCCCGGGGGTGCAGGCCGATGGTGGGCTCGTCCATGATGTAGCACACGCCCTGGAGGTTGGAGCCGAGCTGTGCGGCGAGCCGGATACGCTGCGCCTCCCCGCCGGAAAGCGTGGGCGCGCCGCGCTCCAGCGTCAGATACCCCAGGCCCACCTCCCGGAGAAAGGCGAGGCGGTTGGCGATTTCCGGAATGATGTCCCGGGCGATTTCCGCCTCGCGTCCGGTCAGGGCGAGCTTGGCGACCGTGGTTGCCGCCTGCTCCACGGATTCCGCCGTGAAGTCGGCGATACTGCGCCCGCCGAGACGTACCGCCAGCGCCACCGGGTTGAGGCGACGCCCGTCACAGGCCGCACAGGTTTCCGGGGCGCCCTCATCCGCCTCGTTGGGTGTCCAGGTACGTTCTTCGCCGGTCTGCTCGGCATCGAACCCGGGCAGCACTTCACCGGTGCCGTAGCAGCCCGGGCACCAACCGTGCTTGGAGTTGTAGGAGAAAAGTCGCGGGTCCAGCGCTTCGAAGCTGCGTCCGCAGCCGGGACAGGCGCGCTCAGTGGAAAGCAGGATGTCGTCGCCGTCGTGCTCCACCTTCACCGTGCCCTTGCCGTAGTCCAGGGCCTGTTCCAGGGCGGCGCGCAGAGCGTGCTCGTCGTCCGCATCGACCGTGACAGCCGCCACCGGGAGATCGATGTCGTGTTCCTGGTAACGGTCCAGGCGCGGCCAGTCATCCGTGGGCAGGTCGTCACCGTCCACCCGCAGATGCGGGAACCCTTTGCCCGATGCCCATTTGGCGAGATCCGTGTAGTACCCCTTGCGGGCGGCGACCAGTGGCGACAGCAGACGTATGCGTCGCCCACGATAGTCGCGCAGCAGCCGTGCGACGATGGCCTCGGTCGTTTGCTCTTCGATGGGAATGTCGCAGTCCGGGCAGCGCTGGGTGCCGAGCTTGACGAAGAGCAGCCGCAGGAAATGGTAGACCTCCGTCATGGTCGCGACCGTGCTCTTGCGACCGCCCCGACTGGTGCGTTGCTCGATGGCCACCGTCGGTGGAATGCCGAAGATGGCGTCCACGTCCGGGCGTGCCGCCGGCTGGACGAACTGCCGTGCGTAGGCGTTGAGGGATTCCAGGTAACGCCGCTGCCCCTCGTTGAACAGGATATCGAAGGCGACCGTGGACTTGCCCGAGCCGGATATCCCGGTGATCACCGTCAGCTTGTTGCGCGGCACGTCCACATCGATGCCCTTGAGGTTGTGCTCGCGGGCGTGGTGAACGTGGATCTGGTCGCGGTGGGCATATGCCGGGGGGGCGTCGCGCACCCCGGCGTCGGTGTGGCCGGCGTCGGCGAGGTGCGTCATGTCCCGGGCGTGGCTGTAGGCGAGCAGAGCACGGCCGGTATGGCTCGCACCCTCGGCCACGATCGCCTCCGGTGGACCGGCGGCGATTACCTCGCCGCCCCGGTCGCCGCCCTCCGGGCCCAGGTCCACGATCCAGTCGGCCGCCTGCATGACATCGAGGTTGTGCTCGATGACCACCAGGGAGTGCCCCGCCGCGATCAGGCGGCGGAATGCGCGCAGTAGTACGGCCACATCGTCGAAATGCAGGCCGGTGGTGGGCTCGTCGAATAGGAACAGCAGCCGCTCGCGTTCGCGCTTGCGTCCGGCCACCTTGGCCAGGTACCCGGCGAGCTTGAGCCTTTGTGCCTCGCCGCCGGAGAGCGTCGGCACCGGCTGGCCGAGCTTGAGGTAGCCAAGGCCCACGCCTTCCAGGGGCTCCAGTGCTCGCTGCACTTCCGGGTAATCGGCGAAGAACGTCATCGCCTCGGTGACGGTCATCTCCAGCACTTCGGCGATTGAGCGGGGTCGAGCGTCAGCGCCTTTCGACGGCGGCAGCTTCACCTCCAGCAACTCGTCGCGATAGCGCCGGCCGTCGCAGTCCGGGCAGCGCAGGTAGACGTCGGATAGAAACTGCATCTCCACGTGCTCGAAGCCGTTGCCGCCGCAGGTGGGGCAGCGACCGTTTCCCGCGTTGAAGCTGAAGGTGCCCTTGGTATAGCCGCGTTCGCGGGCCAGCGGCTCGGCGACGAAGGCCTTGCGGATGGCATCGAACGCGCCCACGTAGCTCGCGGGATTGGAGCGGGTGGTTTTGCCGATGGGTGACTGGTCCACCAGGATGACGTCGTCGATCGCCTCGTGTCCCTCGATCCGCTCGTGTCTCCCGGGTGCATCGGTGGGGCGGCCCTTGAGCTTGCGCAGGCCGTTGTAGAGCACCGTGCTCATGAGCGTGGATTTCCCCGAGCCGGAGACGCCGGTGAGCACCGTGAGCCGCTCCAGCGGCAGGTGCACGTCGATGCCGCGGAGATTGTGCTCGGCGGCTTCCCGCACGCTGATCCAGCGTTCCGGCGGCGAATTCGGTGAGGGATTATCGGCGACGATGCGGCGACGGCCGGTGAGGTAGTCCGCTGTCAGCGACGACTGCGCCTCGAGTAGCGTCGGCGGCGATCCCTGAAAGACGATACTGCCGCCGCGCTCACCGGGACCGGGGCCGATGTCGATGAGCCGGTCGGCGGCGAGCATCACCTGGGGGTCGTGCTCCACCACCAACAGAGAGTTACCGGCGTCGCGCAGTCGGTGCATGATCTCGACGATGCGCTGCATGTCCCGTGGATGAAGGCCGATGCTGGGCTCGTCGAGCACGAACAGCGTATTGACCAGCGACGTGCCGAGCGCGGTGGTGAGGTTGATGCGTTGAACCTCACCGCCGGATAGCGTGCGTGACTGGCGATCGAGGGTGAGATAGCCGAGCCCCACCTCCGTGAGATAGCGCAGGCGCGAGCGAATGCCCTCGAGCAGCAGCTCTGCGGCCTCGTCCAGGGGCGCGGGCAGCGATACGTCCTGGAAGAACCGGTAGGTGCGCTCGATGGGCAGGCGCATGAGGTCGTGCACATTGAGTCCGGGCAGCGTGGCCAGACGCTCCGGCGCCAGCGTGGCGCCATGGGGCCGGAAGCGCTGCTCGCTGCCGAGCACGGCGTCGGCGTCATTCCGGGAGCCGAGCCGCCAGGCGAGGGCTTCGGGTTTGAGGCGCGCGCCGTGGCATACGGGGCAGAGATCGTAGCTGCGGTATTTCGACAGCAGCACGCGCACGTGCATCTTGTAGGCCTTCGACTCCAGCCAGTCGAAATAGCGTTGCACGCCGTACCAGGTGTCAGGCTCGTCCCAGTCGCCCTCGCCGTCGATCACCCAGTCGCGCTCGCTTTCGTCCATCTCCTGCCAGGGCACGTCGGTGGCAATGCCGCGACGCCTGGCGTAGCGCATGAGATCGCGCTGGCATTCCGCCGACTGCCCGGACTGCCACGGGCGGATCGCGCCCTCGGAGAGACTTAGACGTGGGTCGGGTATGACCAGGGAGTAGTCGATCCCCATAACGCGGCCGAAGCCGCGACAGTGATCGCAGGCCCCCATGGGGGAGTTGAACGAGAACAGATTCGACTGCGGTTCGCGGTAATGAATGTTGCAGTCGGGGCAGTGTAGCTGCGAGGAAAAGCGGTGCACCGCGACCACGTTCCGGCCGGCGTCGAGGATCTGCACGGCGACATGGCCGCGCCCATGATGCAACGCCGCTTCGAGCGCCTCCACGATCCGATCGCGCCGATCCTCGCTGAGACGGACCCGGTCCTGGGTGACCGTCAACGCGCCGTTGTCATCCTCGATCCGGGTATAGCCCTGGCGCTCGAGGAGCTGGCGGATTTCCCCGGCGCTGAAATTCTCCGGTACGTGGATGCGGAAGCGGATCACGGCGCGTTCTTCCGGGGCCCGTTCGAGCAGGCGCGCGAAGATGCCGTCGGGGCTGTCCCGCTGGACATGGCGCCCGCAGCCGTTGCAGTAGAGAGTGGCGGCGCGCGCGTAGAGTAGCTTCAGATGGTCGTTGAGCTCGGTCATGGTGCCCACCGTGGAGCGGGAGGTGCGCACCGGGTTGGTCTGGTCGATGGCGATGGCCGGCGGTATGCCGTCGATACGGTCCGCGGCGGGCTTGTCCATGCGGTCGAGGAACTGCCGCGCGTAGGGGGAGAATGTCTCCACATAGCGGCGTTGCCCCTCCGAGTACACGGTATCGAAGGCGAGCGACGACTTGCCGGAGCCGGACACGCCGGTGACGACCACCAGCTCCCCCAAAGGCAGGTCGAGATCCAGGTCGCGAAGGTTGTTCTGGCGTGCGCCGCGGATGCGGATGACGTCGTCGCTCAAGGCGGGCTCCCGTCGTTGACTGGGCGATCCGCCATTATGCCGGTTTTGCAGGGAACCATTAACCGATGGCTCGGGATACGGATCTTCTCAGAAGTTATTGTTCGCAACACAAAGTGCACGGAGCAATCCACGAAGCACACGAAGGGCGGGACGAACCGGTGTGCGGTGAGTGCCCGCAGCAGCGTGTCGTACCCTTTGTACCCTTCGTGCGCTTGGTGTTGATCCCTTCTACGGTGTCATGACGATGCCGCGTCGAGGATAACGAACTCGACGCGCCGGTTCTGCTGGCGGCCGGTTTCGCTGTCGTTGGACGCGATGGGCCGGTTCTCGCCGTAGCCGACCACGACCATGCGTGCCGGGTCGACGCCGCGCCGGATCATGGCATCGGCGACCGACTGGGCCCGGCGTTTCGAGAGATCCTGATTGTATTGGGGTGAGCCGATGCTGTCGGTGTGGCCCTCCACGCGAATGCGCCGGTCGGGATGCTCGCGCAGGAATGCCGCCAGCCGGTCGAGCGGTGACTGGGCGGCCTCGGTGAGGCGCGCGCTGTCGAACGCGAACAGCACGTTGCCGAGGGTCAGGACGATGCCCCGTTCCGTCTCGCGGGGCTTGAGCTCCGCGAGTTGCTCGCGCAACTGGTCGATTTCGCGCTGCTGACGTTCCACTTGTTCTTCCCGTCGTGACAGGCGCAGTTGCTCCCGTTCCCTGGCGATACGTCCAGCCACGGCTTCCGCTTCTGCAGCAGCCGCGGCTGCCACGGCGATCTGCGCGTGCCGCTCGGCGAGGTAGGCGAGATGCTCGGCGCGCCGCTGCGCGCCCCCGCCAAGTGCCTGCCGGGCCTCGTCCAGGCGTTCCCGGGCTTTCGCGAGCTCCACCGGGGCGTACTCCGCCACGGATGCACTGGACTCGGCAGCGCTGATGGCAGCCTCGGCGGCGTCGAGGGTGTCGTCGGGCTCCTCGGGTTGCGTTGCGCACCCGGTGAGCATGGCGAGCAGCCCTAGGGTCAGAAGGCTTCGACGTATCATTGGGTTCCCTCCTCGAGCTTCAGCTCGCGACGGAGAATTTCCAGGCTTTCCTGCATCTCGGCCTTCTGATTCTCCGCTTTCACCCGGCGCGCATCGGCTTCGGCAAGACGGGCGTCGAGGGTGGCGCGTTCGGCGAGCCGACGTGCTTCGGCATAGTTTTCCGAAATGTCGTCCTCGGCATCGGCGAGCTTGCGTGCCCGCTGCAGTTTCGTCTGGGCCTCGTAGAGGGGAAGGGAGCGGGATTCATCGGCGATGGCCTGCCGGGCCTGCTCGATCGCGTACGCCGCTTCGGACAGCGCGTCTCCGGGGGGTGGTGGCGGTGCCGAGGCGCACGCGCCGAGCATTATCGAGGTGGCCAACGCCATGACGGCGGGTAGCGGGTAACGTCCGTGCATTACGGCCTCCTGAGAGTAGTGAGCCGTGAGAACACGAATAGCACCATCCCGTGAACTCGGCCACACCGATCGGCCCGGGGGACGCCGATCGGACGGACGGTGATCGGCGGGCGTGTCAGTCGTACGGGGCCTGCACGGTCATTTGCGCTTCTGCGAGTGCCTCGAGCACGGACGGATCCCCGCTGGCCGACAGCACGATACGTCCGGATCCGTTGATATCGGCTGACAGCAGGTGCAGGGTGCGGCGAGCGACAGCAGATGCCGTATCCACGAGGCGCACATCGGGGCCCAGGGCAGTCTGGAGTTCCCGCCGGAACAGGGGAAAGTGGGTGCAGCCGAGCACCAGCGTGTCCACTGCGGCCTCGCGAAAGGGGGCGATGGCGCGGGTGACCGCCGCGCGTGCGGCAGGGCCGCGGATCTCGCCGCGCTCGGCGAGGGTCACCAGCTCGGGACAGGGATGGATGACCACTTCGACGCTGCGGGCGTAGCGTTCCCGCAGCACGCGAAAACGCTCGCTCGCCAGGGTACCGGCGGTCGCGAGAATCCCCACCCGGCCGTTGCGGGTCAGTCGTGTCGCGGGCTTGAGGCCCGGTTCCATGCCGACAACGGGAATGTCGAGCCGGCTGCGCAAGTGCTCGACGGCTGCTGCGGTCGCCGTGTTGCATGCGACGACGAGCGCCCCCGCGGCGATGGTGGTGCACCAGTCGACGATCGCATCGGCACGCTCACGAATGCGATCGGCACTGCGGATTCCATAAGGCGCATGCGCGTTGTCGGCAAAATAGTGGTAGTTCGCATCGGGACGCTCCCGCCGCAATGCCCGCAGGACGGTGAGGCCGCCAACACCGGAATCCCACAGCGCAATCGGGGTCGGCACGGCGCACGGATCGGATGGTTCGGGCTTGTCGCTGGTCATTCGTGTGGGTCGCGGTATTGTCAGCGCTCGGCGACAGGACGTCGTTAACCGCCGGCAAGCTTACTCGACGCGGCCTTCGGCGCCCAGCGCTGCCTGCGCGTTGTGGTCCGGGGCCACGATCTGCGGCAGGATGAGCCACCGGGTCACCGGCGGCGCATGGGCGTCCCGCCGGGATGTGCAATTCGCAGAAGGATCGTCAGAGCGTGAATACCAACCACTTTACCGGTCTCGCGCTTGCGCTCGCAGCATTCGCGGCCCAGGCCCAGGAGTCTCCCGACGGGCTGGGCGGTGCGATCGAGAGTCAGGAACTGCAGGGCTGTCTCCGACTGGAGGATCCCCAGGAGCGGTTGACGTGCTACGACACCACCCTGGGGCGTACCCCGACGGGGGTTTCGGCCGACGAGCTACTGCCCGAGCGACGGGCCGGGCCGCAGACCGTGGAGGCCGAGCCTCCGCCGCCGGAGCCGTCGGCGATGGCCAAGCGCTGGGAGCTCGTGGCGCAGACCGATCGCGGACCTTTCGTGATCACGCCGCACCGTCCCACTTACCTGTTGCCGCTGTCGTACAATGCCAGCCCCAACGACGAAGTCTACCAGTCAGCAGGGGTGCTCGAGGACGGCCTCGACCGTACCGAGCTCAAATACCAGGTGAGCTTCAAGACCAAGGTCTGGCCGAACCTGTTCTCCCGGCAGGGCGACCTCTGGGTGGCGTACACGCAGCAGTCGTTCTGGCAGGCCTACAATCGTGACGATTCCTCGCCGTTTCGCGAAACCAACTACGAGCCCGAGGTGATTTATGCCTACAACACCGATTACGATCTTTTCGGTCTGCGCGGGCGCGTGTTCACGCTCGGTTTGAATCACATGTCCAACGGCCGCTCGGACCCCCTCTCCCGGAGCTGGAACCGGGTGATCGCCGGGGCGGTGTTCGACAACGGCGATCTCGCCGTGAACGCGAAGCTCTGGTGGCGGCTGCCGGAATCGGACGAGGACGACGACAACCCGGGCATCACGGACTACTACGGCAATGGCGAAGTGTGGACGTTCTACAAGGACGGACCGCACACCTACGGGCTGATGCTGCGGAGCAACTTCGATGTCAGCGGCGACCTGCGCGGGGCGGTCCAGCTCGACTACAGCCACCCGCTGTGGGGTGGCATGAAGGGCTACGTGCAGCTCTTCCACGGCTATGGCGACGGCCTCGTCGACTATGATCACGTCAGCACCCGGGCAAGCCTGGGCCTCATGCTGACGGACTGGATGTAAGCTCAGTGAAGCGCCATGCCGCATCCGCGCGGCAGGGCGGTGCCGTCGAGGGTCAGCCGGATGGTCGTCGTGGGGTAGGGCGCATGCTCGGCATGCATGTCACACCCTTGCTCGCCGATGGTGATTTCGAGCTCGTGGGTGTCGGTACGCAGGCGATAGTGCGTGTTCCCTGCCCCGGGGTCCCCGTTGGACTCGGGGGTGGGGAAGTAGCGGCGTTTGCCGTTGCTACGCGTGAACAATACCGTGCGGTCCGGGCCGATCTCCAGCGCCCAGATGGCATCGACCCCACGCGCCCAGTAGTCGACACCGCGTAGCCTCGCGTCCTCGATGACCGAGCGCGCGTGACGCTCGCGGCACCGAAAGCGGTGGCCATCCGGTGTCGTCAGCACGGCCTTCGAGGCCGCGGTGCGCAGTGTCATGCCGTCCGCGCTGCGATAGCGTCGGCCATCGCCTGTATCGGTGCGTTCCAGGCGGACGTTGCGGGCCGGCAGGAACAGAAACACGGCATCCGGCCCCTGCTGTTCGACGACGATGTACTTGCCGCCTTCGCACTGGTACGCCTGCGCGCGCAGGTGTTCCGATACCGGCTGGAGGTCCGCCGTGACACCGGCGTGTGGTCTATGGCCGGCACAGCCGGCGACAAGGGCAGCGCTCGTGAAGAGACCGAGCAGCGTGCGGTTTCTCGAAGTCAGCGACATGGCGACATCCCTGGCTGGCTGAATCGAGGCGCCAGAATAGCGGTATCCCGGGCGGCAATGTGTGATGTGCGTGTCACGAATCGTGACATCGGGGTGCCGCGCGGCACGTGCACGCGGCGCACACGGCTACTAATCGGAGGGTATGCCACCTGTCAGAGCGCTGTGCGGTTCGGCTGCAAGGCGCGCGCGAAGGCGTGGCGAGGCTCACGTCGAGTGAGTGCAACGCCGCGAGAGCGCCCGACAGGCCCGCTGACATGTGGCATGACCTGGAATCGGATTAGTCATCAACGGGAGGAGTCGCCGGTGGCCTCGGCGGCTTCCTCCCGGGTGTAAAAATCGCCGTCACGCAGGAAGCCAGCGATTATCGATGGCTTCAACGCCGTTATCCGGCCGGCGGCATCCCGCTGCAGCACCCAGTCATCGGGGAGTCCGTCGAGCAGGTGCATGGGAGCCGGTGTGCCGTCGCGAAAGCGGGGAAGGGCGACCCTGCCGGTTTCCTCATCGCGGAAGGCAGCGCGGAACCCGGCGTGGCGATTGTTCTCGCTGACACCACCGCTGTCGCCCAGCCGCCGGTTGTCCTCGAGCAGGCGTTGCGTGTCCAGTGCGCTGGCCACCGGGCTACCAGCATGCCGTGCGGAGGAGGCCCGGCGCTGGCGACGCTGGCCGTTGCGAGGCGTTTTTACGGACAGGCTCATTGTGACAATCCCCTCGCGACGATGAGGCCCCATCAGGGGGGCTTATGATACCGATGCATTGAGCGTGCCATGTGGTGGATGTTGGTCCGTGGGGCTGCGGAATGCCGGCAGGCGGGCCGTTGGGCGGTATCGCGGCGGCGCGGCCGGCGTTGGGTGTCACGGAATGTAACGTTACGGTGTCACAACGCGCGCACACCGTGACGTTCTGCGCGGGGCGCGGGGCAGGCCGCGCGCTTGCAGCGCGGCGCGCTGCGGCTACCCTCGGTGGTGACGAGCGTTCCCGGAGATCGGATCGGGCGAGGCCGTAATGAGAGGATGTCATCACCGCCGTGCGATCCGACGACACCCGGCCGGAGAATGCACCAGGCGCAATTGGCCACTGCGAACGGCGTTGTCGGCCGTGATGGCGGTCGTGTTACTGGCCTGCTCGCAGGAGCCGACGTGGCGGACCCGTGAACTGGATGGCGCTGCGTTCCCGGGGCTCGACTTCGCCCTGACGGGAGAACGGGGAAGTACCATCACGGAAGCCGCGTTTCGCGGTCACGTCACCCTGCTGTTCTTTGGCTATACGTATTGCCCGGACGTCTGTCCGACGACGCTGGCGACGTTGAGCGCGGCCATCGACGGACTCCCGGACTCACAACACGAGCGGATCCGGGTTCTGTTCGTGAGCGTCGATCCCGGTCGGGACGACCCTGCTCGCCTCGCTGATTACACCGACGCCTTCGGACCGGAATTCGTGGGGGCAACCGCCGATGTGGCCCGGCTGCGCCGGCTGGCGAGCCGATATGGCTCGGCGTTCGGATATGGCGAGCGCGACGAGTCCGGCAACTATCCCGTCTCCCACGGGAGCAGCGTGCTCGCCTTCGACGGACGTGGCCAGGCGAGGCTGCTGATTCGTCCCGAGGACAATGCCGAGGACATCGCTCACGACCTGGGGCGGCTAATACGCTAGTGTCCTGAATGAGAATGTCGCTGTATCTCTGTGCGACATGGCGCCGCCGTCGCGGTGTTGGCGTCGCTCGACATGGGGGCCGCCACGCCTTCGCGCCGCCGCCTGGCGACACCGGGGCGCTCAGAAGTGCAGCGACATTCTCATTCAAGACACTGACCGTGCACCGGCATGTCCGAGCCGGACAAGGAGGAGGGTGACGGCGTGAAGCACTGGCTTATGGCGGGCGGGTTCGTGGCTGTGTTGATCGCGGCGTATGCGCTGCCACTGGCGGTCACGCTCCACGCCGCGGCGGTGGCGACTCAGCCCGGTGACCGGCTGGTGGTCGCGTTTTCGCCCGATACCCCGGTGCCGGCCGCTCTGGAGCGGTTGGGGAGCGCCGGAACGGCGATTGCGGGTGCGGCGTGGGCGCCATGGTTCTATAGCGTGGATGTTCTGGATGCTGCCGCGGGGCAGCAGCTTGCCGGACAGGCATGGCTCATGCGCTGGCCCACCGGCTCGCAGACGTTCGCGGGTTGCTTCGTGCCGCCGACGACACAGCAGTCGCGGCCGAGAGGCTGGTGATCCGGGGCGTGAACGGCGCAGAGCGACCGGTGACCGTCACACCGGCGAGCGCGCGGTTCGCAGGCAGCAGCAGACCGGTTTCCTGTCCACCCGGCGTGGCGGCAGGTATGGGCATTGGCGGTATCATCACCGCAATCGCGGGCGTATCCGGCGGGCTGTTGTCCGTGGGCGTCGCCGGGCTGGCGGTGGCGGGACTGGCACTGGGACTGTCGGGCCCGGTCCGTGCCCGTGTCGGGATCGCGGTGTCGATCTGGGTGGTTGTCGCGGCGCTGGCCTGGGGCGGAGCCGGGACAGGGCCCACCGGGCTCGTGGTCGTGGTGCCGGGAATCTTTACGTTGATGTCGCTCGCCATGGGTCAGGCGCTGGGCACGGCGGCGGGGATCGCAAGCATGGGGTGGACACGCTCGCGGCGTACGTCGTCTGGCCAGGGCGAGACTACCCGTGCGCGCCGCAGCTCTCGAGCAGGTCCGCCACCGCCCGACGCAGGTGCCGGATGACCGCCCGCCGCCCGGAGAGGTTGGCGCCACGGGCCAGCTCGGGCCAGTCGTGATGCTGGAGGAAGCGACCGATAAGGAGATACCGGGCCGGGTCGTCCAGCGTCGTATCGTGGCCCGCCGCGAGTGCGTGGAGCAGCAACCGCTGGAGCGAGGCACCGGCATCGTCCGGTCCGCGGTTGCCGTCAGCGAAGATCCGGGCGACGCTGCGATCCCGGGCATCGGGGGGTGGCACCGGCAGCTCGCGGCATAGTGCCGCGGCGACCTGTTGATCAAGGTGGGTCAGTATGCCGGCCAGGCGCCAGGTGAGGTCCGATGCCAGATTGTGCCGTGCGGCATTCGCCAGCGTGGTGGCGCCAGCGCTCAGCGCGTGGAGCATGAACACCGAGTGGGTGCCGCTCGCTGCGTCCCGCCGGTTGCCGACGTGGATTGGGTAGAGGCCGCATCCGCGCCAGAAGGCGATGAGCTTGGGCGTGGCGCCGAATGCGGTGGCCAGGGCATCGCGGCCGTCGCCCCGGGCCGCCTCCTGGATAGCGTTCACGAGCTGGCGGCCGATGCCGGCGCGACGCGCGCCCGGGTGCACCGCGATACGATGGACCCGGCGGAATCGCAGCTCGACAGCCGCCGTCAGCCCGGCGTGTGCCGCGAGTGATTGGGCGAACAGGTGGCCGCGGACGCGGTGCTCGCCGCGGGAGATGGTCGAGGCCCGGTCGCGGGGCAGATCACCCTCATCCAGCGTTATCGCCGCCGCAAGTACGCTACCGGAATCGTCGCGCACGGCCCACAGGCGGGCATCGGGCGCCTCCAGGGCCTGACGGATGTCCTCGGGGCGGGTCTGGTAGTGCGCGTCCACGAGAAGACCGAAGAAAGCGCGCAGCGCGGCGTCGTCCTGTGTCAGGTCTCGCCGGTCCAGCTCGCTGGCGTGCAGGCGACCGACCGGCCCAGTGGCCGGCAGGGCGTGTGGCTCGGCGTCCAGCAGCAGTGCCCGCGTGGTGAAGCACTCCAGCGGATCGCCGGATGCCCAGCGGATCGGCTGGGTGAGCGTCACATCCCGCCATTGCGGCGTGAGACGATCCAGCGCCGCACGAAAGCGTATCCGGAATCCGTGACCGGTGCCTTCGTAGCCATGGGTGGTCGTTGCGAATGCGATGCGCGAGTAGCGTGTGAGCAGGGTCTCGAGTATTGGCGCCGGCAAACCGGCCGCTTCGTCGACGAACAGCATGTCGGCGGGGTGGTGATGGCGCAGTAGTTCGTCGGGCGGGAGGAACCGGATACCCCCTGCATCGGCGCCAGCGGCCGCGTGGGCAAGGAGCGTCTCGGCCGCATCGCGGCTCGGCGCTGTGACCAGCAGTCGCGTCATGCCACCTTGGAGCAGGCGTGCAGCCGCGATACCCAGCGCCGTGCTCTTGCCCCGGCCGCGGTCGGCCGTGAGCACACTGGGGCGACGCCGGTGTCCTCGTGCGGTTTTCAGGACCGCGGCCACCGCCGCCTCCTGGTCGGCCGTCGCGCAATCCGGATCCTGTGGTGTCGTCGCCGTCGCGCCGCCGCATTCGGGGGGAGCTGGCGGTCGGTCCGGGAACACGCCCACGGCGGGATCGCTTCGCAACAATTCCACCAGGCGGTCGCGGAAGTGCGGGGCACAGTCGGCGGGCGTATTTGGCCAAGACAGCCGGCGGGCAATGGCGGCGTCGGCGTGCGTACTCCAGGCGGCCAGGTCCGGGGCGAGGAGGACCAGCAGACCGCCCCCGCGTAGCGTGCCGGCGAGGACGGCGAAGGCGTCCAGGTCGAGGCCGTCACGCGCATCCAGGACGGCGTCCCGGTGTTCGCTCCCCAGCAGCGAACGCACCTGCCGGGGCATCACGTGGCGGTGCCCGTCTATGGCGGTGGTGGCGACGACCACGCTCCCCGTGGGCAGCGCGGCGGCGAGGTCAGTGGGCAGTTGCGTGGCCGGCACCACGACGAGCCGCCGGTGCGCACCGTCGGTGTCCCGCGCGTGCTCCAGGAAATCCGCGAGATCCCGGGCAGTCGTCACGGCTCGCTCGGCATCGGTGGTGCATACATCGCCGGCGTCACTGCGGGGGCGCGGTGTCGTCGTGCTGCGGCGCCTGCCCTGCGTTGAGCAGCTTGTGCAGGAATCGCCGCGTGCGCTCTTCGCGCGGTGCGGTGAAGAGGTCCCGGGCCGCTGACTGCTCCACGATCTGGCCGTCGGCCATGAACAGGCCACGGTCGGCGACGTCCCGCGCGAATGCCATTTCGTGGGTGACGATGACCATGGTGCGGTGCTCGCGGGCGAGGTCCCGGATCGCCGCGAGCACCTCGCCGACGAGCTCCGGGTCCAGCGCCGAGGTGGGTTCGTCGAAGAGGATGACATCCGGCTCCATGGTCAGCGCCCGGGCGATGGCGACACGCTGTTGCTGACCGCCGGAGAGCTGGGCCGGGTACGCATCCGCCTTGTCGCCGAGTCCGACGCGCTCGAGCATGGCGCGGCCGCGGCGTTCTGCGCTCTCGCGGGGTTCCCGTTTGACCACGATGGGGCCTTCGGTGACGTTTTCCAGGGCCGTTCGGTGCGGAAACAGGTTGAACCCCTGGAAGACGAAGCCGACGTGCTGGCGCAAGCGCCGCACTGCATGCTTCTGCCTTGTCAGCGGGCGGTCGCCGGCGACTTCTATGTCGCCCACACGTATGCGGCCATCACTGGGCGCCTCCAGGCAGTTCAGGCAGCGCAGGAGGGTGGTCTTGCCGGAACCGCTCGGGCCGACCACGGCCAGCACTTCGCCGCGGTCCACGTCCAGGTCGATGTGCCGGAGTACTTCATTGGGTCCGAATCGCTTGGTGAGGCCGCGAAGCTCGATCATGCTCATGGCGGTTCAGCTCGCTCGCGTGTGGCGGGTGGCGCGTGCCTCGAGGTGGTTCTGCAGCCACGACAATCCGGTGGACAGCACCCAGTAGCAGAACGCGGCAGCCAGATACATGGCGAAGACCTCATAGGTACGCGCGGTGATGAGCTGCGCCTGGCGGAAGAGCTCGGGCACCTGGATGGTGGCGGCCAGGGAGGTGTCCTTGACCGTGCTGATGAAGGTGTTGCCCAGCGGCGGCAGTGCGACGCGGGCGGCCTGGGGGACGATGACCCGGCGCATCGCCTGTACGGGGGACATGCCGATGGAATAGGCCGCTTCCCACTGGCCCCGGTCGATGGAGGCGATGGCCGCGCGCAGGATTTCCGCCGTATAACCGCCGATGTTGAAGGTGAAGCCGATCAGCGCGGACGTTATGGGGTCGAGGCGCAGACCGTACTGAGCCAGCCCGTAGTAGATGAGGAAGAGCTGAACGAGCAACGGCGTGCCGCGGATGAACGACGTGTAAATGCGGGCCGTAACCTGTAGCACGCGCAGCGGCGATAGCCGCATCAGTGCCAGCAAGAAGCCGAGAACGAGCCCCAGCTGCATGCCGCCGACGCTCAGACCGATGGTATAAAGCGCGCCCTTCAGGAGGAAGGGCGCGGACTGAAAGACGAGTTGCAGGTTTTCGATCACTGGACGGGGATTTTACTGGGTGACGTCGATGCCGAACCACTTCTCCGAGATCTCGGCCAGTTCGCCGCTTTCACGGAGGTCGGCGATCGCCTCGTTGACGGCGGCGAGCAGATCGTCGTTGCCCTTGCGCAGGGCCACGCCCACGCGCTGCGTGGCGAACGGCTCGCCGGCGGCGACGATACGGCCGTCCGACTTCTCCATGAGGAAACCGACCATGAGCTTGTCGTTGATCACCGCGTCGATGCGGCCGACGCGCAGGTCCTGCAGCTTCGAGGGGTCGTCCTGGTAAGTCTCCACCTGGGCCTCGGGCACGTTCTCATTGAGCCACTGCTCATAGTTGGTGCCCAGGCCCACGCCGACCGCCCGGCCGGCGAGGTCGGCGGGCCCGTCGATCTCGTCCTGCATCCCCTGGCGGACGATGATCTGCATCCCCGAGATCGTATAGGGCTCGGAGAAATCATACTTCTTCCGTCGCTCCGGGGTAATGGTCACCTGATTGACGATGACGTCGAATCGCTTGGTGTCCAGGCCGGCGAGCATGCCGTCCCACTTGGTGGGCACGAACTCGGCCTCCACGCCCAGTTCCCCGGCGAGCGCCCGGGCGAAATCCACCTCGAAACCCACCAGTTCCCCGCTCTCGTCCTGGTAGTTGAACGGCGGATATGTGCCTTCGAGCCCTACTTGGATCCGGCCTTCGCTGTTGATCTGCTCGAGCAGCCCTGCCGCTGATGCAGCGGTTGGCAGCACCATGGCGGACACCGCCGCGGCAGCCAAGGTGGCGAGGGTTCGGCGGAAGGCGGTGCGCAGCATGTCGATTCCTCCTGTTCTGCCGGCCCGGGAGGCGCGTCGACATCCGCGCGCCCCGGCGAATCCGCATTCTGTCCATGTTAGAACAATTCGCTCGTTGACGACATGGATGCCGCGGCCTGTGCCCGCAGGACCGGGCGGCGAATGTGACGGGCTGCCCGGATTGGCAATGGCGACGTTGCGCCGTTCGGGATCGCTGCTAGTTTCCGCCATGTCCACCGGCGGCAGTTGCCGGCGGTGGCGGAATCGAGGGGGGACGAGCCAGGAAGGTCAGGGGGCATCCGCCCCCGGATATACCAACAACAGCATGGAGGAGCCCTCATGCAATGGAAGCACGCGTTGGCCGTGGGTGCGCTGGTCACGAGCTTCGCACCCGCAAGCCAGGCCCTGCCGCCGGATCGCGGCGAACCACCGCCCGGTTGGGATCGCGCCTGCCGAGCTGGCGGGTTGAGCAGCAGCCCCCTGGGCCTCGCCCTGTGCATGCGTGGCGACAACGTCCACGAACACCTGCAGATGCTCCAGGACATTGCCAACGCCAATGACGGCAACCGGGCTTCCGGGACGCCGGGTTACCGCAGCTCCGTGGATTACGTGCGCAATCAACTGTTGGCCGCGGGCTATGAGGTGGACGTCCAGCCGTTCGAGTTCCTGGCGTTCTACCCCCACGACGCGAGCCTGCAGCAGACAGCGCCGGCGGACACGGTCTACGAGCGCAACACGGATTTCGCGATGCTCTCCCAGACCGACCCGGGCGAGGCGGAAGCCACGGTGACACCGGTGGACCTCGATCTCGGGCGTGGCAACAGCTCAACCAGCGGTTGCGAGACGGAGGATTTCGCGGATTTCCCTGCCGGCAACATCGCGTTGATCCAGCGCGGCGCCTGCGCGTTCGGCCAGAAGGCGGAGAATGCCGCGGCTGCGGGCGCCAGCGGTGCCATCATTTTCAACCAGGGCGACACGGATGATCGCACCGGACTGATCAATGCCACGCTGGGTGGCGATTACAGCGGTGGCATTCCGGTGTTGTTCGCCACCTACGGGCTAGGTGAGAGCTGGGCCGCCACGGAGGGACTCACCCTGCACATGATGGCGGACGTGACACGTGAGATGACCGAGACGTACAACGTCATTGCCGAGACGCGCAGCGGCGATCCCGACAGCACCGTCATGGTCGGGGCCCATCTCGATTCCGTGATAGACGGGCCGGGTATCAACGACAACGGGTCGGGCAGCGCCGCGATTCTCGAGTTGGCGTTGCTGATGCAGCGCAGCCACACCGCCAACCGTGTGCGTTTCGCCTGGTGGGGCGCGGAGGAATCCGGTCTGCTGGGGTCGAACCACTACGTCGAGAATCTCGATGATGCCGAGCTCGAGCGAATCGGCGCCTACCTGAACTTCGACATGATCGGCTCGCCCAACGGGGTGAACCTGATCTATGACGGCGACGGCTCGGCGTTCGGCCTGGCGGGGCCGCCCGGTTCCGGGGAGATCGAGGCGCTGTTCGAGCACTACTTCAATGGTCGTGGCGAACCCCATGCGCCCACGGAGATCAGCTTCCGCTCGGACTATGCCGCGTTCTTCGAAGCCGGCATTCCCTTCGGCGGACTGTTCACCGGGGCCGAAGTGGTCAAGACCGAGGAGGAGGCCGAACGATTCGGTGGAACGGCCGGCGAGCCCTACGATCCATGCTATCACCAGGCCTGCGATACCCTGTCCAACGTGGACGTCAAGCGCATGGATCTGCATGCCGATGGTATGGCGCTGGTCACGGGGCTGCTGGCCTGGTACCCGGATCTCGACGAGATCGGTGGTGACGAGGCCGGCGCGGCGCAGAACCGTGCCCTGACAGCCCCCGCATCAGCGCAGCGTTCCGGGCACGCGTACGTGCGCTGAGGCGGGCGGCGACTACTCAGCGAAAGACGGCCTCGCCCTCGCCGCCGGGGGCGGGACCGATGACCTCCACGGCCCGCTCCCCGCGGGCCATCACTTCCGCGCAAGTGAGGTGGAGATGGTCACTGTCGCCGCCGGTGAGCTCGCGGAAGCGGGCGCCACCGACCGCGAACACCACGCGATCGATACCGCACTGGTAGATCAGCGCCGCGCACATGGGACACGGCTCACCGCTGGCGTACATTGTCGCGCCGGCGAGCGCCCCGCGCGCATCCTCGTCGAGATGACGAAGCAGGTTGAGCTCGGCGTGGGCGCTGGGGTCGGCATCGTTGTTCTGCGTGTTGCGGTCCTCGGCCAACATCCGGCCGGCCGCGTCGGCAAGTACCGCCCCGAAGGGCTCGTCACCGGCCTGGCGCGCCTGCACGGCGAGATCGATGGCACGCGTGAGATGCTGCCGATCCACCGGTGTCATGGCGGTCATAGGCTTTCCTGGTCGATCCACTGGGTGACCCGCGGGGCCTCGTACCCGGCGAAGCGCTCCAGCAGGCGCTCCGCGTCACTTTCCACGAGAAGCATGTCACGGTTACCCCGGCGCAGGAAGCCGGTATCCACGGCGTGGTCCAGGAAGCCGACGAGCTGATCGTAGTAGCCGTTGACGTTGAGCAGGGCGCAGGGTTTGCGGTGAAAGCCGAGCTGTGCCCACGTCAGGATCTCGAAGAGCTCCTCGAAGGTGCCGAGACCACCGGGCAGTGCGATGAAGCCGTCCGAGAGCTCCGCCATCAGGGCCTTGCGCTCGTGCATCGACTGCACCACGCGGAACTCGGTCAATTCGCGATGCCCGATCTCACGGGCGAGGAGCGTCTCGGGCATGACTCCGATGACCTCGCCGCCGGCGGCGAGCGCCGCATCCGCCACGGTGCCCATGAGCCCTATGGCTGCACCGCCGTACACGACGCCCAGGCCGCGCGCGACGAGCGCTTCGCCGAGCGCTCCCGCGGCTTCCCGGTAGTACGGGTCACGGCCTGCGTTGGAACCGCAGTACACGCAGATTCTTTGCATGGTCCCTCCTATCGGTAGCTGGCGACCATTCTACCGGAGGAACCGCCGGCAGGGGGGGTCAGCCCGGTCTCAGGTGGCCACGCTTGACGAACAGTCGGCAGCCGTAGTCGGTCTGCAGCCGTGGCGCGCGGGCTCGGGTGGGCTGGCGCAGCCACACGTGCCGGCCATAGGTCCCGCCCGTGTCATGACACTCGCCGATCAACACGAACAGCTCCTCGCCGCCGGGAAGATCCCGTGACGGCAGTGCGGCACCGGGGGCCAGCTCGAGGAGCAGGGTTTCCTCCCTGTCGAAGCGGTGCAGGTAGAGCGCGCGTACTCCGGGCGCCGGACCCGGTTGCCACAGGCGGGGATCGGCGGTGTGGCGGCGCACCCGCATGTCGTCGCCGGCTTCCATTGCGGAATGCTTGAACAGCACCAGGCAGCCCGGACCGGTACGGGGGCGGTGACTGCCGCCTAGCGGATTACGCACATAGGTGCCGGCCGGGTAGGCACCGCTGTCATCCGACAGAACGCCTTCGAGGACGAGAAATTCCTCGCAACCCACCGTGCCCGTTTCGGCAAGCTCGCTCTTGGGCGCATAGCGAACGAGACTCGTCGCCGGTACGCTCTCGCTGCCGCTACCCTCGAACAGGCAGCGCTGGACACCCAGGGTCGGCGAGGAGACCCAGCGTGCATGCTTGGCGTCCACCTGTGCGGGCTGGTCCGGCTGGGTGTCGAGGCGCATGGGGTCGCCCACATGACGGGGATATTTCGGCAATCCTAGCCCTGCGGAAACGAGGGGACAAGGGGGGCGTGGAAGGGGCGGTCGGGCGGGTGGAGCGGGGCACCGCAGCACCCCGCTCAAGGTGGGCCGTCAGCCCTCGTCGTCGTTCCCGGGGGCGGGGCGGTGCGCCATGGCGTCCACCCAGATCGGGTTGGAGTACGCCTTCTTGCCCTCGGCGTCCTCGACCACCACGGCGTAGAAGGTATCGCCGGCAGCGGGAAGCTCGAACGTCGAGCGTGCCCTCACTGGCGCGTCGTCGAAGGACTGTTCGGCGACCACGTCGCCGCCGTCGCCGACCACACGAATCGCCTGGAGACCGTTCGCCGCCGCCAGATCGAACCCGAGCGTCACCGGCTCGCCCTGGGCGACCCGGAGGTCGTCGCCGAAGTCCACGTCCGGGTAGACCATCGGCCCGAACGTCACGAAGGCGTGGCCATCACGCAGGGCGGTGACGAAAGCCTCGGCGTTCAACTCACCCGGGACGCGCGCGTAGGCTCGCACTTCGCCGGAGCGGTTCTTCCAGACATCGTGAACGTCGGAGCCGGCGCTCAGGTAGACCCGCTCTCCATGGCTCCAGTGATCCCATGCCTTGCGGAGTGTCTTTTCGTGCTCGCCGTCGGCGTTCACTTCCATTAGGTCGAAACGCGGGAAATAGCCACCCGAGGCCGTGCCGTTCTCTGCGTTCGTGTAGTAGCCGTACTTGATGTACGGATGGTTCATCTGTATGGCCTCGGCACCCAGTTTCTCGCGCTGCGCGATGATTTCCTGGACGGGCGCCTCGCCGGAGTTGAGGGTGTAATCGGCCGCCGGGTCGATGGGGTAGGGGTTGAAGTGACCCCAGGACGCGGAGATCTCGATGGACGGAATGAACGGCACGTCGCGACTGGCCGACAGCGCCGCGGTTCGTTCCAGATTCGCGGTGGTGTCGTGGTCCGATAGCAGGGTGAGGTCGAGACCGGCCGCGAGCTGGGAGCGCACCACGTACTCGGGGGCCGTGAAGCCATCGAGCACGTCCGAGTGATGGTGCATGTCGGCAGCGTACCAGCCACGATCGTTCGGCATGGTTCGTCGCTCGATGCTCACTGTCCGGGTCGTCGTCTCCCCGGCGCGCACGGTCACCGGCACCGACTGGGCCCGGGCGAGGAAGCCCTTGCCGTGCGCCACTTCGAACACGTACTCCCCCGGGGCGATGGAGACCTCGCGCACGCCGGGCCGATCGAGCTCGGTGAAGTAGGTCTTCTTACCCAGAAAGCCCACTAGCGGGGTCTGACCCTCGGCGATGGACAGGCGCGCATCCAGGACGTCGCCGGTCTCGGCACCGGTGACCTCGAAACGCACCGTGCCGGGCGCGCGCAGGTCGTCGAAGGCGACATCGTGCTCGCCGTCAGCGGTGACGGTGACCGGGACGGGCTCGCTGTCGGCGTGGCCGCGCGCGGTGGCATAAACCTCGTATTCCCCGGCGGGCAGACGCAGGCGGTAGCGACCGTCCTCGCCCATGGTCCAGGTATACGGCTCGCCGTCGCGCTCGGCCACGATCACGGGAGCGGCAACCCGTTCCCCGCCGGCGGTACGCACTTCACCGGACACCGTCCCGGCAGGGAGCCCCTTGCGTTCGATTTCCGCTTCCGCGGCACGGGCGATGCTGCCGTCGGGCATGATCTGAATCCAGCCCTCGAACGTGCGAGAGGTGCCCGGGGCGAGATCGTGGCCGAGATAGAGATCTCGGGCGTCGTAATCGACGTAGCTCATGTACGGGGCATGCAGGGCGAATCCCCAGTCTTCGTCGTAGGCGGCGGACCAGTCTGCGAACGCCGAATCCGCCGGGCCCTCTTCAGTGCCGTGCATACCCGCCGGCCCGAAGAGGTGACCGCCATCCGGCCACATGACATAGCCGGAGAGAATGTCCTCGTACGTTTTGTCCCCTTCATTGGCCATTTCGGTGACCACGTGAATGCGGTCCGAGTCCGCCTCGAGCGTGTAGGTGGTTGTCAGAACCACCGCCTCCCAGTCGCGCGTCACGCGGATGACCCCGCGCTGCGGACCATCCTCCACGACTTCGAAGCGCTGATAGGAGGTCGGCCAGCTCGACCAGTTGTTGGGAATGAAGTCGATGAGCGAGACCTTGTCGCGCAACGCCTCGCCGTCGCGTACGGGCGCCGCGTCGATGATGCCGCCCGGGGCGACGCCCCAGGGCGGAGCCGAATCAACGGCAATGGATGCAACGAGGTGGTCGTTGCGTAGCTGAATGTCCCGGACGGCAGTGGCGTCGCCATTTTCCAGGGGCGTGGGGCCGCGCTCGACGGTGACGTCCGCCTGCGCCGAGGCCGCCAGGCCGAGGGCGCCGAGTAGCGCCGCGGACTTTGCAGCGATGTGCATACGGTCCTCCTGAGTGTGTACTTCTTGCACCAGCCGTAGTGACCAGCTTAGCGGGAGCTTAAGGCGGGGTTGTTTTTAGTTCAACGTTCAAATAAAAAAAGAGACTGTCAATACTCGCTATTCACGGCCGTTGCGGTAGCGTTGAAAGCGGTCCTTCGGTGCGACTGTGCCGGTGTCGCGGGGAACGGGAAGGGCGGGATGGGTATCGGTCGTAGCGAGCCGCCGGCGGAACCGCCGGCGGCCGTCGCGGGGTCAGCGCGCGTCGGCGACCTGGAAGCGGTCGACGAGGCCGCGGAGCTCTTCGGCTAGATCCTTGAGCGACTGGCTCGCCCGGGTGGTCTCCGATGCCGCTTCCGCGCTGTCGTCCGCGACCTGGGCAATGTGGCTGATGCTGCGGTTCATCTCTTCGGAGGTGGAGGACTGCTGCTCGGTGGCGCTCGCGATCTGGGTGTTCATCTCGCCGATCCGGGCCACCGCCTCATCGATGCGTCCCAGTGCTTCGCCGGCTCCGCGCGCCTGCTCCACGGTGCTTGCCGCTCCTTCGCGGCTCGCGCTCATCAGCGAGACGCTGTGCCGGCTCCCCGACTGGAGTGCCTCGATGGTGCGCTGGATCTCCTCGGTGGATTCGGCGGTGCGCCGCGCCAGGGCCCGCACCTCTTCGGCGACCACCGCGAAGCCGCGCCCCTGCTCGCCCGCGCGTGCCGCTTCGATGGCGGCGTTAAGGGCGAGCAGGTTGGTCTGCTCGGCGATCTCGCGGATGACGTTGAGTACCGAGCCGATAGCCGTGCTGTGCTCGTCGAGCTGCTCGACCGCCTTGCCGGCCTCCTCGATGCGCGTGGCCAGTTGGTCGATGTCCCGCACGGTCGCCTCCACGACCTTGCGTCCCGTAGCGGACTCATGGGATGCCGCGGTGGCGGACTCCGAGGCCTCGCCCGCGTGGCGCGCGACCTCCTGGATCGTCGCGGACATTTCGTTCATGGCCGTGGCGACCTGGTCGGTCTCCTGCTGCTGGCTCTTGACTGCGGTCCGGTTGTGTTCAGCGACGGCCGCGGCCTGTTCCGCCGACTCCCCGAGCTGTTGCACGGCGCTGTGCACCCGGCCGATGAGGGCGCCCATGTCCTGTCGCAGCTGCTCCGCGGCGCGTGCGACGCGGCCGAGCTCGTCCTCCGTGTGCCGGGGTACGGGCTGCGTAAAGTCCCCGGCGGCCATTCGCTCGAGGTTGTCCACCAGGGCATGAGCGGGACGCGTGACGCTGCGGCGTAGCAGCAGCAGGAACACGCAGAAGGCAATGACCACGGCGACGAGCATGGCACCGAGGCAGATGAGGAGGTTGTCGAGCGCGCGCTCGCCAGTACGCGTGGCAAGCCCCTGCAGTTGGTTCTCAACGTACGTCTTGAGTGCATCGAGCGTTTTCCGGGGCGGCCCGGCAAGACCTTCGACCGTTGCCTGGGCGGTGAGCTGGATGAAGCCGGAGTCGACGAACATCGTCAGGCCTTCGCGGTAGCCGGCGTTCATTTCTTCATGCTGGGCCTTGAGCTCGGCGACCAGCTCGCCGCCGCGCTCGGTGTCGCTCAGGCTCTCGCCCAACGCCGACGCTTCGCGCTGGACCTTGTCGGCGGCACGCTCGAATCGTTCGACGGCACGCTCGCGGGCCGGGTCCGAGCCGAGCAGCAGGATGTCCTTCCATGCGAGAAGCTGCTGGTCGAGGGCGCGTTCCACGGCGGCGAGACGTTCCTGGATGGCCACCGAGCGGCCCAGTAGCCCCTGGTAGGTCTGCAGGCTCTGCCACGTCACGAACATGGCCGCGAGTGTCGCGAGGAGCACGAGCCCGGTGCCGGTGCCCGTGTTCAGCAACAGCTTGTTGCGGATACTGGTGGTGAAGAGCCTGCGCACCGTGACCTCCTGTGCGTTGTTATCCGATTCCGCACAGGTTATCGGCCGTGGGCCCCGGGACCTTGAGTGTCGTCAAGATATCTGCAGCCGGCCATGTCGAAAGTGCCGGGGTGAACGCGCCAATTTCCGTGCAGCACCTCCGCGGGACGCTGCAGGCGCATTGCCGTGGCACGGGATGTGCCACTTGGATCCTTTCACTCGAGACTTTCCACCCGCCACCTGTTGCAGCGGGTGGTGCATCAGTGCCGTAGCTGGGCGAGTGCCCGCAGAAGGCTGTCGTTCTGAGCCGGGGTGCCCACGCTGATACGCAGCCGATCGCGCAGCCCGGTGTGATCGAAATACCGGACGAAAATCCCGCGCTCGCGCAGATGCCGGTGAACTTCGGCGGCGCCGCCGGCGAAGTTCTCGGGCACCCGTGCCAGCAGGAAGTTGGTCTGGCTGGGAAGGCTCTCCAGGCCCAGGGCTGCCAGGCGGTCGGCCAGCCGCGTACGTTCCTCGCGAACCTGGGTCCAGGTATCGGCGGCATGATCGTGATCGCGCAACGCGGCTATCGCCACGCGCTCGGCGACAGCATCGACGCTGTAGCTGTCGCGAGTCTTCTGGGCGATAGGGTCTATGAGGGCCCGCGAGCCGATGCCGTAACCGAAGCGCAGTCCGGCGAGGGAGTAACCCTTGCTCAGCGTGCGCAGAATCAGCAGATTGTCGAGCTCTCGGGTCAACGCGACTACGTCGTGCTCGAGCGCCGGATCGACGAAGTCCACATAGGCTTCATCGACGACCAGTACACCACCGAGACCTTTGGCAATACGGGCAATGGCATCCGGCTCCAGCAGCGTGCCGGAGGGCGCGTGCGGGTTGACCAGAAAGGTGAGTGGCACCCGTTCGCGGTTCATGCGTTCGGCGAAATCGGGGGTCGGCCGCCAGTGCTCGTCCAGCGCGACCCGCACCACCGGTGAGCCGTGAATGGCGGCCAGTACGGGGTAGAGCGAATAGCTCGGCTCGGCGACGCCCACCGGGCTGCCGGGATTGACGAACGTGGTGATCGCCAGGCGTAACAACTCGTCCCCGCCGTTGGTCGCCACGATGTGCTCGGGGGGCACGTCGTGTAGCTCCGACGCCGTGCGGCGGAAACCCGCGCTGGTGGGCGAAGGGTAGCGACGCAGGGCTTCCGCCGGCACCTCGTGCAACGCGGTCATCACCGCCTCGCTGGGCGGATACGGGTTCTCGTTGGTATTGAGCTTGATGGCGTCGGCGGCCTGCGGCTGCTCGCCCGGCACGTAACCGGCCATGCGGCGGATGTTGTCGCGTTCGTAGCTCATGAGCCCTGGCACTGGTGGGGGAAGAAAACCGTTGCCATCTTACTAGAAGTCGGCGGCGGCGGAACATGCATCTGGAGGAGGTTCGATCCATGTCGAAACCGATAGCGCGTCGCGGATACCGGATCGTCGCAATGCTGACCGCCTGTCTGCTCGCCGCCTGCACGAGCCTGTCGCGCCCGCCGTCGACGCCCGCCGACGGCGATACACCGCCGCCGATTCCCGTCACTACCTACCACGCGCTCGCCGCTGGAGGCGAGCCGGTCTACCGAATCGATGCGGACCGGTCGCGGCTGTGGGTGGTGTTGTATCGCGCCGGCGCGCTTGGTGAGGCGGGCCACAATCACGTGATCGCCGCGAACGACATGACCGGCTATTTTGGTTGGCGACGGGGCGACTGGCGTTCGGCGCGGGCGGATCTCAGCGTCCCGGTGACTGAGCTGGTGGCCGATCCGCCCGGTGCGCGGCGCGGCTGGGAGTCGTTCTTCGGGGAACAGCCGCCGCCGAGTGCCCGCGCCGCGACGCAAGAGAATCTCCGCGGGGCCAGTGTACTCGACGCGCAGCGTTACCCCCGGGTGCGCGTATCGCTTGCGGCCCTGACCGGTGCGCCACCCCGGCCGGTGGCGCGGTTCACGGTCTGGCTCGGCGGCCGGCGGCGCTCGCTATCGGTTCCCGTGGCGCTGACCCGTGCGAAGGATGCGCTGGTGGTGGAGGGACGTATCGCCGTGCGCCATGAAGAGCTGGGGTTGACGCCGTTCGCGGCGTTCGGCGGTGCGTTGCGCGTCGCCGATCCCATGGTCATCGACTTCCGCCTGCACGCCGAGCCGTGGTCACCCGACGGCCGCTGAGCCGGTCTGCTCGGGAAACACCACCAGGTGATCCAGCTCCGGGCGAATGCCCATGAGCTCGCCCGGTGGGTGGTCATGGTGGCTCGTGGCCAGACAGAGAATGTGGCGGCCGCTTTCCAGCGCGAGCGTATAAAGGAACTGCGCGCCCCGGAAAGTGCGGTCGACAATGCGCGCCTTCATCGGGCTGGCGTCGTCGTGGACCACGTCATCCGGCCGCAGAAGGATGTCCACCCGTGTGCCCGGTGTACAGTTCGCCGGCAGGGTCCCCTTCAGGCTCCCGATTTCGGTCTCGACCTCGTGCTCGTCGACGACCCGGCCCGGAATCATGACGCCCTCGCCGACGAAATCGGCGACGAATCGGGTCTCGGGTCGATGATAGAGCGAATACGCCGCCGCCCACTGCTCCAGGCAGCCGGCACGCACGACGCCGATCTCGTCGGCCATGCCGAACGCCTCCTGCTGGTCGTGGGTGACCAGGAGCACGGTGACCCCGTCTTCACGAAAGATGTCGCGCAGTTCCTTGGGTAGCTGTTCCCGCAGCTCGGGGTCGAGGCTGGAGAACGGCTCGTCGAGCATCAGCAGCATCGGCCGAGGAGCCAGCGCCCGCGCGATGGCGACCCGCTGTTGCTGCCCGCCGGATAGCTGGTGGGGATAGTGTTCCCCGACCCCTGGCAGCCCCATGAGCGTGAGCAGCTCTTCGACGCGCCGGCGCCGTGCGCCGCGACTCTTGCCCTCGAGCCCGAAGGCGATGTTCTCCCAAACGCGCAGGTGCGGGAACAGGGCGAGATCCTGGAAGACCATGCCGACGCGGCGGCGTTCCGGCGGGAGCACGAAGCCTGTGTCGCTGACTATCTCCCCGCCGAGGCGGATCGCGCCCCGGGCGGGTCGCTCGAAACCGGCGATCGCCCGCAACACGGTGGTTTTGCCACAACCGCTCGGCCCCAGCAGGCAGCCGATGCGGCCCTGTTCCAGCGAGAGGCTGAAGTCGACCACGGCGGGGTGATCGCCGTAGGTCACGGTCACGTGATCGAGTTCGAGCATCCTTATCGGTGTCCCGGGCGTGAATGAGCGATGGAGCGGCTGAGCAGTATAACCGGCACGAGCCCGGCTGCGCCGATAGCGAGCGCAGCGGGCGCAGCGGCGGCGAGCTGCTCGTCGGTGGCCAGCTCGTAAGCGCGTACGGCGAGGGTGTTGAAATCGAAGGGCCGGAGGATGAGCGTTGCCGGCAGCTCCTTCATGACGTCCACGAATACCAGCAGCGCCGCCGTCAGCAGGCTCCCCCGCATGAGCGGCAGATGTACCCGGCGCAGCACCCGGGATGGGGAACAGCCCAGGGAGTGGGCGGTTTCGTCCATGCTGCGGCCGAGCTTGGAGAGGCCCGCCTCGACGGTGTTCACGGAGACTGCGAGGAATCGCACCAGATAGGCGAAGACCATGGCGAAGATGGTGCCGCTGAGCACGAGCCCGGTCGAGATACCGAGGTGATCGCGCGCCCAGGCGTCGATGGTGTTGTCGAGCCATGCGAACGGCACGATGACGCCCACGGCGATCACCGTTCCGGGGATCGCGTAGCCCATCGCGGCGACCCGCACCGCGCCGCGAACCCAAGGGGTGGGACGCAGGCGTTGCCCGTAGGCGAGCAGCACAGCGCAGGCGAGGGCGAGCACCGATGCCGTTGCCGCCAGTGCCAGGCTGTTCCCTACCAGCGACCAGAATCCACGGGCGGCTTCCTGGTGGTACGTGTCCGACGCCCAGTAACCGAGTTGAATGGCCGGCAGCACGAAGCCCAGCAGCACCGGCGCCAGGCAGGCCAGAACCGCCAGGGCCGCACGCAGACCGTGTAACGGGTATCCCGGCAATGCCTGGTAGCGGTTGCTCGTGTGATGGTACTGGCGCTGGCGACGCGACCACCGCTCCAGTAGCACCAGCACGAACACGAAACCGAGCAGCACCGCCGCGAGCTGTGCGGCGGCGTGGGCGTCGTACAGGCCGAACCAGGTACGGAAAATGCCCGTGGTGAACGTGGAGATTCCGAAGTACTGCACCGTGCCGTAGTCCGCCAGGGTTTCCATGAGCACCAGCGACAGGCCCGTCACCACGGCGGGGCGGGCCAGGGGCAGGGCGATGCGCAGGAACACGCGGCGCGGCGTCAGCCCCAGAGTCCGGCCCACGTCGAGCACGCAGACCGACTGCTCGAGAAAGGCTGCGCGCGCCAACAGGTAAACGTAGGGGTAGAGCACCAGGCTCAATACCGTGATGGCGCCACCGATGCTGCGCACGTCAGGGAACCAGTAATCGCCCTGGGCCCAGCCGAACCATGCGCGCAGTGTCGATTGCACCGGTCCCGCGTAGTCGAGCATTCCCGTGTAGGTGTAGGCGATGATGTAGGCGGGCACGGCCAGCGGCAGCAGTAGGGCGAGCTCGAATACACGCCTGAACGGAAAGGTGCACATCGTCGTCAGCCATGCGGTGCCGACGCCGATGACGGCCGTACCGATGCCCACGCCGGTGACCAGAATGGCGGAATTGCGCAGGTAGTCCAGGAGTACCGTCTGCGCCAGATGGGCCCAGACACCGTCGCCGGGGGCGAAGACATAGCCGGCGATGACCAGCACCGGCAGCGCCACCAGCAGCGCGATCGACACCACGGCAGTGGCCCAGGGGTCCATGCGTGGGCGGCGCAGGCGGCTGGGGAGCTGCCCGTGGTCGGCTACGGCTGCCATGGTGCTATGCGGTTCGTCCGCGCACGGCACGCCGGGGGGCGGTCACCGCCCCTGCGGTCGCATCGTGGCGTTCGCTGTGCAATCGAATGTTCGGTCTGTGCATCGATGAATGCGCCTGGCTCATCGGGGGCGCTGCCTGAATAACGACGGGGGCCGCCTGCTGGCGCCCCCCGCCGGGTATCGGTGACTGCCCGTGATCCTGTCGGCGTCACGAGGGCCAGCGCACGGCTTTACCGCCAACCGACGCGGTCCATCAGGCGAACGGCTTCGCCGTTGTACTCGCCCAGTTTCGAGAGGTTGAGCTCGTCGGCTTCGAATCCGCCCCACTCGCGCAGGACAGCGCTCGCCTCGACGCCCGGGCGCACAGGGTACTCGTTGTTCACCTCCGCGTACCACTTCTGCGATTCGGGCCGCAGCAGGAACTCGAGCAGACGTACGGCGTTGTCCGGGTGGCGCGCATGTCTGGTCACGCCGCCACCGCTGACGTTGACGTGAGTGCCACGACCCTGCTGGTTGGGAAAGACGATACCCACCTGCCTCGCCATTTCGGCGCGTCGGTCGTCACCCTTGAGCAGGCGCCCGAAATAGTAGGTGTTGGCGACCGCCACGTCGCACTCACCGGCGGCGACTGCGAGGATCTGGTCGGTATCACCGCCCTGGGGCGACCGGGCGAAGTTCTCCACGAGCCCCTCGGCCCAGCGCTGTGTCGCCTCTTCGCCCTTATGGGCGATCATGGAGGCCACCAGCGACTGGTTGTAGATATTGTTGGACGAGCGAATGCACAGACGGTCGTCCCAGCGCTCGTCGGCGAGATCCTCATAGGTGGTGAGCGCGTCCGGCTCGACACGGTCCCTGGCGTAGAAGATCACCCGCGCACGCTGGGAAAGCCCGTACCAGTAACCCTCGGGGTCACGCAGGCTGTCGGGAACGGCCTCGTCCAGCGTGTCGCTGGAGACAGGCTGGAGTACGCCCGCCTCGCGTGCTCGGTGAAGGTTGCCCGCGTCCACGGTGATGAGCACGTCCGCCGGTGTGTTACGTCCCTCGTTCTGCAGTCGGCTGAGCAGGGCACCGGAGCCGGCGCTGAGCAGATTGACCTCGATACCCGTTTCCTCCGTGAACCGGTCGAGCAACGGCCGGATCAGCACCTCCTTGCGCGCCGAGTACACGTTGACGCTCGCATCCTCGGCCGCGGTGGCGGCGAACGCGGATGCAGCGAGCAGGACGGGCAACGTCCAGGTCAACAGTCGTTTCACGGCGTGCATTCAACCTCCATAAACTAGCAATTGGCGTGCGGTTGGCGCCCGAGGGCCTAGAAATGCGAATGGTTTGCTTTTACCTAATACCCTTTGCCCTGTCAAACGAATGCTGCGTTTACCGGGTTGTATTCGCGCCCCGGCGCGGCTAACGTTGCGTCGACGAACCGATTGGATGCTAATTGGATCCCAGGGGTTTTAATAGGTCTCTTATTGGTAAGGAGGTGCCATGAAGGCCGCCCGGCGTGCGACCTCACTGGTGTTTTTCGTGGCCGGCGCGTTGCTCGCGACCTGGGGACCGCACGTGCCGACGGTGCAGGAGCGTCTGGACCTGACGCCGGGGGTGCTCGGAGTGGTGCTGCTCGCACCGGCGGTGGGCGGTTTGGCGGCGATGATCGTGACCGCTGGCCTGATCCAGCACTTCGGTAGCGCGCGCGTAACGCGCACAGCCGGGGTGGTGGCGTCGTTACTGTTGCCGGTGCCGGTGCTCGCGCCGTCGCTGTCGGTCCTGGCCGGGGGCCTGCTGGCATTCGGGGCATGTCTCGGTGCGACCGATGTGGCCATGAATGCGCAGGGTGTCGAGGTGGAGCGGGCCTACGCCCGGCCGATCATGTCATCGTTGCATGCGCAGTTCAGCATCGGCGGTCTGGCGGGGGCGGGCCTGGCCACGTTGCTCCTGTCGATGCATATCACGGCGTCGGCTCACGTAGTAGCCGTGGCGGCCGCGTGCGCGTTCGCCGTCGCCGTTGCCGGCGGCGCCATGCTCGCGGACGGTCAGGCAACGGCTGCCGAGGAAAGCCCGCGTTTCGCGCGGCCCCGTGGCCTGTTGTTGGTTCTTGGCATCGTCGGTGTGCTGTCCATGCTCGGGGAAGGGGCGATGCTCGACTGGGCGGCGGTGTACCTGCGCAGTGTCCTCGAGGTGGGGCCGGGCATGGCGGCTGCCGGTTTTGCGGCCTTCTCTGCGACCATGACTGCCGGCCGGCTCATGGGCGATCGTGTGGTGGCCCGGCTCGGGCGCGTGCGGGTATTGCGCGGCGGCGGTCTCGTCGCTGGTACGGGACTCGCGCTCGGACTCGCGTTCGACAGTCCCGCAGCGGCCGTCGCCGGCTTCGCGGCGGTTGGACTGGGCCTCGCCAACGTCGTGCCGCTGGTGTTCGCGGCTGCAAGCCGGGTACCGGGGGTGCCGCCGGGGCACGGCCTGGCGGCGGTGTCCACCGTTGGCTACTTCGGCTTTCTGGTGGGGCCGCCGGCGATCGGTGCTGTCTCCGAGCTCACCACGCTGACGCTCGGGCTCTCCCTGGTGGTGGCATTCTCATTGACGATATCGGTACTCGCGGGGCAGGCGGCGCCCCGGGGAGTGGCCCCGGCGGAGTCGGGGAATTCCCTCGGCGTGACCACGAACTGACTGTAGCGAGCATCGGGCGCGGAGCGCGCGGAATCGTCGCGACGGCGCGGCGTGCGAGCCAAGTCTGGCAGACTACGTGGTGGATAGCGGTCGCAGGGGGCGTGCAGTCATGCAGGAGAGCGCAACCGCCGCGCTCGTGGGCATCGGGGTTCTAGGCGTCGGGGCACAATGGCTTGCCTGGCGGGTACGCCTGCCGGCGATCCTGTTTCTGCTCGTTGCCGGGATCGCGGTTGGCCCCGTTCTCGGCTGGATTCGTCCGGATGCATTGTTCGGCGATCTGCTCTTTCCCATTATCTCGCTGGCGGTTGCCGTCGTGCTCTTCGAGGGCGGACTCACCCTTCGCCTGGAGGAGATCCGCGGACTGGAGACGCCGGTGAGGCGATTGCTCACGGTGGGGGTGGCGATCACCTGGCTGAGCACCGCGGTGGCGGCATGGTGGTTCGTCGACCTCGCCTGGGAGACGGCCGTGCTGTTCGGCGCGGTGACCGTCGTCACCGGGCCGACGGTGATCGGTCCGCTGCTGCGCACCGTCCGGCCACGGGCGCGGGTTGCCAACGTGCTGCGTTGGGAAGGCATCGCGATTGATCCCATCGGCGCCCTCATGGCGGTGCTGGTGTTCGGGTTTCTCCTGGCCAGCGCCGCCGAGCGCAGTGTTGGCGGCGCACTCGTCACCTTCGCCGCAGTACTCGTCGCCGGCAGCGTTGCGGGCGCGCTGGCCGGGTACGTCACAGGCCTGGTGTTGCGCAATTACTGGTTGCCCGGTTATCTCCACAACGTGGGCGTTCTGGTCGCGGTGTTCGCGGTCTACTATGCCAGCGACGCCATTCATCACGAGGCGGGATTGCTGGCCGTGACAGTCATGGGCGTGTGGCTTGCCAACATGCGCGCTGTGCCGCTGGACGATATCCTCAACTTCAAGGAATCGCTCAGCGTTCTGCTCATTTCCGGGTTGTTCATATTGCTCGCCGCGCGGCTCGATCTCGACAGCCTGGTGACCGTGGGCTGGGGGGCCGCCGGCTTGCTGGCGTTCATGCAGTTCGTGGGACGCCCGCTGAATGCGGTGGTGAGCACGCTGGGGACGCCGCTGTCCTGGCGTGAACGTGCCCTGGTCGCGTGGATCGCGCCGCGCGGGATCGTTGCCGCGGCGGTCTCGGCGGTGTTCGCCGTGCGCCTGGAGCAGGCGGGCGTCACCGGCGCCGGCATGCTGGTGCCGCTGACCTTTCTGGTGATCGTTTTCACGGTGGTCCTGCAGAGCGCCACCGCGACCCCCCTGGCCAGTTGGCTCGGGGTACGTGAACCGGCGCCACGGGGGGTGCTCGTGGTCGGCGCCAACGCCGTGGGCCGGGCGCTTGGTGAGGTGCTTCAGTCGCTGGATGTGCCGGTGCTGCTTGCCGACCCCAATCGCGAGAATATCCAGCATGCGCGAATGCAGGGATTACCGGTCTACCACGGCGACCCCACCTCGGAGCACGCGGACCGCCATCTCAGCCTCACCGGTCTGGGCAGGATGCTCGCGGTCTCGCCGCGGTCGGATCTCAACGCGCTGGCCAGCCACCACTTCGCCCGAGAGCTCGGGGAGAACAACGTATTCCGTCTGAACCCGACTGAAAGCGATCCGCAGCGGCCGGAGTCACTGCGCCGGCGCCGCCGGCGCGACAACATGCTCTTCGGCGAGAAAGTGACTTACGCCCGCCTCGCGAGCGCGTTGGGACAGGGGGCGACGATGCGTGCGACGGGGCTGACCGAGCATTTCGACTGGGACGCTTACCGCAAGCACTATGGCGCGGCGGCGCTGCCGCTTCTGGCCGTCGATCCAGCGGGGGCGGTACACGTCTTCGGCGACGTGCACGCACCGTCCCCCGGGGACGGCTGGCGGGTGATCGCACTCGTCGACGAGATGCACGGGGTGCGGCCGGAGTAACCGGGCAGCGGGGTGTCTCCGCGGTGTCATCGTCGCCGACTATGCTCGCATGATGGTTGCCGACAGCGGGCACCTCGGCAGACGAATGTGACGGAGACCATGATCGCAGACCGCATCATTGCCCATCGCGGCGCTTCCAGCCTCGCGCCGGAAAACACCCTGGCGGCGGTGGAGCTCGCCGCGGCGCTCGGGGTCCGTTGGATCGAAGTGGACATGCGCCTCATCGGTGACGGTACGCCGGTGATCTTCCATGACGAGCGCCTGGAGCGCTGTACGGACGGCCATGGCAGTGTGCGTGACATGGACCGCAGCGCACTGAGGTCCCTGGATGCCGGCAGCTGGTTCGGTCCGCGTTTTCCGGCAGAGCGGGTGCCGTTGCTGGGCGAGCTCCTCGAACGCTGCCGGCGCCGGGGGCTGGGGCTCAATCTCGAGCTCAAGCGCAGCGCGGGGGAGCCAGCCGAACCGATCGTGGCGGCGCTTGCCCAGGCGCTTGCCGAGACGCCACTGGCCGATGATCGCCTGCTCGTTTCCTCGTTCGACGAGCCGTTGCTGGCAGCCTGCCGGGAGGCGTCGGCGGACTGGCGGCTGGGCCTGCTGGTGCAATCGGTACCCGGGGACGTGATCGCGCGCGCGGGGGCTTTGGCGGCGGTGAGCGTGCATTGCGACTGGCAGCGGCTGACCGTGGAAGCCGCCACGACGGTAAAGGAAGCCGGGCTGGATCTGTATTGCTATACCGCCAACGATCCACGAGCGTTCCAGCATCTGTGGCGCTGGGGCGTGGATGGCGTGATCACCGACCGGCCGCAGGACTTCCTGGTGATGCGCGGCTGGGAGCAGCGGTCGCCGTTCGCGGGCCTGGCCTAGGCCGGTTGGCATGCCGCACGCGATTGCGGGTCAGCTCTTCTCGATTACCAGCTGATCCCTGCCCACGCCGAGTTGCTCGAGGCTGGCGATGACGTCGCGCATGAACCCGGGCGGGCCGCATACGTAGAAGTACTTGTCGAAGTCGTCCACCTCCGCCTCCAGGAACGGCTCATCGATACGGCCGTAACGATAGGGCGTGCTCTGATCGCGAGTGCAGGTGAACACGCACCGGCGGCCGAGAAAATGGCGGAGCTCGCGCTCGGCGATGATGTCCTCGCCGGTGTGATTGGAGAACAGCAACTGATTGCCCGCGAGCCCGCCGTTATGGGCGAGCATGCGCAGAATGGCCAGGAAGGGCGTGATGCCGGCACCGCCGGCGATGAAGACGCCGGGCCCCCGCCACCGAATCGCGCCGAACGGCCCCTGCAGCAACAGCGACGCGCCGGGCTCCTGCTGGCGTAGCCAGCGGGTGAGGCTGTGGTGCTCGTCGTAAACCTTGATAGTGAACTCGAGCACACCGTCGCCGGGTAACGAGGTAGGCGTGAACGGGCCCCCGCGCACGTCCGTATCCGGGTCCGCGGGCGCCAGCTCGACCCCCTGGCCGGGCTCGAAGGTGAATGCGTCCGGGCGGCTCAACACCAGGCGCACGACGTCGTGCGTGACGAACGTCCGCTGCAACAGGGTGACGGTGGTCTCCATCGCGAGAATCTCCCTGCCATGGGTATGTCGTCCTCACTATCAGTGTAGACAGCTGTGCGCCGCCTCAGATTCCGGCGGTGGGGGGAATGCACACGGTCACTTCCTCGCGGTCGTGATACAGGTGCTTGACCGCGATCCCACGAGGCTCGGGCAACCGGGATCGAACGAGCTGCAGTGCATCGGCGACCGCCTGATAGCGACGTTTCATCGGCAGCTTCAGGTTGAACACGGCCGCGCGGGCATCGCCGCGTCGCAGCCAGTCCGCCATGAGTCGGGCGATGCGATGAGGTTGTTCGACGATATCGCAGACAACCCAGTCCACCGGTCTTGGGGGGCGGTAGGTGAACCCGTCCGCGCGCACGTGTTCCACCAGGCCACCGGCGAGCAGCGCCGTGTCCATCGGGCCGTTGTCCACGGCCGTGACGGACAGACCCCGCCGGGCGAGCTGCCAGCTCCACCCACCCGGCGCCGCCCCAAGGTCGACCGCCGTCATGCCGGGGCGCAGGCAGCGGGCCCGGGCAGGCTCGTCGAGCAGACTCTGCAACGCTTCGTCGAGCTTGAGCGTGGAACGTGACGGTGCATCGCGCGGCATGCGCAGCCGCGGGATGCCCAGCGGCCAGGGGGCGCTGTTGTCCGGGCGGGACAGGGCCAGCCGTGCTCGGGAGGAGTCCTCGAAAAGCACGTGCAGACGCGGCGCATCGTCGACGTCCAGGCGTACACCCGCTCGCACCAGGGCACGTTCGAGCGGGCGCTGGAAACGGCGGCAGAACCGTGAAAGCTGTTTCCCGGTATTGGTGTCGGGATACTCCAGCCAGACGGTCCGCAGTGCTGTAACCCACTGCGCCGCGGCGGTCGCCAGCGGGCCGGCGCGATCGTGTTCGGGCAGTGACAGCTCGCTGCCGAGTGCGCGCAGCCATTGCCGCGCGAACACCAGCTCGTGCCAGGGCAGCCGCTCCCAAAGGGCTTCGGCGGACGCCGCGTCGGATGCGTGAAGCTCGACGATACCGCTCTCCGCCGGGGCACGGCAGTAGCCGGGCAACCCCGCCTCGGCGCTGCGCGTGGTGAGCTCCGCGGCGAGGTCGCTCTCGAATCCGGGACGGCAGTAGAGAAGCAATGTGCTGTCGGACATGGCGTGCAGTCGCTATGCTTGCGAGGGGTGGGACGTTATCACGCCCCGAGCCAGCAGGGAGGTCAGCATGGGGATACCGATACTGGTCGCTGTTGCGATCGTGCTCGCCGTCATTGTCGCGTCGTTCCGGGTCTTCCGGGAATACGAGCGCGGAGTGGTGTTCTTGCTCGGACGATTCTGGAAGGTCAAGGGGCCGGGGCTGCGCCTGGTGATCCCCGTTCTGCAGCAGGCAGTGAAGGTGGATCTTCGCCTGGTCACCATGGACGTGCCCAGCCAGGACGTCATCTCCCGCGACAACGTTTCGGTGAAGGTCAACGCCGTTCTCTATTTCCGAGTCGTCGACCCGGAGCGCGCAGTAATCTACGTGGAGGATTTCTTCTCGGCAACCAGCCAGATCGCGCAGACGACGCTGCGCTCGGTGCTCGGCCAGCACGAGCTCGACGAGATGCTCGCCGAGCGCGACAAGCTCAATGCCGACATCCAGGACATCATCGATCAGCAGACCGACGCCTGGGGTATCAAGGTCGCCAACGTGGAGATCAAGCACGTGGATATCGACGAGTCCATGGTGCGTGCCATTGCCCGCCAGGCCGAAGCCGAACGCAACCGGAGGGCGAAGATCATCAACGCTGACGGCGAGTTCCAGGCGGCGGCGCAACTGGTGGCCGCCGCCGAGCGGATCTCCCCGCAGCCCGCGGCGCTGCAGCTGCGTTATCTGCAGACGCTCTCGGACATCTCGGCCCAGAGCCAGACCACGGTGATTCCGCTACCGGTGGACACGTTGCGCAGTCTCATACATGGCCCCGCGCAGGATGCTTCGAAGGAGTGACGGCGTAACCGCCGTGTCGTGCCCAAGCACGCACGACGAGGCTATCATCGAGCGTTTCCTGGACGCGTTGTGGATGGAACGCGGCCTCGCCGCCGCGACCCTCGCCGCTTACCGGGCCGACCTCACGGCGTTGGCCCGGTGGTTGTGCTCGCGTGAGCGGGGTGGGTTGTGCGAGGCGGGGCAGGGGGAGATTCTCGGCTATCTCGCCGAGCGCATGCAGGCGGGGGCGAAACCGCGGAGCGTCGCACGCTTGCGGTCCAGCCTGCGCCGCTTCTATCGCTACGCGGTACGCGAGGGACTGATCGAGCAGGACCCGAGTGCGCAGGTGGAGGCGCCGAAGCAGGGGCAACCGTTGCCCTCGGCGCTCAGCGAGCGCGAGGTCGAGGCGTTGCTGAGTGCGCCCGACGTCGATGATCCCCTCGGTGAGCGCGACCGCACCATGCTCGAGGTGCTCTACGCTACCGGGCTGCGCGTCAGCGAGCTGGTGGGCCTGCCCCTGGGGGCCGTCGGTCTGCAGCAAGGGGTGGTGCGCGTGGTCGGCAAGGGCGAACGCGAACGACTCGTGCCCCTGGGGGAGGATGCACTCGAGTGGCTGGAGTGCCATCTTCGCCGGGGCCGGCCCGCGTTGCTCGCCGGCCGCGAATCGCCCCACGCATTCGTGACACGCCGCGGCGCGGCGATGACACGGCAGGCGTTCTGGTACCGGATCAAACGGTACGCGATAGAGGCGGGTATACGCACGCCTCTGTCGCCGCATACGCTACGGCACTCTTTCGCCACGCACCTCCTCAATCACGGGGCGGATCTGCGCGTCGTGCAGATGTTGCTCGGGCACAGTGATCTGTCCACCACCCAGATCTATACCCATGTAGCGCGACAACGCCTGCAGCGGTTGCACGCCGAGCATCACCCCCGAGGATAAGCGGTGCAACGATGACGGTGTCGGCGGCCCCCGGCAATCGGACGCCGTGTGCCGCGCATCGCCGCGCTTCGCGCTCGAATGTCCCACTCGCCACGTTCGACGCGAAGACGTAGACTTTTCGCCAATGACGAACAAAATCCCTCCCGGAGGCACTCAATGCTACGCATGCTCGCCGTCGTCGCGGCTGTACTGGTCAGCCATGCCGTCCTCGCGGACGGACCGGAAAACCGAGTCCGCGAAGCGCTCGCCGAGCTGGCGCCGAACACCCCGGTCTCACGCGTGGAGCAGACACCGGTGGAAGGACTGTACGCGGCGGTCGTCGGTACCGAGGTGTATTACGTCACCGCCGACGGGCAGTACCTGCTCCAGGGGGAGCTCGTGGACGTTGCCGCGCGGCGTTCGCTGACGGAGGCGACCCGCCGGGAATTGCGTCTTGCTCGGCTGGATGAGCTCGGCGAGGAGCGGATGCTCATCTACGCGCCCGATGGTGAGGTGCGGCACGAGGTGACCGTGTTCACGGATATCGATTGCCCGTATTGCCGCAAGCTTCACCGGCATATGGACGAGTACCTCGCCCGCGGTATTCGCGTGCGCTATTTGTTGATGCCGCGCGCCGGTCGCGACAGTCGCTCCTACGACAAGGCCGTGTGGGCCTGGTGTGCCGATGACCCGCGCGCCGCTCTGACGCAGGCGAAGGCCGGCGAGGCGCTGGATGCGCGCACCTGCGACAACCCGGTGGACACGCACCTGGAAGTGGCCCGCGAGTTCGGCGTGCGAGGGACGCCGTCGCTGGTCACCGACGATGGCCGCATGGTCAGCGGCTACAAGAACCCGGATCAAATGGAGAGGCTGCTGGAAAGCGATGACGCCGGCTGATCGGTAAGAGCGGCCCTGGCGGATCAGGGTTTTCGTGATCGGTTCGCCGTCCGCGGCGTACGGGGGTCGCCGCCGTAAAACGGCTTTGCTATTCTCCGCCGCTATTTTTCGCGGGCTCCGGGGGCGACCATGCCCGAATCCCATCTTACTGACGTCCTGGTGCTCATCGCCGTGCTGGGCGTGGGCGCCCAGTGGCTTGCGTGGCGGCTGCGGTGGCCGGCCATCGTCGTGCTCTGTGCGTTCGGCCTGGCCGCGGGGCCACTCGCCGGTGTCCTTGTGCCCAGCCGTGACCTCGGCCCCATGGTGCACCCGGTCATCCAGCTGTGCGTGGCGGTCATCCTCTTCGAGGGCGGGCTGAGCCTGCGCTGGCACGAGTTTCGGGAAGCACGTTCCGGCGTGCGCCGGCTGCTGTTCCCGGCTCTGCCGCTGAACTGGTTTCTGGGCAGTCTCGCGGCACACTATGTCGGCGGGCTCGCGTGGCCGGTGGCGCTTGTCTTCGGTGCCATCATCGTTGTCACCGGCCCCACCGTGATCATGCCTCTGCTGCGCCATGCAGCGCTACGCCGCCGCCCGGCGTCCTATCTCAAATGGGAAGGGATCATCAACGACCCCCTGGGCGCAATGCTCGCGGTGCTGGTGTTCCAGTTCTTCGTGACGCTACAGGCGCCGAGTCCGACGGTGGAAGTCATCGCGCGGCTCGTCGGCGGGGTGGTGGTCGGCGTGGCGATGGGCTGGGTCACGGCACGCTTCATGGTCTGGCTGTTCCTGCGGGGACAGGTTGCCGAGTTCCTCAAACCGCCGGTGCTGCTCGTCACCGTTCTCGTGGTCTATGCCCTGGCGAATGCGGTGCAGGCCGAAGCGGGGCTGCTGGCCGCGACGGTCATGGGGATGGTGCTCGGCAATTCCGGGCTCGCGGACATCCAGGAGATTCGGCGCTTCAAGGAATACCTGGCTGTCCTGCTCGTTTCCACCGTGTTCATTCTGCTCGCGGCCGATGTCAATGCGGGCATGCTCGCGCTCCTGGACTGGCGGGCTGTGGCGCTTATCGCCACGGTCATCTTCGTGGTGCGGCCGCTGGCGATCTGGACCGCGACCATCGGGACGCCGATGTCCTACGCCGAGCGGGGGCTGGTGGCCTGGATCGCACCGCGGGGCATCGTCGCCGCGGCGGTGGGTGGCGTGTTCGCGCCGGAGATGGTCATGGCCGGCTATCCCCAGGCGCAGGTGTTGACACCGCTGATTTTCGCACTGGTGCTGGCCACGGTGATCCTCCATGGCTTCTCCATTCGCACCGTGGCGTTGAAGCTCGGGCTGGCATCGCGGGACCGCCACGGGCTGATGCTCGTCGGTGCTTCCCCGTGGAGCGTGGCGTTGGCGAGTCGGCTGCGCGAGCTCGGCGTGTACGTCATCATCTGCGATCAATCCTGGCACCGCCTGCGCCCCGTGCGGCTCGCCGGCATCCCGTATTTCTACGGAGAAGTGCTGTCGGAAACGGCGGAGCAGGAACTGGATCTCTCGGATATCGGGTACCTTGTCGCCGCGACGGACAATGACGCCTACAACGCGCTGGTATGCAGCCGCTATGTCCGCGATCTCGGCAGGGAGTACGTTTTCCAGCTGCCCACGGATGCCGAGGACCAGCCCCGGCAGATCCAGCGCCCCCTGACCGGGCGTCCGCTCTACGGGCGGGAAGCACGCTACGAAGAGCTGCAGGGTCGCTATTACCGCGGCTGGCGCTTCCAGCGTACGCGCATCACCCGTGGTTATCGGGCGGATGCGTACTTCTCCGGCCTCGGCGAGGACACCATGCCCATGCTGGCCGTACGCGTTCAGGGCGGATTGAGGTTGCGCGAGGCCGGCCGGGCTCTGGCCCCGGAGCCGGGGGAGACGGTCCTGGCGTTCATGTCACCACACGCCCAGGACCAGCGCCGGCCGGCGGGCAATCGACGCATGGATGCGAATTCGCTGGTACGGCGCAACCAGGAGCCGGGAGGCACGCTGCCAGCGGATACGACGAGGCAGTGGGAACGCTCGTGAAGTGGCTTTGGACGCTGGTACTGATCGCGGCATCCGGGGCCGCCGCGGCCGATTGCGGCGCTTCCGCGCAGACGGTACGCACGCTTCGCGCCGAGCCACCGGAGGAGGGCTCGAAGGTGGCGGTGCGCGGGGTCGTCGGCGCGGCTTTCGGCGGTGATCGACGACTGGACGGGTTCTATCTGCAGTCCGCGGAAAAGCCTCCGGCAGGGGTGTTCGTCTATACCCCGGACCATGACCCGAACGCGCTGCCGAGCGCCGGCGATCGCGTTCGGGTGCAGGCGCAGGTGGGTGCCTATCAAGGGCGACTGCAGCTCGAATGGGTGGCAGGCATCGAGCGGTGCGGGCGCGCGCGGATCACGGCCACGCCGCTGCAACTCCCGGCCGGGCCGGCGCGCCTCACCGCGCTGGAGGATACCCTGGTCCGCACCCGCGGCGAGCTGGTGGTCACCGACAATCGCGATCTCGGCCGCTTCGGTGTACTCCACCTCGCCGTGGGCGCACGTCTGTATCAGCAGGGCGGCCGCGGACGGCCCGCCGGGGTCCTGCTCGACGATGGCAGCCACACCCGCCAGCCGCGACCCGTGCCCTTCCTGGGTGAAACGGGCACCCGCCGGATCGGAGACCGGACGGCCCCCGTGACCGGTGTGCTGGATTACGCCTTCGGTGCCTGGCGTATCCACCCGGTGGAACCACCACACTTCACGAACGCCAATCCCAGACGTCGGCCGCCCGGGCGCGAGGGGGCATGGCGGCTCGCTGGATTCAACGTGGAGAACTACTTCGTCACCCTCGGCAGCCGTGGCGCGGAGGACGCCGGCACGCTGCGGCGGCAGCGCGAACGTCTGGTGGCCGCGGTTCGCACCCTGGATGCCGACGTGCTCGCCCTTCAGGAGATTGAGAACCGGTCGGCCGCGGTTGCCGACCTGATCGCCGCCGTCAATCGCGACGCACCACCGCAGGCCCATTATTCAGCCGCAGCGGCCGGGCTCGCACGCGAGCGTGGCGTCATCCGCACGGTGCTGCTCTATCGCCCTGCGCGTCTGACGGTACGCGACGTATGGCTGGACTCTGCGTCCGTGCACGACCGGCCGCCGGTGGCGGCGCATTTCGTCGACGGTTCCGGGCGCGGGGCGGTGGTCGCGGCCGTGCACTTCAAATCGCGGGGCGGATGCCCATCCCGGGGCGAGCGGGACACCGGCGAGGGTTGCTGGAACGGGCGACGCACCGCCCAGGCGCGGGCGCTCGCGCGCTGGACTCGGCGTTTGCAGCGGGAGGCAACGGCGGTACCAGTGGTGGTACTCGGCGATCTCAACGCCTATCCGGGCGAGGCCCCCCTGCGGGTGCTCGCCGACACCGGCGGCCTGGAGGATCTGCTCGCGGCCAGCGTGTCCGAGCGTGAGCGCTATACCTACGTGTACGACGGCCGTGCCGGATTGCTCGACCACGCGCTTGGAAACCGGCGGGCGAGGACCGTGCGCCAGGGTGCGGCGGTCTGGCATGTGAATGCCGACGAGCCGGCGGTCATCGCCGGAGAAGGACCGTGGCGCAGCGCCGATCACGATCCCGTGATCGTGGACTTGTTCGTACCTGACAACGGTGGTTGATCGTGACGTCGATCACCGCCAGAATCGCGCCCGTTGGGCGGCTTCAGCGTCGCCGGCGTCGATGGCTAACCGCCACCGGCGTTGCTAAGCTTGCCTGCGGTGCCCAAAAGGCGAAGAACCCATGACACAAGCACCAGCGGCCCTGGAAGTCCGCAATATTCACAAGCGTTTCGGCGACCTCGAGGTGCTGCGGGGTATCGATCTGAGCGCAATGGCCGGTGACGTCATCAGCCTGATCGGCTCCAGTGGCTCCGGCAAGAGCACGCTGCTGCGCTGCATTAATCTCCTGGAGCAGCCCAACGAGGGCGAGATCGTCTTCGATGGCGAACCGCTGGCGCTCAAGCGCGCCCGCGACGGTAGCCTAACCGCGGCGGACCAGGCGCAGATCACGCGCCTGCGCGCAACCGTCGGCTTCGTCTTCCAGAATTTCAACCTCTGGCCGCACATGACTATCCTGGAGAACGTGATCGAGGCACCGCGTCAGGTCCTCGGGCGTTCCAAGACCGAGGCGGTGGAAGACGCCGAGCGGCTGCTGCAGAAAGTCGGGCTTCACGACAAGCGCCACGGCTACCCCGCCTATCTCTCCGGTGGCCAGCAACAACGAGCCGCCATCGCGCGTGCGCTCGCCATGCATCCCAAGGTGATCCTGTTCGACGAGCCCACTTCGGCGCTGGATCCGGAGCTCGTCACCGAGGTGCTGGCCGTTATCAGGGATCTCGCCGAGGAGGGGCGCACGATGTTCATCGTGACCCACGAGATGCGCTTCGCCCGGGAGGTGTCCAGCCAGGTGGTGTTTCTCAACCAGGGGCAGGTCGAAGAGGCAGGGCCGCCGGAGAAAGTCTTCGGCAACCCGGACTCCGAGCGGTGTCGGGCGTTCCTCGCCAGCCAGGCGTGACCACCGGCACCGGGGCCGATACCAATACCAACGACGCGGCGCGCAGGCGTCGCCGATGAGCAGAGGGAGTGCGAGGATGAAACTGCGAAACCTACTGGCCGGCGTTGCGATGACCGTCGGCGTGAGCGTTTCCGCCCAGGCGGCCGACACGATCAAGATCGCTACCGAAGGTGCCTATCCCCCCTTCAACTTCATCGACTCCAGCGGCGAGGTCAAGGGCTTCGACGTGGATATCGCCCGCGCCCTGTGCGAGGAGATGGGCGCCGACTGCGAGCTCGTCCTGCAGGACTGGGACGGCATCATTCCCGGCCTCATTGCCGGCAAGTACGACGCCATCATCGCGTCGATGTCCATAACGCCGGAGCGTCAGGAGGCGGTGACGTTCAGTGAGCCGTATTACTCCAACAAGCTCCAGTTCATAGCGCCCGAGGACAGCGACTTCGATCCGTCGGCCGACCTCGCGGGCAAGACCGTCGGCGCGCAGCGGGCGACGATTGCTGCGCAGTGGCTCGACGAGAACACGGACGATGTGGACATCAAGCTCTATGACACCCAGGAGAACGCCTTCCTGGACCTGGGCTCCGGTCGTCTCGATGCCATCCTGGCCGACAAGTACGTGAGCTGGGAGTGGCTGGAGTCGGAGGAGGGCAGCGCCTACGAGTTCAAGGGCGAGCCCGTTTATGACGACGACAAGATCGCCATCGCGGTGCGCAAGGGCAATACCGAGCTCGCCGAGCGTTTCAGCGACGCTATCGAAGCGATTCGCGAGGACGGGACGTACCAGAAAATCAACGAGCAGTACTTCCCGTTCGACATCTATTGATGAACCTGAATCGCCCGGGCCCTGAGCGGGCCCGCGGCGACTGAATCCAAAGGCCTTTCATGCTCGATCTCCAGGGCTTCGGTGCGCAGCTCGCCGCCGGTACGTGGATCACGATCCAGTTGGCGCTGGGCGCCATGGGGGTGGGACTGGTACTGGGGCTGCTCGGTGCCGCCGCGAAAGAGTCGCCGGTTCCCCCGCTTCGCTGGCTGGGCAACGCCTACACCACCATGGTTCGGGGCCTGCCGGAGCTGCTGGTGATCCTGCTCGTGTACTATGGCTCGGCGCGGATACTCACCGCGGCCGCGGGATGGTTCGGTCACGATGAGTACGTGGAGCTGTCGGCGTTCGCGGCGGGCGTGACGGCGTTGGCGTTCAACTACGGCGCCTATCTCACCGAGGTTTTTCGCGGCGCGCTGCACACCATCCCCCGCGGGCACGTCGAGGCCGGGCTGGCCCTCGGGCTGCGGCGGGGCCGCATATTCCGGCGCATCGTCCTGCCCCAGGTCTGGCGGGTGGCGCTGCCGGCGGTGGGCAATATATTCATGGCGCTGCTCAAGGACACCGCCCTGGTATCCGTGATCGGCATCGAGGACCTCATGCGGGAGACCGCCGTTGCGGTCGGCTCCACGAAGCAGCCGTTCACCTTCTATTTCGCCGCTGCACTGATCTATCTGGGCCTCACCGCGCTCGCGACGCTCGTCATTCACCTGCTGGAGCGACACACGAGTCACGGAATGCGGACGCTGTCGTCATGAGATGGTCGGTCATCATCGAGAATTTGCCGCAGCTGCTCGAGGGGGCGTGGCTGACCATCGAGCTGGTAGTCATATCCGGCGTGCTCGGGCTGCTGATCGCCGTACCCATGGCCATGGCGCGGGTGTCGCGGCAGGTCACGGTACGCCTGTTGCCGTGGCTTTACATCTATTTCTTTCGGGGCACGCCGCTGCTGGTCCAGATATTTCTGGTCTACTACGGCTTCGGTCAGTTCGAGGCCGTGCGCGACTCCTTCCTGTGGCCGGTGCTCAGCGAAGCGTACTGGTGCGCGATCATCGCCTTCACCCTCAATACATCCGCCTACACCGCCGAGATTCTGCGGGGGGCGATCCAGTCGGTGCCGGGGGGCGAGGTCGAGGCGGCCCGGGCCCTGGGCATGAGCCGACGGGTCACCTGGCGGCGGATCATCCTCCCCCGAGCCTTTCGCATCGGCCTGCCTGCCTATAGCAACGAGGTGATCCTCATGCTCAAGGGCAGCGCGCTCGCCAGCACGATCACATTGCTCGATCTCACCGGCATGGCGCGGACCATCATCGCGGTGACCTATACGCCGCTGGAGATCTTCTTCGCCGCCGGGGTGCTCTATGTGATCATCACGTTCATCATCGTCAGCGGCTTCCATTTCCTCGAGCGCCGGCTCGCCCGGCATACGAGGCCCGGCTCTTAGACCCCTCCAGGGGGTCATTCCGGAATGGGTACGTGCGGCGCGGCACTGCGGGGCAGCAGTCCGGCCAGACGCGGGTCGCGCACCCATTGCGTTTCCACTGCGAACGGCCGAAAGCCGACGTGCTGATAGATGGCCAGCGCATCGGGATGATCCTCGCTACAGGTATGCAGCCACACACGCCGGATATCGCCGCGCCAGGCGCGCTGCACGGCCACGCGTAGCAGGTAGCCGCCGAGCCCGCGACCGGGGTAGCCGGGCACCAGACCGAAGTATGCGATCTCCGTCTCGTCCGGCGTGCTTCGGTCGAGCTCCACGAAGCCTGCGAGCACCTCATCAACCCACAGCCGGTAGAGCTCCGTGGTCGGCGCACGCAGGTGGGCCGCGATCGATTCCCGTGACTGCCGCAGACGGCCGTACCACAGCCACGGCTCGCCGACCCGGCGAAACAGGGCGAGATACGCGTCGACCGCCGGCGCATGCCAGGTTTCGATCAGGGTACCGGCAGGCGCATCGGGCTCGTCACCGGCCGGGCAGGCATCCATCTCCAGGTGCGTGACGCGGGATAGATAGCGCCCGCCGTCGCGATCGAGCTCGCGGGTGAATGCACTCATGTCTGTCCCCTTTGGCCGAAACCGTCAGTGTAGCGGTGCCGACCGTCGTCATCGAAGTGCGGGGCGTGCCAGCTCTGTTATGCTTGTGGCATGGATAGAGAACCTAAAGAGATCAATTGGGGTCGCGCTGATCCCCGACGGCGGGTTCGGGCAGGACGGGGAGCGGTCTCGAACCCGGATGGCCGCTTTCGCCGGGCATATGCCGAGAGCTTCGACGACGGCTGGGAATCGCTGGCGGAAGATGCCGCCGACGGCGCGGCGACGAAACCGAAGACCGAGCTCGACGTCGATCACTCGCGCAGTGTGATCAGCTACAACCGGTCTCCGGATATCCCGTTCGACCGATCGATCAATCCGTACCGGGGGTGCGAGCATGGCTGCATTTACTGCTATGCGCGCCCGACTCACGCTTACCTGGATCTCTCGCCGGGGCTCGATTTCGAGACCAGGCTGCAGTACAAACCGGATGCCCCGGAGCAACTCGCCCGCGAGCTTGCGCGCCCCGGCTACAAGCCGGCGCCCATCGCCCTCGGCGTGAACACGGACGCCTGGCAGCCGGTGGAGAAGCGCCTGAGGCTTACGCGGCGTATTCTGGAAGTGCTCTGGACATATCGTCATCCGGTGACGGTGATCACCAAGTCGGGACTCATCGAGCGGGATCTGGAGCTGCTGGCGGACCTGGCCGCGGAGAACCTGGTGCACGCCAGCGTCACCGTCACGACCCTGGATGGTGAGCTCAATCGGGCGCTCGAACCCCGTGCCGCCGGCCCCGCGCGGCGCCTTCGGATGATTGAGCGATTGGCAGCCGCCGGCGTGCCTACCGGTGTGATGGTCGCGCCGGTGATTCCCGCGCTAAACGATGGCGAACTGGAGGCCATCCTGATGGCGGCCGCCGAACGCGGCGCCCGTTCGGCGGGATACATCACGCTGCGCTTGCCCCACGAAGTGGAACCCCTGTTCCGGGAATGGCTGGAGGCGCATTACCCCATGCGCGCAGAGCACGTGCTGAGCGTCGTCCGTCAGATGCACGGCGGCCGGCAGTACGATAGCCGTTTCGGTCGACGCATGCGCGGCAGCGGGCCCCAGGCGGAGCTTATCAGGGAGCGGGCCAGGGTGGCCCGCGCCCGTCTCGGTCTGGACCGCCGCCTGCCGCCGCTGGATTGCACGCACTTCCGGGTGCCTGCGCGCAGCGGTGACCAGCTCGGTCTGTTCGAGTAGCGTCCCCGGCGACGGCGAGCCCCCACGTGCCCGCCACTGCCGTCAGCCATGGGGCGCGGCCAGCATCAGCACGGACAGCCCGGCGAGGATCCACATCACGCCGTGCACCTCGTGCGCGCGTCCGGCCGCCGCCTTCAGCAGCGCATAGCTCATGAAGCCGAAGGCGATGCCATAGGTGATGGAATAGGTGAACGGCATCAGCAGCATGGCCAGAAACGCAGGGATACCGATGGTGTAGTCCTGCCAGTCGATCCTGGCGATGGGCGCGAGCATGAACAGTCCCACCAGCACCAACACGGGAGCGGTGGCAATGGGCGGGACCAGCGACAGCAGCGGCGAGAGGAACAGGAACGGCAGGAACAGCAATGCGGCGACCACTGCCACCAACCCCGTGCGTCCGCCCTGGGCGATGCCCGCCCCGGATTCGATGTAGCTGTTGGTCGGGCTCGTGCCGAATGGCCCCGACAGCAGCGAAGTGACGGCGTCCACTGTCATGGCCTGGCGGAGGTTCCGGGGGTTGCCCCGGTCGTCCTTGAGTCCGGCGGCCTCGGACAGGCCCATGAAGGTCGCCAGTGCGTCGAAGAAGTTCGTGAACAGAAAGACGAAGATGAACGGCCAGTAGGCCACGGAGAGTGCACCGACGATATCCACCTGGAGCAGCGTGCTGAAATCGGGCCAGGCGAATACGCCGTTCCAGTCGACCATGGTCGCGCGTTGCATGCCTTCCGGCCAGAAGCCGGCGGCGTCGCCCCACACACGACCGATGGGCACGGCCAGTGCGGTCGTGATGACGATGCCCAGGATGAGTGCGCCAGGCACTTTGCGCAGCACCAGGATCGCGGTGATCGCCAGTCCGGCGAGAAAGGTCACGCGGATTGTGTCGAGCGGTGCGATGCCCACGAGGGTGGCGGGATCGTGGACGACGAACTGCGCGTTGTTCAGCCCGATGAGGGTGATGAACAGGCCGATGCCGCAGGTGATCGCGTAACGCAGCTGGTCAGGAATGGCGTCGACGACCCATTGGCGGGCATTGAAGGCGGCGAGCAGGGTGAACAGCACACCGGACCAGAACACGCACCCCAGCGCCGTCTGCCAGCTCATGCCGGCGCCGACGACGAGGGTGTAGCTGAAAAGCGCGTTCATGCCCATACCCGGGGCGACGAGAATCGGGTTTTTCGCGTACAGCCCCATGGCAAGGCTGGCGAGGAAGCTGATGAGCACGGTGGAGGCGAGCCCCGCCGCGAAGGGAATGCCCGCATCGGCGAGAATGCCGGGATTGACGACGATAATGTACATGGACGCGAGGAACGTCGCGCACCCTGCCAGGATTTCCGTGCGCACCGTGGTGCCCGCGGCACGAATGCCGAAATGCCGCTCCAGCACCCCCGTCTCGACGGCACCGTCCGTGCTGCTCGTTGAGGCCATGGGCGTCACCCTTGTGGTTGCTCGTGTTTGTTCAGGTGTCGACTTCGTCCACAGCCGCGTGTAGCGCCCGGCGGCGCTCGTCGGAAATGAACGCGGCGTCGATGGCGTTGCGGCTGAATCCGGCAATGGTGGCGCGGTCGAGATCGAATGCCTCGGCGACGGCGAGGAAATTGGCGTTCATGTAGCCGCCGAAGTAGGCCGGATCGTCGGAGTTGATGGTGATGTTGAGCCCTTCGTGCAGCAGCCGCGGGAGGTTGTGCTGCTCGATGGTGTCGAAGACTCTGAGCTTGACGTTCGACAGCGGGCAGACCGTGAGAGGCACTCCGCTGTCCCGGAGACGGGCCACCAGAGCCGGGTCTTCAGTGCAGCGCACGCCGTGATCGATGCGTTCGACGTAGAGCTCGTCCAGTGCCTGGCGAATATAGTCGGCGGGCCCTTCCTCACCGGCGTGGGCGACGAGGTGGAGTCCCACCTCCCGCGCTTCGGCGAACACGCGGTTGAATTTCTCCGGGGGATTGCCGGCTTCCGCCGAGTCCAGGCCGACGCCGATGAAGTGCTCGCGCCAGGGCATCGCCGCGGCGAGCGTGTCGATCGCCGACTCCTCCGAGAGGTGCCGCAGGAAACACAGGATCAGCTCACTGGTCACGCCTAGCTGGCGCTCGCCGTCGAGGCAGGCACGGGCGATACCGCGAATGACCTTCTCGAAGCCGACACCGCGCTCGGTATGGGTCTGGGGGTCGAAGAATATCTCCGTGTGCCGCACGTTGTCGGCCTGGCAGCGTTGCAGGTACGCCCAGGTCAGGTCGTAGAAATCCTGCTCCTCGAGCAGAACGCACGCGCCCTGGTAATACAGGTCCAGAAAGGACTGCAGGTCGTCGAACTCGTATGCGGCTTTCACCTGAGAGACATCCGCGTAGGGAAGGGTGATCCCGTTGCGCTCGGCAAGGCGGAACATGAGCTCGGGTTCGAGCGTCCCTTCGATGTGTACGTGCAGCTCTACCTTCGGAAGCCCCTCGATATAGTCACGCATCGCGCCGGTCCTCGTCCGTTTCGGCTTCTGCGGCCCGTCCGTCGTGAGAGTAGCAGCCAAGGCGATATTGCTCACGGCCGGTGGCCGGTAAGGGCGCGCTGATACGCGGGCGTACCGGGGGTGCCGTGCTGTTCCATGCTGTCCCATAATGCAGGGGTCGGCCAGCGACGGGACCACGCCAACACCATGAACCCTCTCGACGAGCTCGCTGAGCAGCGTATGCGCGAGGCTGAGGCACGCGGAGAGCTTTCCGGGTTGCCAGGCGAAGGGCGGCCACTGGATCTCGACGACGATGCGTTCGTGCCGGAGCATCTGCGCATGGCCTACCGCGTCCTGCGCAACGCGAACTGTCTGCCGCCGGAGCTCGAACAACGGCGCGAGATCCGGGAACTCGAGGACCTGCTGCGGCACGTGAACGACACCACCGGGCCCGAGGCCCGGGAAGCGCGGCGCCGCCTTACTGCCCTGCGTGTGGAGCTCGACAGCCGTCGTGGCGCCGGTAGCTCCCTGTCCACGGTTCCGGGTTACGAGGGCAAGCTCGAGCACCGCTTCCGCCGCCGGTGAAGCCGACGTGGCGTACGTACCGGTGACGCGTTGTCGCCGCTCAACGACTGCGCTGCCCGTGGCCGGCGAGCGCAATCGCGGCCCCCCGGTATCGCGTCGGGAACCCCTTCGTCTGGCCGCGGCGATTGACAGCGGTACCGCACGCCTTGCTACGGTCCACCGTCACGGCGCGCGGCCGCGTTCTGCGGCCAGAACCAACGGCCCGTCAAGGGCCCGGACCAGAGGCAGATTGCACATGAACCACACGATGTGGACCCCGTCCCGCAGCGGATTGCTCGCTGTCCTGCTAGCCGGTGTCATGACCGCCGCTGCGCCGGCGATGGCGCAGCAGGAGGGCAATGCCGGGAATGGCGGCGGCGCCGATGCGGCAAAGGCGCAGAGTAGCGCCCAGCCGGCGAATCCGCGTGCGGAGCTGCGCGAGCTCCAGAAGCAGCTCGGGGAGATCCGCGACCAGGCGCTCGAGAACAACCCCGAGCTGAAGGAACAGCGGCAGTCGCTCAAGGACGCGGTCAATGCGCGCATGGCCGACGAGGGTGTCGATCCGGAGACCGATGTGGAGCGGTTGCGCGAGCTCGCCGAGAAGCTCCGCTCCGGTGAGGTCAAGGGCGAAGAGCAGAAGACGCTGACCAAGGAGTACCGCGAGAAGCGCCAGGCGCTGCTCACGGCCCGGCGCAAGGCGCTCGGCGACGAGGAGATCCAGAAGCAGCGCAAGGCGTTCGAGGACGATCTCCGTGCGGCCATGATCGAGCAGAATCCCGAGACCGAAGCGCTGATCAGCAAGTATCGCAAGCAGCGCACGCAGATGCGCCAGAAGATGCAGAAGGCGATCCAGCAGCGCCAGAAGCAGCAACAGCAGCAGAAGCCATCCATGCAGCAGGAAGGCGGTAGCGAGTAACCGCTCCTGGCGGCCGGCGCCATCTACGGCGCCGGCCTTTCTGAGGTATGCTCCGCATCATGGAGCTATCTCTCGCGACACCGTCACTGCTGTTTCCCGCCATCTCCCTGTTGCTGCTGGCCTATACCAACCGGTTCCTGGGCCTCGCGGCACTGATCCGCGACCTTCAGGCGCAGTACCGGGAGCAGCGCAACCCCAATCTCCGAGGCCAGATCGAGAACCTGCGCCGCCGCGTGATGCTGATACGGCACATGCAGGTCGCCGGCGTGTTCAGCCTGTTTCTGTGCGTGTTGTGCATGTTCCTGCTGTTCGCTGGGCTGGTGACGCCGGCGAAGTACGCATTCGGCATCAGCCTGCTGCTGATGATGACTTCACTGGCGCTGTCACTGCGGGAGATATGGATTTCCGTCGCTGCCCTGGGGCTTCAGCTATCCGACCTGGAATCGGATAGTGATGCGTCGGAAAGCCGGATTTGATGTAAGGAGAAAGCATGTGTTCGGCCTGAGCATCGTTCCGCGCAACGACCCGTTCCAGGGCCTGCGTATCAAACGATTCCTAATGGCGGGTCTCGTCTACGTCATGGCCGTGGTGATCATGGGGCTGTACGTCCTCGAGGGCCTCATGGCGATTCGTCCCTGGCTGAGCATTTCTGCCGCGCTGGTCGTCGTGAACGCAGTGTTCTACGCCATGCTGCGGAGCGGCCGCAACGAGCGGCTGCGGGATCCGAGCCTGACCGGGGTTCAAATGGTCACGGCCTGCGTGTTCATGACTGTCAGCCTGTATTTCGTCTACGGCGCTCGCGGCGCATTGCTGCTGCTTTACATGGCTTTGCTGATGTTCGGCGTCTTCCGGCTGCGCAACTGGCAGTTCACCGTTCTCGGGCTATTCGCCATGGCGTGCTACGGCGGCGCCGTCGCCGTCGTCTATCACGTCCGGCCATGGGCCGTTGATTTGCGGGAGGAAACCCTGCAGTTCGTCGCCCTGGCGGTGATCGTTCCCTGCGGAGGGTTCTTTGCCGGCTATGTCGACCGGCTGCGCCGGCAGCTCAAGCGCCAGCAAATCGAGTTGCAGCAGGCGCGCGAGAAAGTGCACGACCTGAGCGTGCTCGACCCGCTGACCGGGCTGAGCAATCGCCACGCAGCCATCAGCGCGGTGTCCGGCGAAGTGACACGCGGGTTGCGTCTGCAGCAGCCGCTGACGGTCGCCATGGTGGATCTGGACAACTTCAAGGCGATCAATCGGGAGTTCGGCCACGAGCGTGGCGACCAGGTTCTCAAGCGCGTGGCTCAGGCGATTGGTGACGGGTTGCGGGCGATCGATACCGTTGGCCGCTACGGCGGCGAGGAGTTCATCGCCGTGTTGCCCGACGTGCAGGGCGAAGAGGCGCTGGAGCGTGCACGAGTGCTCTGTGAGCGCGTTCGCGACTGCCGTTTCCAGGCGTTGGGCGCAGGCGCGCGGCTGTCGGCCTCCGTCGGTGTGACCGCACTGCAGGAAGGCGATGACACCTGGACACTGATCAGCCGGGCACGGGCGGCCGCCGACGAAGCGCACGAACGCGGCGGTAATCGCGTCGTCGCTCGCGGAATCGGCGACGAATAGCCGCTGGTACGCGGCCGTTGAGGCAGATGGGAGCCGGGAACGGTGGCGATTAAGGACAGGAAACTGCGCAGGCTCTATGAGAATCTGCAGAGCGAGGTGGACAGCGCGGCGCTCTACCATGCGCTGGCAGCGGCGGAGGACGACGAACGTCTCGCCGAGGTCTACCGTCGCATGGCCCGGCTCGAAGAGCGCCACGCACGCTTCTGGGAGGCGGAGATTCGTCGCCGGGCGGGTGTGGTGTCCCCGCTGCGGCCGAGCTGGCGTTCCCGTCTGCTGGCGGCGATCGCCCATCGCTTCGGCGCATCATGGGTGCTGCCGGCGATTTCGGGGATGGAGCGCGCCGGCAGCCGCGCCTACGAGCGGCAGCCGGAGTCGCGCGACTCTCGCTTGCCGGCGGACGAACGTTATCACAGACGGCTGCTCAGCGTGATCCGGCGTGCGGGCGCCGGACTCTCGGGTGACGAGATCGCGCGTCTTGAAGGCCGCCATGGCGGTGTCGACGGCAATGCGCTTCGGGCTGCCGTTCTCGGGGCCAACGATGGGCTCGTTTCCAATCTCAGTCTCGTAATGGGGGTCGCCGGCGCGGCAGTCGCTGGCGAGACGATACTGCTGACCGGGCTGGCAGGATTGCTGGCCGGGTCCATCTCCATGGCCTTGGGCGAGTGGTTGTCGGTACAGAGCGCTCGGGAGCTGCATATGCGGCAGCTCGAGGTGGAGGCCCAGGAGCTCGCGGAAGCGCCGGAGGAAGAGGCCGAAGAGCTCGCTTTGATCTACGAGGCCAAGGGGCTGGCACGTAGCGAAGCCCAGGCGGTGGCTCAACGACTAATCGACGATCGTGAGAACGCGCTCAACGTGCTCGCCCGCGAGGAGCTCGGTATCGATCCGGCGAACCTGGGTGGTTCCGCCTGGGTGGCAGCGGGGACGTCGTTTCTCCTGTTCGCTATCGGCGCGATCATCCCGGTCGTTCCCTACTTCTTCTTTGGCGGTTCACAGGCCGTACTAACCAGTCTTTGCGCGAGCGCCGTGGGTCTGTTCGTCATCGGTGCAGCAATAACGGTGCTCACCGGCCGCTCGGCATGGTATTCGGGGCTGCGCCAGCTCACATTCGGCCTTGGCGCCGCCATGATCACCTACGGCGTCGGCTGGTTGCTCGGCGTCGGTCTTGTGCCGTAGGTACCGGCGGTTACCCTGGCGACCGCCACTACGCGGTCGCCAGGGCGGCGGGTGCCGGATGTGGAGTCGGGGGGGAGGCGCGCTAGCGGATTTCCCACAGTGCGGCGGATTGCGCGTGGAGCGGCGGGGCATGGTAGCCGTTGCCGCGTTCCAGTCGCTGCCACTCGGCGTCGGTGAGCAGGCGCTCGGCGAGCGGAAAGAGCTCGTTCTCCTCGCGCTCTATCTGGTCGAGGCATTCGGCGACGAAGCGCCGGGCGAGGGCGTCGAATCGGTCACGGGGCACGACCACGTCTTCCGCCATGTCCTCGATCTGCTCGAGCAGCGCTTCCGCCGTCTCGGTGAGATTTTCGGTGCTATCCTGCATGGCTTCCGCCGTCCGCCGCGCTTCGCCTTCATGGCTCGCGAGGGCGCGACACAGCGCCTGCTCTTCGTGCACATGCTGCTGCAGGGGTTGATGCGTCATCCACTCCAGGTTTTCACGCATGGCGTCGATGTCCGCATTGCCCGCTTCTTCGAACGCCTGCAATTCTTCCTCGAAGTGCTCGAGTGCCTGGAGAATATCCGCGTGTTCACTGCGCAGCCGCTGTAGCAATTCCATCGCGTAACCTCCGTCGACTACGGCGAATCGCCTGGTAGCGTGGGCAAGAAGAAGTCTAGTTACTGGTCCCGGCGGTGCAGGTCGTGGAGTGAGAATCTGTGATTCGATTCGCAGAGCGTACGTGAGCGGCCCGACGGGCGGTATCGACACATGCCTGGATTTCCTCGCAAGTCCGTCCACACCATCCGATTGCCAAGTGGCCAACGTTTATAAATTCATTTATTTCAATTCTTTGCGGCACTGTTCTAACAAGCGGGGTCACCAGCTCGTCATAGCGTGCCGCCATGGCGACCAGCGTCGGCGAGCTGGCGTCGGCAAGGGATGGCAGTGACCGTAGCCAGCCACTGCCCGGGACCATCTCGCGTGCATTACGCGTCCACCCCAGGCGTGCTATGCGGCTGCCGTGGTGCGGCGTGCCCAGGGTGATGACTTGCACGACGTCATCGAGCCCATGGCGTGCGTAACACGCGCGTATCGTGAGTCCGCCCATGCTGTGGCCAACCAGGACAAGTGGGTGGCCGGGCAGGCGGTCACGCAGTCCCGCGAGGTATCGGGCGAGTGCGTCCGCCTGGTCGTCGATACTCGCGAACGGAGGCTCCAACGTCGGCGGCGGCGGACATCGAACGCCCCGTTGTTGCAGTCGCCACCGCAGAGGCAGCCAGTACGCGGCGTTGCAGGCATATCCATGCACGAGCACCACGACCGGCTCCCGGGGCGGCACCGTGGCGCGATCGCCGTGCGGTAGCCCGGCCAGGATTCGGTTCCACAGTGGCGCGAACGGTTGAAGAACGCTGTGGGTGGCGAACAGCGCGAGCCATTCCCGTGCTGCGACCCCGGCCGGTGGCAACGCTGCGCCACGGGCACTGTCTGCGTCGTCCCACCGCCATGCCGTATACCAGGCGACGACGAGATAGGCGGCGCGGCCGGACACCGAGATCGCGGCGAACATCACCGTCATCGCCGGACCGGTGGCCGGTGTGAAAATCGTAAGGACGACGGCGAGAATCAGGTAGCAGGAAAGCTCGCCGGCGAGTAGCCACCGCTCCAGGCGCGCGATCATGATGCCTCGCCGGCGTCGTCGCCACCGCCTGCCGGTTCCCGCAATGCCCGACGCAGGATTTTGCCGACATTGGTTTTCGGCAGCTCGTCGCGGAACACGATGTCCTGAGGCACCTTGTAGCCTGTCAGCGATTGCCGGCAGTGCGAAATGAGCGTTTCGGCGGTCAGGCCCGGTCCCCGGGGGACCACGAACGCGCGCAGGCGCTCGCCCTGGCGTTCGTCCGGCACGCCGATGACCGCCGCTTCGGCGACGTCCGGATGACTGATGAGCACCTCCTCCACTTCATTGGGATAAACATTGAAACCGGAGACGATCGCCATGTCCTTGAGGCGGTCGACGATATAGACAAAGCCGCGCTCACCGATGCGGGCCAAGTCGCCGGTGCGGAAGAAGTCGTCGGCGTGAAACGCCCGCTGCGTGGCCTCGTGCTGCTGCCAGTAGCCACTGGTTACCTGTGGGCCCCGCACACAGAGCTCGCCTACCTCGCCGGGGGGCAGCTCGGTGCCGTGCTCGTCACGAATGCTCACCTCCGTCGACGGCAGCGGCAACCCGATGCTGCCAGTGTAGTCGGGGATGTCCAGCGGATTCACGCAGACTGCCGGCGACGTCTCGGTGAGGCCGTAGGCTTCGACAATAGGGTGGCCGGTGACGGCATGCCACCGCTCGGCCACGCCCCGCTGTACGGCCATGCCGCCGCCGAGAGTGAGCTTGAGCCTGTCGAAGTTCAGGTGGTCGAACGAGGGTGTGTTCAACAAGGCGTTGAACAGCGTGTTGACCCCCGTCATCGCAGTGGGACGGGTTGCCTGCAACGTCTTCACCAGGGCGGGAAGGTCGCGTGGATTGGTGACCAGCACGTTCTCGCCGCCGATGCGCATGAACAGCAGACAGTTCGCCAGTAGCGAGAATATATGGTAGAGGGGCAGGGCGGTGAGGACGACCTCCTCGCCCTCCGACAAGTGTCCGCGCAGCCACGCCGAGGCCTGCTCCAGATTCGCGATCATGTTGCGGTGGCTGAGGATCGCGCCCTTGGCCGTACCGGTCGTCCCACCGGTGTACTGGAGGAATGCCGGGTCGCGTGGGTCCATGGGCACGCGCTCCGGCTCTCTGCCGGCACCTGCTGTGAGTGCATCGCGCAGTGGGATGGCGTCCGGTATCCGCCACGCCGGCACGGCGCGTCGGACATATCGAACCACCGCGTTCACCAACAGACGTCGCGGCCCGGGCAACAGATCGCCCAGCGACGTGACCACGATGGTTTCGAGCGCGCTGTCACGGTAGACGGTCTCCAGAGAGTGGGCGAAGTTCTCCAGGATCACGATGGCCCGTGCGCCCGAATCGTTCAGTTGGGCAGCGAGCTCCCGCGCGGTGTACAGCGGATTGACGTTGACCGCGACGAGCCCCGCCCGCAGCGCGCCGAAAAGCGCCACCGGGTACTGCAGGATGTTGGGCATCATGAGCGCCACCCGATCGCCCGGCTGAAGCCCGGCCTCCCGCTGAAGCCAGGCGGCGAAGGCGGCGCTGGAGCGATCGAGCTCTTCGTAGGTGAGCACGCCTCCGAGATTCGAGAAAGCCCTATGCCCGGCGAAGCGCCGGCAGCTCTCCTCGAAGACTTCGCGCAGGGTGATATTCGGCGGAACGGCTATATCCGCCGGGACACCCGGCGGATAGGCATCGAGCCAGATTCTGTCCATCGCTTCCCGCCTCCGTGTGAGCGTGCACCAGGTATTGTGATGCCTAATGTCCCGTGTGCATGCCGATCCGGCAAGCCGGACGGACTGGCGGACCGTCACATGCTCGTCATATCAATAGCCTATAGCTACACCACGCGCTCGCAATAAGGAACGTTCTGGTCACCGATCGAGTATGTTGCGACGCGCAAGAGGCTTTGCTATGTTGCAAAGCAGCAGACGGGTGAAAGACATCACCGAACTGCGTCAAAGGAGGCTATACGCTATGTATGATGAGCTGTTCAACAGCGCCAACGTGTCCATGGAACGGTTCGCCAAACCGGCACGCCGTTTCCAGAGCGTGGTGCTCGATAGCATGGAAAAGCTGGCACAGCAGCAGTTCGACGCGGCCCGTACGTACGCGGATCTGGGCTTGAAGAACCTGCGTGAAGGACTCTCCGTGAAGGACGTCAAGGGCTTTCAGGAGTACGTGCAGGGACAGCAGGCCGTCGTCCGCGACGTGACCGAGCGCTTGCAGGATGACGCCAAGGCGTTCGTCCGCATCCAGGAAGAGTTCGGTAACGAGGTTCGCGAGCTGTTCGAAGAGAACGTCTCCGAGGTCACTCAGAAGGCCGGCAAGGCTGCCGAGGCGACCGCGAAATCGGCGCAGCCCGCTTCGCAGTCGTCCACGCGCAAGGCGGCTAGCTGATCCGTCGGCTGAAAGAATTCAAAAAGGCCGCGTAAGCAGTAGCTTGCGCGGCCTTTTTTAGGTTACGCAATAGAATTGGAGGTGGAGCCACGGCCCCGCGGCGATGCGCGCTCACCGTGTCCATTCTGCGCCACTGCCCACGACACGACCCACCGCCTTTCGGTAGGCTTCGCAGCGTCCGGTAAAGGAGAGTGGGTTCTCATGCGATTTCAGGGCACTGATCGATACGTCGCTACCGATGACCTGACAATGGCCGTCAACGCTGCGGCCACGTTGCAGCGGCCACTGCTCATCAAGGGGGAGCCGGGCACCGGCAAGACCCTGCTCGCCGAGGAGGTGGCGCAGGCACTCGGAATGCCTTACTTCGAGTGGCACGTCAAATCCACGTCGAAGGCGCAGCAGGGGCTCTACGAATACGACGCCGTCTCGCGCCTGCGTGACTCCCAGCTCGGTGACGAACGCGTGCACGATATCGGCAACTACATCGTTCCAGGGCCGGTGTGGCGCGCATTCGAATCGCAGACACCGCCGGTGCTGCTGATCGACGAGATCGACAAGGCGGACATCGAGTTCCCGAACGATCTCCTGCGCGAGCTCGACCGCATGGAGTTCCACGTCCACGAAACCCAGCAGACCGTGCGCGCACATCACCGTCCGGTGATGATCATCACGAGCAACAACGAGAAAGAGTTGCCTGATGCGTTCCTTCGACGCTGCTTCTTCCACTACATCAGCTTCCCGGATCGGGAAACCATGGAACGCATCATCGATGTTCACTTCCCGGATATCAAAAGCACGCTCGTGCGCGAGGCGCTCGAAGTGTTCTTCGGACTGCGCGAGATGCCGGGTATTCGCAAGAAGCCGTCCACCTCGGAGCTGCTCGACTGGCTGAAGCTCCTGCTGGCGGAGGACGTCGACCCCGAGGTGCTGCGCGAGAGCAACCGCGAGAAGACGTTGCCGCCCCTGTTCGGTGCGTTGCTCAAGAACGAGCAGGACACGCGGCTGTTCGAGCGGCTGATGTTCATGGCACGGCGACGGCAGCAGGGCTGAATCGCTTATGGCCATCCTGCCGAGTTGCGTGCGAACCGCGCAGTCCACGTGGTCCGGACATCAGGGGGCGCCATGCTCATAGGGTTCCTCGAGGCGTTGCGGGCGGCGGGCATACGGGTGAGCGTGACCGAATTCCTGTCGCTGCTGGAAGCACTGAATGCCCGTGTCACGCTGGGCAGCGTCGACGAATTCTACGTTCTGGCACGCACCGCCCTGGTGAAGGATGAGACACGCTTCGACCGGTTCGATCAGGTGTTCTCGCGCTGGTTCAATGGCCTGGAAGATATTTCCCAGGTTCTGTCTGAAGAGCTGCCCGAAGAGTGGCTGCGTAAACAGGCGGAGCTCCACCTGGGCGATGAGGAACGGGCCAGGCTGCAAGGGCTGGGCTGGGAGGCGCTCATGCGCACGTTGCGCGAGCGTCTGGCCGAGCAGACCGAGCGCCACCAGGGTGGCAGCAAGTGGATTGGTACGGCGGGGCGGTCGCCGTTCGGGGCTTACGGCTACAACCCGGAAGGGGTGCGTATTGGCCAGGATCGATCGCGCCACCGGCGAGCCGTCAAGGTCTGGGACCAGCGGCGGTTTCGTAACCTCGACGGCGATCGCGCCCTGGACGTGCGCAATCTACAGGTGGCGTTGCGACGGCTGCGGCGGTTCGCGCGCGAGGGGGCGGGCGAGGAGCTCGATCTCGAAAGCACTATTCATTCCACCGCGCAACGCGGCGGACAGCTCGATCTGCGCATGGTGCCCGAGCGCCACAACGCGGCGCGGTTGCTGGTGTTCTTCGACGTCGGCGGCTCCATGGACGATCACGTGCCTATCTGTGAAGCGTTGTTCTCGGCCGCCCGCACGGAGTTCAAGCATCTGGAGTACTTCTATTTCCACAACTGCCTGTACGAAGGCGTGTGGCAGGACGCGACACGCCGCCAGGCGAGTGTCGTACCGACTTGGGATATCCTGCACACCTTCGACCCGGACTATCGGGTCATCGTGGTGGGCGATGCGAGCATGAGCCCCTACGAGATCAAGTTCCCGGGCGCGAGCGTGGAGCACTGGAACGAGGAGTCGGGGGAGGTGTGGCTGCAACGGCTGCGCTCCACCTTCCCCCGGCTCGTCTGGCTCAACCCCGAGCCGGAGGACCGCTGGAACTGGACGCCGTCCATCGGCATGATCCGGGAACTGCTGGGCGATCGCATGTATCCGCTGACGCCGGACGGTCTCGAGGCCGCCATGACGGCACTGAACCGATAGGACGAACGGTATGCGACGCGTCATCGTGTTACGCCACGCCATCGCCGAAGATCGCGACGAGGCCGCCCGGGGCGGCATTCCGGACGAGCGGCGAGCGCTGACCGATCGAGGTATCCGGCGCATGCGCGCCACCGCCGCCGGTATTGCCACGGTGGAGGACGATATCGTGGGCATCGCCCACAGCCCGCTGACGCGTGCGACGGAGACCGCCCGGTTGCTGGCCGATGCCTGCCCGAAGGCGGTGCTCGACGAGACCCGAGCGCTGACTCCCGGCGTGCGAACCGATGCACTGTTCGCGTACCTGGCGGCCGGCGAGAGCCGGGGAACCATGTGCGTCGTCGGGCACGAGCCGGGGCTGGGCGAGTGGCTCGGCGAGGCTGTAGCGGGCCCTGGTGCGCCACCCATGCCGTTGAAGAAAGCCGGCGCCGCCCTGCTGCGATTCGCCGGGGAGCCGTGTGCCGGCGGCGGCGAGCTCGAATGGTTTTTGCCGCCACGACTCAGCCGGCGGCTCGGCACATAGAGGACCTGCGCACATGAGCACCACGGAGCAGCCGTCCGACGAGGTGGCAGCGGTCGATCTCGGGTCGAACAGCTTCCACCTGGTCGCCGCCCGGGTTTCCAACGGCCAGCTTCAGGTGCTCGATCGCCTGCGCGAGCCGGTACGCCTGGCCGCAGGTCTCGACGACGCCCGCCGGTTGTCCACGGATGCCCGTGAGCGGGCGCTTGCGTGCCTGGCCCGGTTCGGGCAGCGCCTGCGGGCGTTGCCGCCGGAGTCGGTTCGCGTGATCGGCACGAACACGCTACGCCAGGCCCGGGATGCCCGGGGATTCGTCGCTGAAGCGGAGCGCGCCATCGGCCACGAGATCGAGGTGGTATCCGGCTACGAGGAGGCGCGGCTTATCTACCTCGGCGTCGCTCACAGCCTCGCCGAAGTGCGCGAGCGGCGTCTGGTGGTGGATATCGGTGGCGGCAGCACGGAGTTCGTACTCGGAGAGCGACTCACGCCTACCTATCTGGAGAGCCTGCACATGGGCTGCGTAAGCTTCACGCAGCGGTACTTTCCGGATGGGCGCATCACCGCCGCAGCGCTGAAACGGGCCCGCATGGCCGCGCTCATGGAGCTCGAGCCGGTGCAGGGGCACTTCATCGCCCGCGGCTGGGATCGGGCCGTGGGCGCCTCCGGGACGATACGGGCCATCGCAACGGCGCTGCGCGAGCAGGGCTGGACGGACGGAACGATTACCCCCGATGGGTTGGAGCGTCTGGTTCGGGCGGTGCGCAAGGCCGGGTCTCTCGAGGCCATCGACTTCAAGGGCGTGAGCGCGCGGCGCGCCCAGGTGCTGCCGGGGGGCGTCGCGGTCCTCGCCGGGGCGTTCGAGGCGCTTGGTATCGAGCGCATGGAGGCCGCTGACGGGGCGCTGCGGGAAGGCGCTCTCTACGATCTCGTCGGACGCATCCGCCACCAGGACGTGCGCAGCGCGGCCATCGAGGCGCTGGCAGCCCGCTATCATGTGGACGTATCGCATGCACGCCGTGTCGAGGCGACCGCCGTCGCTCTTCTGAGCCGGGTGGCGCGCTCCTGGGCGCTTGTGGACGAGACTGCAGAGCAGGTACTGCGCTGGGCGGCGCGGGCCCATGAGGTGGGCCTGGATATCTCTCACAGCCAGTATCACAAGCATGGAGCCTACATCGTCAGCTACAGCGATCTGCCCGGTTTCTCCCGCGAAGAGCAGCGGGAGCTGGCGGCGCTTGTGCGCGTGCACCGGCGCAAGTTCGCGGCGTCACCGTTCCGGGAAATCGGCGATGATCGTGCCGCGCGTGCGCGCCGCCTTGCCGTGCTGTTGCGACTGGCGGTGGTGCTGCATCGCGGACGGAGTCCGGCGGGGCTTCCGGACATCCACGTGGCCGTCGATGACGACTGCCTGGCGCTCACGTTCCCACCGGGCTGGCTCGGGGCCCACCCGCTTGCCGAGGCGGATCTGCGTGCCGAGGCCGACTACCTCGCGGCGGCGGGTTTCACCCTGCGATTCGGGTGAGCGCTCCGCCGGCGAGCCGCGTAGCGAGCGACCCGCCGAGCGATCATGCGCTGGTGTCCGGGACACTAGTATCCCGTTTCCGAGCGTCGGCGCAGAAGCTCGATCTGCGCGGCGTAAGCCGGCGTGTCCGGCGCAGGTGTGAGCCGCTGGTAGCTGCCGTCGGACTGCAGCTCCCAGGCCTGGCAATTGTCGTCCAGGTAGCACTGGAGGTCGTCGAGCACGCGGGTGCGCAGCTCCGTGTCGGTGATCGGGAAGCATGCCTCGACCCGGCGGAAGAAGTTGCGTTCCATCCAGTCGGCACTGCTGCAGTAAAGCTCCGCAGCGCCCGCGTTGGCGAAATAGAACACCCGCGTGTGTTCGAGGAAGCGACCGATCACCGAGCGGACCCGGATGTTCTCCGAGATACCGGGCAGGCCCGGCCGCAGTGAGCACATGCCGCGCACGATGAGGTCAATGGAGACACCCGCCATGCCAGCGGCGTAGAGGGCCTGAATCACTCGCGGCTCCACCAGCGAGTTCACCTTCACGATGATGCGTGCCTCATGCCCGGCACGTGCATGTTCCGCCTCGCGCTCGATCTTGGCGACCATGCCCTCGTGGAGCGTGAAAGGCGACTCCAGCAGCTTCGACAGCGCCGAAACCTTGCCCAGGCTGGTGAGCTGCAGAAATATGCGATGAACGTCCTCGCCGATCTGGCGGTCGGCCGTGAGCAGGCCGTAGTCCGTGTACAGCCGGGCCGTGCGGGAATGGTAGTTGCCCGTGCCCAGGTGCACGTAGTGGCTCAGCCGCCGGCCTTCGCGACGCACCACCAGGATCATCTTCGCGTGCGTCTTGTGTCCGACGACGCCATAGACGACATGCGCGCCGGCTTCCTGAAGCCGGTTGGCGAGTTTGATGTTGGCTTCTTCGTCGAAGCGCGCGCGCAGCTCCACGACCACGGTGACCTCCTTGCCGGCGCGCGCCGCGACCACCAGGTGATCGACGAGCACGGAATCCGGCCCGGTGCGGTAGAGGGTCTGCTTGATGGCGAGCACCTCGGGATCGGCGGCAGCCTGGCGCAGGAACTCCACCACCGGTGCGAATGATTCGTAGGGGTGGTGAAGGAGCACGTCACGGTCGCGCAGCACCTTGAACAGGTCGCTGGCATGGGCGAACTGCGCCGGCAGCCCCGGGGTGAAGGCGGCGTACTTGAAATCCGGGCGGTCGACAAGGTCGAACACCGCGAGCAGGCGGTTGAGGTTGACCGGCCCGTTGACCTGGTACAGGTCGTCGCGGCCGAGCTCGAACTCCTCGAGCAAGAAGTCGGACATGTGCTCCGGGCAGTTAGCCGCGACCTCGAGGCGCACCGCATCGCCGTAGCGTCGCGACGGCAGCTCGCCCTCCATGGCCCGCAGGAGGTCGTCCACCTCTTCCTCGTCCACGTACAGATCGCTGTTGCGTGTTACGCGGAACTGGTAGCAGCCGCGTGCGTTCATGCCCGGAAACAGATCGTTGACGTGCGCGTGGATGATGGAAGAGAGAAAGACGAAATCCCACGGCCCGCTGCCCTCGAGCTCCGGCGGCAGGTGGATGATGCGGGGCAGGGCGCGGGGCGCCTGGACGACCGCCAGGCCGCTGTTGCGCCCGAAGGCGTCCTTGCCCTCGAGCGAGACGATGAAGTTCAGGCTCTTGTTGAGCACCTGTGGAAACGGATGCGCCGGGTCGAGGCCCAGTGGGCTCAGCACCGGCAGCAGCGAGGAATAGAAGTAGTCGCGGACCCAGTCGCGTTGCTCTGCCCCCCACTCGGAGCGGCGCAGGAAGCGGATATCGTGGGTGGCAAGCTCCGGGACCAGCACGTCGTTGAGCACCCGGTACTGCTCTGTGACGATCTCGTGGGCGCGCAGACCGATCTCGCGCAGCACTTCCTGGGGCGTTCGGTTATCGGGGCCGGCCTGGGTCGCTCCCATCTCCAGTGCCTGCTTCAGGCCCGCGACACGGATCTCGAAGAACTCGTCCAGGTTGCTGCTGGCAATGCACAGGAACTTCAGCCGCTCGAGCAGCGGGGTTGCCTGGTCGCGGGCCTGTTCGAGCACCCGGCGGTTGAATTCGAGCATGCTCAACTGCCGGTTGAGGTAGAGCTCCGGGCTGCGTAGGTCCGGGGTATCCATTATGGCGCGTGCTCCCTCGTGCCGTTCACAAAAGCGTAACGTCACTGTAACCAATGCGCGTTACTGCCGTGTGACCGCAAGGCGTCGCTGGCGTTGCCGGGCTCGCCGTCCGGCCAGGTTCCGACCAGCGGCTAGAGGGGTGTCATGCGTTGCCTGTGAGAGCGTGCAATAGCTCGTAGTGGCGTCAGAGGTCCTTGGGGTCTTCACTGTATCTTGAAACCGTAGCAAACCACCCTCATCACCCAACCAGCTCGGAGGTCACCCCCATGCGTCAGAGTGCTGGAGCGCTTCGGAGGCGAGAGGCGCGCGCCTTGTCCCTTCGGCGCAGGAAGGGGCTGACGCGTCGCAACGCCTTTCGGGCCGATTAGCCACCGCAGAAGACCAGCCCCGCCTATGGCAAGGGAGCGGACGATGCACACCGTAGACAAAGACAAGAAGTTTCGCCGTTGGCCACCCAGGGTCCGCCGTCGCCGCTCGTCTACCGAGCAGCAGGCCGACTCGCCACCCCGCGAGCCTGTGGAGACGCCACCGCAGGCACCCGAGCCCCCGGCCGGCGACACCACCACGAAACACACGGATGGCGCGGGTCGGGACGTCAAGGTCAAGTTTCGAACCCGACGGCGGGTCGTGCGCCCTCCATCCGATTCCCAGGATTGACGCAGCCCGCTACGAAACCCTTCAGCGGTGATGTTGTCGCAAACACCGTGACTGCCCGGTACTTGCGAGCGGGCCGGGCAGGCGCGCTGGCTGGTGCGTATGTCCTGGAGGTCTCCTCCCGTTGGGGGCGGGTGACGTACTGCGCACCTGTGAGTAGATTGGTAACCCGTTTGGCATATGACGGAATTAAGCGACAAGGAGATGGTATGAGCACACGCATGCTGCGCTGGGGCGCGTTCGCGCTCGCGACCGCCCCGATGGTGGCCACGGCCGCCCAGACCTACGAGATCGATTCCTCCCACACCTACCCGTACTTCGAAGTCAGCCATCTCGGCTTTTCGGTGATGGGGGGGCAATTCGACCAGACATCCGGCTCGTTCGTTCTGGACCGCGACGGTGGCAACTCGAGTGTCAGCGTGACCATCAGCGCGGACTCCATCGATACCGGGCACGAGAAGCGCGACGAACACCTGCGCTCCGACGACTTCTTCGCTGTCCAGCAGCACCCCGAAATCACCTATGAGTCCACCGAGGTGACGTTCGAGGGCGAGGACGAGGCCACCATTGAGGGCGAGCTAACTATGCTCGGCAAGACCCGCCCGGTGACGCTGAAGGTGAACAAGATCAACTGCGGCGAGCACCCGATGAATGGCGAGCACGTCTGCGGGTTCAACGCAGTCGCCGAGATCGAGCGCTCGACGTTCGGCATGGATTACGGTCTCCCGGCGATCGGCGATACCGTGGACATCCGTATCCAGGCCGAGGGGGTTGCCCGCGACTCCGAGAAGGTCGCCCAGAACTAGCGTCGTATCGCCGACACGCACCTGGTCAGAGCCCGGTGGCCACTACGGCGCCGGGCTTTTTTTCGCATCCGGTCCGTGTCGATCGGGGATGGGCGTGTGCTTGCCATACGCCAGCGTATGGGGTATGTTCAGTGACCGTTGCCATACGGCAGCGTATGGTCTAGAGTTCGCCACATGAACAGCAGTACCGCCAAGCAGTCACTCACCGCCGAAGACTGGGCGCAGGCCGCGCTCGACGCCATCGCCGAGACCGGGATGAAGGGCCTGGCCGTGGAGCCGCTCGCACGGAGGCTCGGCGTGACCAAAGGGAGTTTCTATTGGCATTTCGCCAATCGGCGTACGCTGCTCGTGGCCGCTCTGGATCTCTGGGAGCGTCGGGAGACCGATGAAGTGCTGGCCCGGGCCGCCCAGGAGACCGACCCGCGCAAGCGTCTGGCACGTCTGTTCAGGGAAGCGGACGGTAGCCAGCGCGCCGGCCGGCTGTACCTAACGCTCGCGAATGCCACCGAGAATCAGGTGGCCGCGGCGGTGGTGCGGCGGGTCATGGAGCACCGCATGCAATTCCTGCGGGATTGTTACGCGGATATGGGGCTCGATGCGCAGGAGGCCTCGGAACGGGCGGCAATGGCATACTCCATGTTCCTCGGCACGCTGCAGCTGCGGCGTGACGCCCCGGAGACGATCCCGTCCGGGGAACGGTTCCACGAGTACATGCACTTCATCGGCGAGGCGTTGATACCGGGGTACGACCGCGCGCTGGTACGCCGCGAGTCGGACGACTGAACCGGTCTTCGCGCCCGCCTGGGGTCGCCGGCGCATTCACCCTGGCGACACTATCGGTCCTCTGGGGAGGAGTGCTATGTACGGGCTCGTTGCGACCCTCATCGCCATCGCCGCTGTCTGGGCGCTGGCCTATCGAGGGGTATCCCTCGTCGTCTGGACGGCCATGGTCGCCGTCTATCTGCTCGGTCTTTTCGCCACTGGCGGCATGGGCTCGAGCGGTCTCGTCATCGCCGCGGTCATCGGCATCCCGGTAGCTGCGATCGTGAACCTGCCGCGCCTGCGTCAACGCCTGGTAACCGGTGGGCTGTTTCGTGTCTTCCGCAAGGTGTTGCCGAGCATGAGCGACACCGAACGCGAGGCGCTGGAGGCGGGCGATACCTGGTGGGAGACCGACCTGTTCCGTGGCCGCCCGGACTGGCGCAAGCTCCACGAGATGAAGGTGACCGAGCTCTCCGACGAGGAGCGCGAGTTCATCGATAATCAGGTGGAGACGCTCTGCGCCATGCTCGACGAGGACGACATCGTCCGGCGCGAGCACGACCTGCCGCAAAAAGCCTGGGATTACCTCAAAAACGAACGCTTCTTCAGCCTGATCATTCCCAAGGCGTACGGCGGTCGCGAGTTCTCGTCGCTGGCGCAGTCCACGGTGGTCTCGAAGATTTCCAGCAAGAGCCTCTCGGCTGCCGTGACCGTGATGGTGCCCAATTCCCTCGGCCCCGGCGAGCTGCTGATGAAATACGGCACGGACGCGCAGAAGGACTACTGGCTGCCGCGCCTCGCCGACGGCCGTGAGATCCCCTGTTTCGCGCTCACCGGGCCCGACGTCGGCTCCGATGCCGGCGGCATGCCCGACTACGGTGTGGTCTGCCGTGGCGAGCACAACGGCGAAGAGGTCCTGGGCATCCGGGTCAACTTCAGCAAGCGTTACATCACCCTCGCACCGGTGGCCACGGTCCTGGGTCTGGCGTTCAAGCTCCATGATCCGGATCGCGTTCTCGGCGGCGAGCAGGACATTGGCATCACCTGCGCTCTGATTCCCGCCGATCACCCGGGCGTGAAGATCGGCAAGCGCCATTTCCCCATGGGGCTCGCGTTCATGAACGGCCCGCTAGAAGGCGAGGATGTCTTCATTCCGCTGGAGTGGATCATCGGCGGACAGCCGATGGCCGGCAAGGGCTGGCGCATGCTGGTGGAGTGCCTGTCCGTCGGCCGCGCCATCTCGTTGCCGGCGCTGGCGACCGCGGCGAGCAAGGTGAGCTATCGCACCACTGGCGCCTATGCGCGCATCCGCCGCCAGTTCAAGCTGCCCATCGGCAAATTCGAGGGTGTGCAGGAGGGTATGGCCCGTATCGCCGGCGGCACCTACACCCTCGAGGCGGCGCGCCGGCTCACCGCAAGCGCCGGCGACATGGGCATCAAGCCCTCGGTGGTCTCGGCGATTGCCAAGTACCACATGACCGAGCGCATGCGCGTGATGGTCAACGATGCCATGGATATTCACGCCGGGCGCGGGATCATCTACGGACCGCGCAACTACCTGGGCTACGCGTATCAGGCCATGCCCGTGGCCATCACTGTCGAAGGCGCGAACATCCTCACCCGCAATCTCATGATCTTCGGCCAGGGGGCGATCCGCTGCCATCCCTATGTGCTCGCCGAGATGGAAGCGGCGCAGAACAAGGATCTCGACGCCTTCGACCGCCTGCTCGTCCGGCACGTGGGTTATTCCATCAACCGTGGTACCCGTGCGTTGACCCTGGGGCTCACCGGCGCCCGTCTCGCCGGTTCCCCCGTCGCGGGACCACTGGCGCGCTACTACCGCCAGCTCACGCGCATGAGCACCGCCCTCGCGTTCGTCTCCGACGTGGCCATGGGCGTGCTTGGTGGCGATCTCAAGCGCCGTGAGCGTCTCTCGGCCCGTCTCGGCGATGTGCTGAGCCAGCTCTACCTCGCCTCGGCAGTGCTCAAGTTCCATGCGGACGGCGGCCGCGACGCGGACGAGCTGGATCACGTGCGGTGGGCGCTGGAGCACGCGCTGGCGGAGATATACCGCGCCTTCGACGAGTTCTTCGACAATTTCCCGAATCGGGCGATCGCGCGCGGACTGCGGATCGTGGTCTTCCCGCTGGGACGCCCCTACAAGGCGCCGGAGGACCGGCTCGGCAGCCGCATCGCCGAGCGCATGATGGCCCCGGGCGGCGTGCGCGATCGCGTCACCGCGCACACTTACCTCGGCGCGAGCGCGGACGATGCGATCGGGCGAATGGAGGCCACCTTCGAGCTGCTGATGAAGGCGGAGAAACCCTACGGTGTCTTCCAGAAGGCGGTCAGCCGCGGCGAGGTCGATGGGTATACCTTCGACGAGCAGCTCGCCAACGCCGTCGCGGGCGGGGTGATCGACGAGGCGGACGCCAAGCTCGTCGCCGACTACGAGAAGGCACGTTACGACGCCATCGTCACCGACGCCTTCGACAAGGCCGAGCTCACGCCGCGCAGCGAGCTGGAAGCCCGTCGGCGCGACGTGGCCTGATCGGCTACCCGTAACCCGGTCCGGGGGCGTTTCGCCCCCGGTGCAACGCAGTCCATTCAGGAGAGGTGGAGGATGAGCGAGAGCATTCACGTACGCCGTGCCGCGGTCCTCGGCGCCGGCGTCATGGGCGCACAAATCGCCGCCCAGCTCGTCAACGCCGGGGTCGAGGCAGTGCTCTTCGAGCTGCCCGCCGACGGCGATGACCCCAACGCCAACGCACGCCGGGCCATCGAGCGGCTGAAGAAACTACAGCCCGCGCCGCTCGCCAGCCAGGCCAACGCCGAGCTGATCCGGCCCGCGAACTACGACCAGCATCTCGGCGAGCTCGCCAACTGCGATCTGGTGATCGAGGCCGTCGCCGAACGCCTCGACATCAAGAAGGCACTGTTCGCCCGCATCGCCGATTACTTGCCGGCGGAAGCCATCGTTGGCTCCAATACCTCGGGGCTGTCGGTCAACGCGCTCGCCGAGGTGCTTCCGGAGAATCTGCGCCATCGCTTCTGCGGCATTCACTTCTTCAACCCGCCGCGCTACATGCATCTCGTGGAGCTGATCGCCTGCGCCTCGACCGAAGGGTGGGTCCTGGATCAGCTCGAGGGCTTTCTCACGACCACGCTCGGCAAAGGCGTGGTACGTGCCAAAGACACGCCGAACTTCGTCGGCAACCGCATCGGCGTGTTCGCGATCATGGCGGCGATGCACCACGCCGACCGCCTGGGTATCCCGCTGGACGTGGTCGACGCGCTCACCGGGCCGACGATCGGCCGCCCCAAGAGCGCGACCTTCCGCACCGCGGACGTCGTCGGACTGGATACGCTCAAGCACGTGGTCGAGGGCAACGTGGCGCGCCTGCAGGACGACCCCTGGGTCGGCTACCTGCGCCTGCCCGAATGGATGAACCGCCTGGTCGAAGGCGGCGCTCTGGGTCAGAAGAGCGGCGCGGGTGTCTACCGCAAGGAAGGCAGGCAGATCCTGGTGCTCGACGCCGACAGCGGTGAGTACCGGCCCTCCGAGCAGCGAGCCGACGAGGCCGTGCGCACGATCCTGGAGCAGCGTGACCCGGCCGCGCGCTTCCGGGCGCTGCGCGAATCGGATCACCCCCAGGCCCAGTTCCTGTGGGCGATTCATCGCGATACGTTCCACTATGCCGCGCATCTGCTCGGCGAGATCGCCGACAACGCCCGGGACGTGGACTTCGCGATCCGCTGGGGCTTCGGCTGGCAACAAGGCCCGTTCGAGATCTGGCAGGCCGCCGGTTGGCGGGAGACCGCTGCGGCGATGCGCGCCGACATCGAAGCAGGCAGAGCCATGGCCACCGAGCCACTGCCGGCATGGGTGGAGTCGCTGGAGGCCGTGCACACCCCGGAAGGCTCCTGGGCACCGACCGATTCCACCTACCGGCCGCGGTCGGGGCTCGCGGTCTACCGTCGCCAGCGCTTCCCCGAGACCGTACTGGGGGGGCCGCAGCCACCGGCCGGCGAAACCACCTTTGAGACGGATGCGGTTCGCCTGTGGCACCTGGACGACGACATCGGGATTCTGAGTTTCCGCTCACCGCAGCACGCCGTCGGCAAGGATGTGCTGGAAGGGGTTCTGGAGGCCATGGACATCGCGGAGCGCCGTTACGAGGCGGTGGTCCTCTGGCAGCCCAGGGAGCCCTTCTCCGTGGGGGCCAATCTCAAGCAGGTGGTCGACGCACTCGAAGCTCAGGACTTCGACACCCTGCAGCTCATGGTGGAGCTCTTCCAGCGTGCCACCGGCCGAATGCGTGATTCGAGCGTGCCGGTGGTTGCCGGCGTGCGCGGCATGGCGCTCGGGGGCGGTTGCGAGTTCCTCATGCATTGCGATCACGTGGTCGCCGCGCAGGAGAGCTACGTGGGCCTGGTGGAAGCCGGCGTCGGGCTGATACCCGCCGGCGGCGGTTGCAAGGAGTTCGCCGTGCGTGCCGCCCGGGACGCGGTCGACGGTGATCCGTTCACGTTGATCAAGCAACGCTTCGAGGCCATCGCCAAGGCGGAGGTCGGCCGTAGTGCGCAGCAGGCGCGGGAGCTCGGCTACCTGGAGCGCAATGCCACCATCGTGCAGAACACGCACGAGGTCCTCCATGTGGCCACGGAGCAGGCGAGGGCGCTCGTTGCCGCCGCGTACCGGCCGCCGCTGAAGCGCCGGGTGCCGGTTGCCGGGCGCGACGGTGTCGCCACCCTCAAGGGGCTGCTCGTGAATATGCGCGACGGCGGCTTCATTTCCGAGCACGACTACGAGGTGGCGAGCCGCTCGGCGGTCGCGCTATGCGGCGGTGAAGTGGACCCGGGGACGCTCGTGGACGAGGACTGGATCCTGCGCCTCGAGGTGGAGGGGTTCATGGCGTTGCTGCGCACCCGCGCCACCGGCGAACGCATCGTTCACATGCTCAAGACCGGCAAGCCGCTTCGCAACTGAGCGCCTTCCGAGCATGAACGCACCCGCGGCGTCGGAGAGACGCCGCGGGCTGCGAGGAGAGAAGACATGGCAGAGATACAGAATGCTTACATCGTCGCCGCCACGCGCACGCCGGTGGGCAAGGCGCCGCGCGGCATATTCCGGCACACCCGCCCGGATGACCTGCTCGCCCACGTGCTCCGCGGCGCCGTCGCCCAAGTGCCCGGCCTGGAGGCGGAGCAGGTCGAGGACGTTGTCGTTGGCTGTGCGATGCCCGAGGGCGCACAGGGGCTCAACGTCGCACGCATTGGCGCGCTGCTCGCCGGGTTCCCCGACAGCGTCCCCGGCGTGACCGTCAATCGCTTTTGCGCCTCGGGGCTGCAGAGTATCGCCCAGGCGGCGGATCGCATTCGCCTCGGCGCGGCCGACTGCATCGTCGCCGGCGGCACCGAGAGCATGAGCGCGATCCCCTGGATGGGGAACAAGCCCTCGTTCAACCCTGCCGTTTTCGCGCGTGACGAGAACGTGGGCATCGCCTACGGCATGGGCCTTACCGCCGAGCGGGTCGCCGAGCGTTGGCAGGTCTCCCGGGACGACCAGGACGCGTTCGCCCTGGAGAGCCACAAACGTGCGCTGGCGGCCATCGACGGCGGGGAGTTCGCGGACGAAATCCTGCCCATGACCGTTCGCCGCCACCTGCCGGAGGCCGAGGGGACGGCCGTGCGCCTGAGCGAGCGCACTGCCGACACGGACGAGGGCCCGCGCGCCGATTCCAGCGCCGAGGGCCTTGCCAAGCTGCGGCCGGTATTCGCAGCCCGCGGCTCGGTGACCGCCGGCAACAGCTCGCAGACCAGTGACGGCGCCGGTGCGGTGGTTGTCATGAGCGAACGCATGGTCAAGGCACTCGGCGTACAGCCGCTGGCTCGCTTCGTCGGTTACAGCGTGGCCGGTGTGCCGCCGGAGATCATGGGCATCGGCCCCAAGGTCGCCATTCCCAAGGCCCTCGAGCAGGCAGGGCTCGAACAGGACCAGCTCGGGTGGATCGAGCTCAACGAGGCATTCGCGGCGCAGAGTCTCGCAGTGATGCGCGAGCTGGAGCTGGATCCGGCCCGTGTCAATCCGCTGGGGGGCGCCATTGCGCTGGGGCACCCGCTGGGCGCTACCGGCGCCGTGCGTACCGCGACGCTGCTTCACGGCATGCGCCGTCGCAACCTGAACTACGGCATGGTCACCATGTGCGTGGGCACCGGCATGGGGGCCGCGGGCATCTTCGAGCGCGCCTGACGCGTGCCGCCTAGCCAGGGTGGGCCAAACGAGGCCCACCCGTTACGACATCCATGAGGAGGAGAACCATGCGCGGAATGACCGGGATGTTGCTAGCCGGTGCGTTGCTGGGTTGCTCTGCGTCGGCATCCGCCGCGGAGCTCGCCGGTGTGACGCTTGCGGACGAGGCCATCGTGGCCGACAGCGAGCTCACGCTGAACGGACTCGGTCTGCGGGAGAAGTTCTTCGTGGACGTCTACGTAGGCGGACTGTACCTATCCGAACGCGTGACCGAGGCCGAGCAGGCCATTGCCATGGACGGTCCCAAGCGGGTAGTGCTGCACATCGTCTACGATGAGATCGAGCACGAAAAGCTGGTGGACGCCTGGAACGAGGGCTTCGAAGCCAATCTGGACGACGCGCAGCGCCAGGCGTTCGCGGGCGAGATCGAGCGTTTCAACGGCCTGTTCGAGACGGTGAAGTCGGGCGACGAGATCGCGGTGGAATACCTGCCCGCAACCGGTACCCGGGTGAAGCTAAACGGCGAGATCAAAGGTACCGTCGAGGGCGCGGACTTCGCCGAGGCGTGGCTGCGCATCTTCATTGGCGACCACCCGGCGGACGACGACCTCAAGGCGGGCATGCTGGGGGGAAGCTGAAAGTCGCAAGCATCAAGTCGAAAGAAGAGGGAGAGTTTTAACGCAAGGACACGAAGTTCCACGAAGAGTCACAAGGGAAGACAGTGTCTGCGTGATTGCGGCGCTTGGCGGATGTCTGAGTTCTTTGGCGGGCGGGGTTCGTGGATATTCCGTTGCCGGTCAATTGCGCTGTGCATGAACATCGCTGAACAGTCGCCGCGGGTCGGCGAGCGCGCAGCGCTGGCCGACATACCCGTCGCAGAGATGTCGGCTGCCAAGAGCAGCCTACCTACCTGGCTTCCGGCTCGCGCCGGCGCCGTAGATACGCCGTTGCCGGTCAAATCGTAGGTCGGTTGCTCTTGGCAACCGACTCTCCCCGCACTGGCTCCGTCCTTCGCACCCGGAAGCCGATACCTCCGCATCCGGTGTGTCGGCCAGCGCTGTGCGCTCGCCGACCTAAAGCGCTGTTGCCCTGCTACCTGCGCGGCAATGCGCCGCCGCAATGCGGGAGGCTTGAAACTCGATACTTGAAACCCGGAGCCCGCAATTCCTCATTGCCCGAATCGAGCGAGAAAACGCTCCGGCGCGTGAGCGATGCGGCGGGCCTCGTAATCGTAGAAGACGATACCGGTTTTCGCACGAGCGGCCTCGCGGCCGGCGTTCTCGCTGTCGAAGCGGTAGACGACGTCGCAGCCGTATTTATTGAAGTCGGTGAGGCCGATGTGAACGTTCAGCCGGTCGCCGGCGAACACTTCCGAGCGATAGACCACCACGGCGTCGGCCATGATGATCGAGCAGCCCTCCACGTCCAGCTCGCTGTAGCCCAGACTCCTGAAGAAACGGTCCCGGGCCTCGTGCGCGTAGGCGAGCACCATCTCGTTGCCCATGTGGCCGCCGTAGTTCATGTCGGTGAGGCGCACATCGATGCTCGTCGTGAAATCGAATCGTTCGGGGAGCGCCAGGTGGACCCGGGCCATTAGTCGTCCTCCGATGGAGTGACACCCTCACGCTCGAGGGCGGCCTCCAGAGTGTCGGTGGATACCGCGCCCGGGAAGGCACGGCCGCCGACCACCAGTGTGGGTACCCCGGTGAGGCCAATCGCTTGCGCCGCCTCGACGTCCTCGAGCAGGCCTGCGAGCGCGTCCTGCTGCTCCCAGGCGGCTGTCAGGCACTCTTCGACACCGTGACCGCGGGCGATCCCGACCAACACCTCGGGGTCGCCTATGTTGTGTTGCTCTGCGAAGTAGGCGTGAAAGAGAGCATCGTGCAGGCCGAGAAAGGCGTCCGGGCGCTGGCGGAGGACCGTGCGTGCCAGCAGCAGGGCGCGACGGGAGTTGGTGGTGAAGCGTCGCTCGGCGAGTGGCAGCCCCTCGTCGCGGGCCATTTGCGTTACCGCCTCGGTCATCTGCGCCCACTGGGCCGCGGGATAGCCCAGCGCCTCCACAGGGCGCCCTTGCGACGGGTTATCGGGATGGATCTCGACGAACCGATATTGCACCGAGACGGGGTAGCGCTGCGTGATCCGGCGCAGCCGGTGGCTGCCCACGTAGCAGAAGGGGCAGATGTAATCGAAATAGAATTCCACCGGAATACGCGCGTCTTCTGTGCTCATGCCTCGCTCCATGGCGGTCCCGAACTCGGAGGCCGCTCAGTGTACCCGGTTGTAGCCATTCAGGGCGGCGACGCGGTAGGCCTCCGCCATGGTCGGGTAGTTGAACGTGGTGTTGATGAAGTACATCAGCGTATTGGCCTCACCGGGCTGGGCCATGATCGCCTGGCCGATGTGCACGATCTCCGAGGCCTGGTCGCCGAAACAGTGAATGCCCAGGATCTCCAGGGTCTCCACGTGGAAGAGGATCTTGAGCATTCCCACCGTCTGCCCGGAGATCTGGGCGCGTGCCAGGTCCTTGAAGAAGGCATGACCGACTTCGTAGGGCACCTTGGCCTCGGTGAGCTCGCGCTCGGTCTTACCCACGGAGCTGATCTCCGGGATCGTGTAGATTCCCGTGGGAACGTCGTGGGCGAGGCGGTAATCGCAATAGCCGTGCATGAGGTGATGGGCCGCGTAGCGCCCCTGATCGTAGGCCGCGCTGGCCAGGCTCGGGTAACCGATAACATCGCCCACCGCGTAGATATGCGGCTGCTGGGTCTGGAAGTTGTCGTCGACCTCCACCTGTCCGCGACTGTTGGGCTGGATGCCGATACCTTCCAGGCCCATGTCGTCGGTATTGCCGGTGCGACCATTGGCCCAAAGCAGGATATCGCTCTTGATGCGCTTGCCCGAAGCGAGCTCGAGGATGACGTGATCGTCCGCCGGCAGGATGCGGTCGTACTCCTCGCGGTGACGGATGAGAACACCCAGCTCCCGCAGATGGTAGGAGAGGGCGTCGGTAATCTCGTCGTCGAGGAAGGCGAGCATGCGCTCCCGAGTGTTGATGAGGTCCACCTTCACGCCGAGCCCGCGAAAGATGGAGGCGTACTCGCTGCCGACGACTCCGGCGCCGTAGATGGCGATGCTTCTCGGGGTATGGTCGAGGCCGAGGATCTGATCACTGTCGAATACGCGCGGGTGGCTGAAGTCCACGTCCGCCGGGTTGTAAGGGCGGGAACCGTTGGCGAGGAGGAAATGATCCGCCGTGTAGCGGGTTACCCGCCCGGTACGGCCTTCCACCTCCAGCGTGTGCTCATCCGCGAAGCGCGCCTTGCCGTGGATCAACGGGACGTCGTTACGGGTGTAAAAGCTCGTGCGCAGACCCACCTGCTGGTCGATCACGCGCTCGGCGGTGCGCAGCACCGTGGGAAAGGAGAACTGCCTGGGCTCGCTCACCTCGCGAAACAAGGGGCTGGCGTTGAACTCCATCATCCGCCGCACATTGTGCCGAAGCGCCTTCGAGGGGATCGTTCCCCAGTGCGTGCAGCCGCCTCCCACCTCGGTGTGGCGTTCGACCACGGCGACACGTTTTCCGCTCTTGGCGAGCTTCATCGCCGCCCCTTCTCCGCCAGGGCCGCTACCGATGACGATGGTATGGAAGTGCTTGCCGTTCATTGATTCCTTCCCGACGCTTCGCTGCGGATGTACGGGCCGCGTGCGCGTTCGCCGCGGTCATGGCGGCGACCGAGGCCTGAGCGGCGCATTATAGACGGCCATCGCCGGTCGGGGCGAGGCAACTGGCAGCCATTTATTTGACTTTTGAGTAAGTTCGGCGACGTGTCGGGGGCAACCGGTCGTGACCAGAGACGCCAGCTGCCGTTAAATATGTGGTCATTATAAGTGCGTAATTGTCGACAGACTGCGCTGTCCAGCGGCACGCCAACGCCTGTGCGGCTTTTGCCCGAACTAACCTTCAGGTTAGTTGCGACGTCGCCTGGAACAGTTTTCCAAAATTTTTTCTCGCACCCGTCGCGCGAGGCGACTTAATCTGGCATTCTTATGCGCCATCGCGGGGGCGGCAGCTCCGTGAACCGGCCGGTGGGGTCGTTTTTCGACCCGATTGGCGGGTGATACGCCATAACCGGCGTGTGCGGTGGATCCACCGTGACGACTGCGGACATCAAAACCGTTGAGCGACGGGTCAGTTTCTGCGGCCGTCAGGGTGACTGCCGGCTCACCCGACACCGGCCCATCGTCGGTAGCAACGAGGCAAGAACGATGACGGAACGTGTTGAGGCGGCGGGCCTTAAGATCGCGAAGCCGCTCTATGAGCTGGTGAGCAATGACATCGCACCGGGCACCGGGGTGGAGCCCGAAGCGTTCTGGCAGGGACTGGCACGGATCGTGAGCGATCTCCGGCCGCGCAACCGCGAGCTACTCGCAAAACGCGATGCGTTGCAAGCGAAGATCCACGCCTGGCACCGAGACAACCGCGGGGGCGCAGACCGCGAAACGTACAAGCGCTTCCTCGAGGAAATCGGTTATCTCCTGCCCGAGGCGGACGACTTCCAGGCGGGCACCGAGAACGTGGACCCGGAAATCGGGCAGGTCGCCGGCCCGCAGCTCGTGGTGCCGGTGAACAATGCGCGCTACGCGCTCAATGCCGCCAACGCCCGCTGGGGTAGTCTCTACGACGCGCTCTACGGTAGCGACGTACTGCCCGAGGACAACGGTGCCGAGAAGGGCAGCGCCTACAATCCCGTGCGCGGCAAGCGGGTCATGGCGAAGGCGGCGGAGTATCTCGACGGTATCGCGCCACTCGCCCGTGGCACCCATGCCGAGGTCGCCGGTTTCGGCCTGAGCGAGGACGGGGAGTCGCTGGTCATCACCCTGGCCGACGGCAGTGAAACGGAGCTCGCGGAGCCGGCGCAGTTCGTGGGTTACACCGGCGGTCAACCCCTCGAATCCATCCTGCTCGTGAACAACGGCCTGCACGTCGAGCTGCAGATCGATCCCACCCATCCCGTGGGCCGGGATCATCGCGCCGGCGTCAAGGACGTGGTGCTGGAGTCCGCGGTGAGCACGATCCAGGACTGCGAGGATTCGGTCGCCGCGGTGGACGGCGAGGACAAGACCGGTGTGTACAGCAACTGGCTCGGCCTGATGAAGGGCACGCTCGTGCACACCTTCGAGAAGGGCGGCAAGACCGTTACCCGCGAGCTCAACCCCGATCGCGAGTTCACCGCTCCCGGCGGCGGCACGATCACCCTGCCCGGGCGCAGCCTCATGCTGGTGCGCAACGTCGGCCACCTGATGACCACGCCGGCGGTGCTGGATGCCGAGGGCAACGAGATTCCCGAGGGCATGCTCGACGGCATGGTGACTGCGCTCATCGCCGTGCACGACCTCAAGGGCAACGGCCCGCACCGCAATTCGCGGGCGGGCAGCGTCTATATCGTCAAGCCCAAGATGCACGGTCCGGAAGAGGTCGCGTTCGCCTGTGAGCTCTTCGACCGCGTCGAAGATGCGCTCGGGCTCGAACGTCATACCCTGAAGATCGGTGTGATGGACGAGGAACGTCGCACGACGCTCAATCTCAAGGCATGCCTGCGGGAAGCGCGTGACCGGGTGATCTTCATCAATACCGGCTTCCTCGACCGCACCGGCGACGAGATTCACACGGACATGGAAGCCGGCCCCATGATCCGCAAGGGCGAGATGAAGAACGCCGCCTGGCTGAAGGCCTACGAGGATCGCAACGTGGACGTGGGCCTCGCCTGTGGCCTGCGGGGGCGGGCGCAGATCGGCAAGGGTATGTGGCCGATGCCCGACAAAATGGCGGCCATGATGGAGGCCAAGATCGGCCATCCCATGGCCGGCGCCGACTGCGCCTGGGTGCCGTCACCGACCGCCGCCACCCTGCACGCGCTGCATTACCACCAGGTCAATGTGCGTGAACGTCAGCGCGAGCTCGAATCCCGCGCACCGGCCAGCCTGGACGACCTGCTCACCGTTCCGGTGGCGGAGAACCCCAGCTGGTCGGACGAGGAGATTCGAGCGGAGCTCGAGAACAACTGCCAGGGCATCCTGGGGTACGTCGTCCGCTGGGTGGACCAGGGCGTGGGTTGCTCCAAGGTGCCGGACATCAACGATGTCGGTCTCATGGAGGATCGTGCGACGCTGCGCATTTCCAGTCAGCACGTCGCCAACTGGCTCTACCACGGCATCGTGGACGAAGAACAGGTCATGGCGACCATGAAGCGCATGGCGGAGATCGTGGACCGGCAGAACGCCGGCGATCCTGATTACCGCCCGATGGCGCCGGGCTTCGACGGCGTGGCGTTCCGGGCCGCCTGTGATCTCGTCTTCAAGGGCCGGGAGCAGCCCAGCGGTTACACCGAGCCGGTGCTGCACGCCCGGCGTCTGGAGCTCAAGGCTCGATCTGCATAGAGGGGTAACCGGGCCCCGCCGGTCAGCGGCGGCCCGGCTGGCCATGCCCGCTGGCGCCCGGTGCTACGGCACCGGGCGCTTTTCGTCGCCGCCCCCCCGAGAGGGGTTACTGCGGCGGCAGTCCGTCGCCGTGGCCTTCCGGCAGCGGTCGCGGGCGGCGGTCGTCGCCGATGGCGACGAAAGTGAATGTGGCCTCGGTGACCTGAATCTGCTCCTCGGCGAAACGCGCCCGGCGCCAGGCCTCCACGGAGATCGTCAGCGACGTGCGGCCGGTGCGCCGAAGCTCCGCGTACAGGCTGACCTCGTCGCCGACCTGCACCGGGGCGAGCAGGGACATGGCATCCACGGCCACGGTGGCGACGCGGCCGCGCGCCGCGCGGGTGGCCACGCTCGACGCCGCCAGATCCATCTGTGACATGAGCCAGCCACCGAAAATGTCCCCGGAGGGGTTGGTATCCGCTGGCATGGCGATGGTGCGGATCTGGGGTTCCCGCGCGGGTGGTTGACGGTCTTCCTGCGTGGCCACGATGACGCGATCTCCCGGTTACTGTGACACGAACGTCTGCCTCGTCCACCTTACTAACCTTTCGACAAGTGTTGCCATGTCTCGACGTTCGTCGGCGCGTCCGTTCGCTCCGACGCGCCTCGTCGGCATGCCGCCACAACGGGCTTGCGACATCCCGAGTCAGTAGCCTCGGCGGTCAGGGACGCGGCGAGTGCTGTGAGCAACGCCGTCCACAGGCGCGCTGACGAACGCCGGAACGGAGCCCGTGTGCGGCTCTCGGCGGCGTTGCGATCGCTTGAAGGCGGCCTTCGCTCACGCGTCTTGCCGGCAAGACGCACAAGGGCGCTGAGACATGGCAACACTTGTCGAACGGTTAGTAACGTGAGCACGACCAGGGTGCACCACCTGGACGTTTTGCATCGAAACCGTGCATATTTGCACGAATAGGCGGCGATCGTAGCGCAGATCGACGTACTTTGGGGGAAAGGCCCGGCTTTCGGGCATACGAGAACGAACAAGGGGGCTCCATGGCATTATCACGTTGGGTACTGGCCGCGGCACTGGCAGCGACGGTGGCCAGTACGGGTATCGGTCACGCCGCCGACTACAAGAGCGAGTACACGGTATCCACCGTGCTGCCGACGCCGTTCCCGTGGGGACAGGCCGCCGAGCGATGGGTGGAGCTGGTCGAGGAACGCACCGAAGGCCGTGTCAACCTCGAGATCTACTCCGGCGTCCAGCTCGTTTCGGGCAACCAGACCAAGGAGTTCGCCGCGCTGCGCAACGGGCTCATCGATTTTGCGGTGGGCTCGACCATCAACTGGTCACCGCAGGTCAAGGAGCTCAATCTCTTCTCGCTCCCGTTCCTGATGCCGGATCACGCTGCCATCGATGCGCTGACCCAGGGGGAAGTCGGCGAGCGGATTTTCGCGGCCATCGAACGTCAGGGCGTCGTGCCTCTGGCGTGGGGCGAGAACGGTTTCCGCGAGCTCACCAATTCCACCCGGCCGGTCACCACGCCCGAGGATCTGGCGGGAATGAAGATTCGCGTGGTGGGCTCGCCGTTGTTCCAGGACACCTTCGAAGCGCTCGGCGCGAATCCGACCCAGATGAGCTGGGCGGATGCCAAGCCGGCGCTGGCGACGGGCGCGGTGGACGGTCAGGAAAACCCGCTGTCCGTCATCGAGATCGCCAAGATGTGGGAGGTGAACCAGAAGCATCTCACGCGTTGGCACTACATGGCCGACCCGTTGATCTTCGCCGCCAATGGCGCGACCTGGAAGAGCCTTCCTGAAGCCGATCGCCGGATCATTCGCGAGGCGGCGCGGGAGGCCGGCCGCTGGGAGATCGAGAAGTCCCGTGCCGAGAACGAGAAACGCCTGGCGACGCTGCGGGAGAACGGCATCGAAGTGGTCGAGCTCACCGATGCCCAGCGCGCGGCCTTCCGCGAGGCCACCGAGAGTGTCTACGAGCAATGGGCGCCGCGCATCGGCGAGGACCTGGTGGAGCAGGCCCGCGAGGCGGTCGCCGAACGCCACCAATGAGTGCCCGAGACTCTGTGATTCCAGTCGAGGTGCCGACGCGGGCGGGGAGGTACGATGGCCGCTGAGCGGGATCGCTCTCTGCGTCCCTGGGTGCCGCTGGCTCTGGAGGAGGGGCTGGCGGCATTCGCCATGGTGATTATCTGCGCGATCAGCCTGGCGAACGTCGTGGTGCGATATGCCACTGACGCCTCGTTCGCGTTCACCGAGGAGTTTTCGGTGTTTCTGCTGGTGTTCATGGCGCTGTTCGGCGCGGCGGTCGCTTTTGCCCGCGACGAGCACATTCGCATCGGCTTCTTCCAGCAGCGGTTGCCGGGGCGGTTGCGCTGGGCGGCGACGGTCGTCACCTTCCTCGCCACGCTCGCGGTGTTCGCGCTGATCATCCGCTACGGTGCGGCATTCGCTTATCAGGAATGGCGCTGGGAGTCCACGTCGCCCGGCCTCGGCCTGCCCAACTGGATCTACAGCGTCTGGCTGCCGTTGGGTGCGGTGGTGATCATATCGCGGGTGCTCGGGCGTTTCGTGCGCCAGCTACGCCAGGGAACCCCTGACTGATGCCGTCCCCCGAGGTGATGATCTTCGTGGTGCTGGGCGGGCTTATCGCCATCGGTTCCCCCATCGCCGTGGCCCTTGCCATGGCCGGGGTGGTGGGGATCGTCATGGGCCTGCCGTCCCAGATGCTCGGGACGCTGGGCACCAATACCTACAACGCCATCGCCAAGTATCCGTTGGTGGCGATCCCGCTGTTCGTGCTCACGGGCACGATATTCGAGCGTTCCGGAGTCGCTGCCAACCTGGTGCGGTTCGCCCGGGCACTGGTCGGGCCGAGGCGTGGTGGCTTGGCCGTGGTGGCGACGCTGGTGTGCCTGATCATGGGCGGCATGTCCGGCTCCGGCCCCGCGGATGCCGCGGCGGTTGCCATGGTCATGGCGCCGAGCATGGCGAAGGCGGGTTACCCCCGTGCTTTCACGGCCACCGTGATCGCCGCATCCGCCTCTACGGCGATTCTCATTCCGCCGTCGGTGGCGTTGATCATCTATTCCATTCTCGTGCCGGGCGTGGATCTGCGGGCGCTGTTCGCCGCCGGCCTATTCCCCGGGCTGCTCGCCGGACTGGCAGTCATCGGCCCGTCGGTGTGGCTTTCCCGCCGGTACGGCTTCGAGGGCGGCGAGGGCGATGAAAGACCGCCCCTGTGGGAAAGCTTCGTCGGTGCGCTGCCGGCGCTGTTCGCGCCGGTGATCATTCTCGGCGGGCTCCGCAGCGGACTGTTCACGCCCACCGAGGCGGCGGTGGTGGCCGTTGCCTACGGCGTCTTCATCGGCACGGCGATCTATCGCAACCTGGGCTGGCGGGATCTTTACCGGGCATTCGCCGACTCGGCGGTTCTCTCGGCGGTGATTCTGCTGATCATCTCGCTGGCGGGCATATTCGCGTGGGCGGGCAACACGCTCGGCGCCTTCGACCAGCTCGCCAATGCGGTTCTGGGGGTTTCGGACGATCCCGCGGTGGCGCTCGCGCTGGTCATGGCGCTGTTGCTCGTCGCGGGCATGGTGCTCGACGGCGTGTCGATTTACCTCATACTGATTCCCATCCTGATGCCGGTGATGCAAGGCTTTCAGTGGAACGCCACGTGGTTCGGCATTCTCATGGCAATGACCATAGCCGTCGGCCAGTTCACGCCGCCGGTCGCGGTGAATCTCATGGTCACGACCAAAGTCACCGACGTTCCCATGGAGCGCACCATCGGCTGGGCGTTGTGGATGGTCACGGCCATGGTGGCGGCGCTGGCGCTCGTCATCATCTTTCCCCAGATCGCACTGTGGCTGCCCGAAACACTGGGATACCGCGTATGAACGGTGCTACGACGCAGACGGCCGGCCGTGCCGGGTACGGTGAGGCGTTTCGCGCCAGCCTGCCGGTGTGCTTCGGCTATGTGCCGCTCGGCGTGGTCTTCGGCGTGCTATTCGCGCAGCTCGGTTACGGTTGGTGGTACGCCACGCTCATGAGCGTGGTGGTGTTCGCTGGTGCGGCGCAGTTCGTGGCGGTGACGTTGCTCACCGCCGGTGCCGGCATCGGTGAAATCGCTGCCACTACGCTGCTGGTGAACGCCCGGCACGTCTTCTACGGCCTGTCACTGGCACCGCGGCTGCCGAGTGCCGGCGTGGGGCGCTGGTATCCGGTGTTCGCGCTAACCGACGAAACGTATTCCCTGCTCACGAGCACGACCCCGCCGCCGGGCGCTGACCCGCAACGGTTCCGGGTGCGCGTCGCTGCCTTCAACCAGCTCTGGTGGGTGCTGGGGTCGACGGTGGGGGCGCTGCTCGGTGCCGGGCTCACCGTGGACACCCACGGGCTCGAATTCTCGCTCACGGCGCTGTTCGTCGTGCTCACCATCGAGCAGGCGAAGGCCGTGCGCGACTGGCGACCGTTCGCGTTCGCGGCCATTGCGGCAGCCGCGGGGCTAGCCCTGGGCGGCCGCGAGTACATGCTGGTCGTCGCCCTGGGGCTGGTTACGTTGCTGTTGCTCATCGACGGAGGACGGCACGCGTGAGCGAGGCGGATATCTACATACTCGCCGCCATTGGCGTCATGGCGGGGATGACTTTCGCGACCCGGGCGGCGCCGTTTCTCATCCTGGGTCGGGCGGCCGAGCATGTGCTGGTGCGCTATCTCGGCCAGTATCTGCCGCCGGCGGTAATGCTGCTACTGGTGATTTACTGCGTTCGGCACGTCGATCCCCTGCAGGCCCCGTTCGGGCTCCACGAGCTCGCGGGTATCGCCGTGACCGCCGGGTTTCATCTCGTCTGGCGCAACGCGCTGTTGAGCATCGCTGCCGGCACTACCGTGTTCATGCTTCTGGAGCGCTTTCCGCCGCTCGGGTAACGGTTTTGAAGGCTACAGTGATGCGCTCACGACCGAGATGTGCACTCACGTGCCCCACGCCGGCTCGTCCAGCGAGCGCTCGGTTGACGAATCACCGGATGATGCCGTGAGGGTCGAACGCCCGGTTGCCACCTCCCTGTTCGGTGCCGGTGTCGCGTGCGTTCATTACGCGTGGAGCAGCCTGCGGGGGCGGCGGCGCCCATGAAGGAGCGCCGCCCGGTGTCTTAACGGTCGTTCACCCGATCGCGCCATGTCACGTAGGTCTCTTCCGGCCAGAGTGACGTGATATAGGCGAGCACCGCTTCGATGTCGGCGGTGCTAAGTTTTTCACCCCAGGCGGGCATCCGCTGCTTGCCGCCATTGGTGACGATATCCCTGAGCATGGGGAAGGGGTGATGCCAGGTGTGCCCCCGGCCATTCAGCGGCGGTGCCGGGTAGTAGCCATTGGCATCGGGCTCTCGCCAATTCGGCGCGCCCTGCGCCATGGCGCCGTGACATGATGCGCAGTTCTCCCGGAATATATCGCGTCCCCGGGTGACCTGAGAACTGGTGTACCAACGGCCGTCGACACGGCCTTTTCCCCTGGCATCGGCGGTTTCGGCACCGCCTTCGGAGCGGGGCTCATCCTCTGGCGAACAACCGACCAGCAAAGCAAGCGCCGCACCGGCCAACACGAGTTTCATACGGAACATTGGGAATGGCCTCCTGTGATTCGATGAGCGAACGCACAATGGCCGCCGGAACGGGGCCGGCGGCAAGCTGAGACGTGGTGCGTGCTCAGCTGCGAGGAGGTTTGTCGGTAGGGTGTCGGTGGCCGGCGAGGACGGGCCCGCCGTCGGCGTTTCGTGGCTGGTGCGCCGGGGCGACGGCGACGGCCGCGTTCACATCCACGGCCACACCGCCAGTGCCCGGACATACGTGGGTAATACTGCAGGATCCTTCGGCGTAAGCAGCGCATGCCGCCTGATCAGGGCAGTCCGCGGACCCGTTCAGCGGCACGACGCTCGCCGCGGCGGCTACGCCGGTGGCGAAAGCGAGCAGGAACAGTAGACACACGGCAAGACGACGCAGCATGGTCGGGAGCGTTGGCGGCTTTGTTCCGGTATTCTCCCCGGGAAAGCCCCGGCTGTCGAGTAGATCTCATTCACCCAAATACAGGGAGGTTACGCCGGTGTCGGACACGCACGATCTGGGGTTGATGATCAGCTCCCGCATACCGCTGGTGGTGGTCCGGTCCCGAGAGGAGCAACGGGTGCTGCAGGCGGTGACCCGTCTGGGGATGCGCCGTGATCTGGGCATGTACGCCTGGACGGTGACCGACGGCGTCAAGGGGCTGGGCTTCGGCGAAGCGCCCCGCAGTGACGAGCACGGACGCTACGAGCGCCCGGAGGCCGTGCTCGAGCTCATCCGCCACCATACGGGCAAGCCGTCGGTGTTCGTGCTCTGTGACTTCCACCCGTATGTGGACGATCCGCGCATCGTCCGGCGGATCAAGGACATCGCGCTATCCTACCGCGAGCTCGGGCACACGCTGGTGTTCCTGGGCCACGATTTCGATCTGCCGGCGGAGTGGCAGGGGCTCGCGCACAATCTCACGCTGCGGTTGCCGGATGACGGCCAGCTGCTCGCCATCGTGCGCGAGGAGGCGTCGGCCTGGTCCCGTGAGAACGCTGGCGAGCGGGTACGTACCGACCGCGCCACCCTCGACCGCCTGGTGGCGAATCTGCGCGGGGTCACCGCTGCCGAGGCGCGGCGGCTGGTTCGCGGCGTGATCGCCGACGATGGTGCGATTCGCGAAGAGCAGATCGCCGAGGTGAATGCCGCGAAGTTCGAGCTACTGGACATGGATGGTGTCCTGAGTTTCGAGTACGACACTGCGCGCTTCAGCGATGTGGCCGGACTGGAACGCCTCAAGGAATGGCTCGCACACCGCCAGTCGGCGTTTCTGCAGCCGAGCGAGTCGGTGGCCGAACCCTTGCGGGGTATACTGCTGCTGGGTGTACAGGGCAGCGGTAAGAGTCTGGCGGCCAAGGCGGTTGCCGGCATGTGGCACTGTCCGTTGCTGCGCCTGGACATGGGCGCACTCTACAACCGGTTCTTCGGCGAGTCGGAGAAGAACGTTCGCGAGGCCCTGCGGCTCGCGGACATGATGGCCCCCTGCGTGTTGTGGGTCGACGAGATCGAGAAGGGCATCGGCCAGGATGGTTCCGACGGCGGCACCTCCCAGCGCGTGCTCGGGACGCTGCTCACCTGGATGGCGGAGCGACAGAGCCAGGTCTTCGTCGTGGCGACTGCCAACGATATCAGTCAGCTTCCCCCCGAGCTGATCCGCAAGGGCCGGCTCGACGAGATTTTTTTCGTCGATCTGCCCAAGCCGGCTATCCGCGCCGAAATATTTCGCGTGCACCTCGAGCGCCGTGGTCTCGACCCGGCGGATTTCGATCTCGACCGGCTGGCGGCCGCCAGCGACGGGTTCTCCGGGGCCGAAATCGAGCAGCTCGTGGTCTCGGGCATCTACAGCAGCGACGCCAATGACCGTCCAACGGACACCGACGCGGTGTTGCGGGAGGTCGCGCGAACCAGTCCGCTGTCCGTGGTTATGGCCGAACGCATTGAAGCGCTGAGAATGTGGGCCGATGGGCGCGCCGTGCCGGCGGACGATTGAGAGAGGTCGTTGCCGGAGGCGGTCTAGGCGGTCGCCGATGCCGTGGCGGTCCGGCGTCCGCCAGCGGCCCCTCTCGGCAGCCAGCTGGCACCGTAACCGCAGCGCCGGAACACCAGAGCGAGACTGGCGGACCGGGCGGCGGTGAACGCAGTGAACGCCAGCCACAGACCGTGGTTGCCCAGGGGCGATGCCAGATACCAGGCGGGAAGGTAGACGACCAGCACGGCCAGTATCATGGTATCGCGCATGGGCCGGGCGCGGGTCGCACCGATGAACATACCGTCGAGCAGGTAGCTCCAGACCGCGACCAGGGGCATCACCACGAGCCACGGCAGATACGTGGAGGCAAGCATCCGTACGTTCTCGATGTCCGTGAGCTGCGCGATGATCCACTCGCCGGCGAGCGCGAATCCGAGACTCGCGCTCGCCGCGGCCGCCAGCGACCAGATCGTGGCGGCATGCACCACGGCGCTCAGATGCCGGCGTCCGCCGCGGCCGACGGCACGCCCCACCAGGGCCTCGGCAGCGTGGGCAAAGCCATCCAGAGCGTACGAGGTCAGCAGAACGAACTGCATCAGCACGGCATTGGCGGCGAGAATCTCATCACCCAGGCGCGCGCCCTGGGCGTGGAAGAATGCCATGGCGAACAGCAGGCAGAGCGTGCGAACGAACAGTGCCCCGTTGACGTGGAGCAGGCGTGCGTAACGTGCCGGTGCCAGCAATCGCCGCCAGTGCAGGTGGCCACCAAGGCGGGAGAGGGTGCCGAGGGCGAACGTCATACCCACGGCCAGCGTCAGGTAGTCCGCGATAACGCTGGCGAGCGCCACCCCGGCCACTGTCCAGCCGAGCCCGACAACCAGCCACAGGTCCAGGACGATATTGGTTAGATTGTTGACGAGCATCAGCGCCAGCGTCACCCGGCTGCGACCCAACCCCAGGAACCAGCCGATGAGCACGTAGTTGGCGAGCACGGCCGGCGCGCTGGCGATACGCCAGCGCGCGTACGTATCGGCGAGTGCCGTCACGCGTTCACTGCCGTCGAGAACCGCGAGCCCGGCGGGAACGACGACAGGGTGCGACAGGATCAGTGCCACGCCGATCCCCCCCGCCAGGCACAGCGCCTGGGCGAGTAGCAAACGCAATGCGTCGGCGTCGCGGCGGCCATGAGCCTGGGCAGCGAAGCCGGTGGTGCCCATGCGAAGAAATCCGAATCCCCAGTAGAGGAAGCTGAACAGCGTTGCCCCCAGCGTTACCGCGCCGAGATATTCGCTGGCCGGCAGATGCCCCATTACTGCGGTGTCCACCAGGCCCAGCAGGGGGACGGTCACGTTCGAGAGAATGAGTGGCCAGGCCAGTGTCCACACGCGGGGGAGGGTGGTCCGGGTGGCTTTTGCGGTCATGTCGGCCATTCGCTATAGTCCCGCGCTCGTTCGCAGATCGGAAACCCGTTCCGGGAGGTCAATGACCGCATGCTGATGCTCACGCCCGCGCAACTCCGGCGCGCCGTCGGGATTCTCGTTGCGGCTCACATACTGGTCATCGCGACCAGTAACTATCTCGTGCAGCTGCCCATCAGCGTGCTCGGTATCCATACGACCTGGGGGGCATTCTCGTTCCCGTTCATCTTCCTGGCGACCGATTTGACGGTGCGAATCTTCGGCAAGCAGCACGCCCGCCGGACCATTTTCCTGGCGATGTTGCCGGCGCTCGCCGTTTCCTACGTCTTCGGCACGGTGTTCCAGCAGGGGGCCTTCCAGGGCGTGGAGGCGCTCGCCGGGTTCAACGTGTTCGTCGCCCGTATCGCCATGGCGAGCTTCATGTCCTACGTGCTTGGACAGATCCTCGACATTCACGTCTTCGATCGTCTGCGTCGGGGGAGCGTGCGCTGGTGGGTGGCGCCTGCCTGCTCCACGGTGCTCGGCAATCTCGCCGATACCGTCGCGTTCTTCGCGCTGGCGTTCCATGCGAGTCCGGATCCCTTCATGGCCGCCAACTGGCCGATGTTGGCGGCCGTGGACTATGCCACCAAGATCACGGTCAGCCTGTTGTTCTTCCTGCCGCTATACGGTGTGGTGCTGAGTGCCCTTCAGCGTCGGGTGCTCGGACGCGAAGCCCGGGTGGAGGTGGCTTCGGGTTAGTGTCCTGTATCAGCATTACGCTGTCTTTCAGCGCGTGACGTCGCCGCCACCTTTGGCGACAGCGGCGACATCACGCGCCCGGGGGCGATCCACGGCGGCCTCAGGGGCGCCGTGGATACCAGACCAGCGGCTGGGCCGTTCGGCCGTGATCGATCTCGAAACCGCGCCGCTGGTACCAGTCGAGGAGGGCGCGTTGATCCAGGCCGGTATCGTCATACGCGGTGGCCTGGGCCAGCAGCGTGACGTGATAGCGGTCGCAGATGGACTTGAGCCGCTCCAGCAGAGCCGTTGCCTCGCCCTGGCCGCGATGGTCGGTCTCCGTCTCGATGCGGCAGAGCACCAGGTAGTCCGATTCGGTATCCACCGCACCGATGGCATGGCCGTGGCGGCGATGCCGCAGCCCGGTGTTCTCGTCTTCCCTGGCGGGCGCCGCCTCCTCGGTGGCCTCCAGCCACGCCTCGAACGCGGCATTGATATCGGATTTTGAAGTCATCGCCTGATGCATCTCCTCCTCCAGGCCTCAACGCGAGGCGCACGTTATCATCCTCCGGGACAAATGGCGACCGGCCCGGTCACCGTGCACGTTGCCCGGCCCGCGGTGATCCGCGACAATCGCTGGCCATCGGTCCCTGCGGGGGCGGGGCCGAGGCGTGAAAGAATCGAGAACGACCTGACGCCGGGAGGCGCCAAGTGCGCGGCAATCAAACGCAAGGCATTCACGGGGAGTGGTCCAACGCCCTGGTGTTCGTGCTCGCGGCGGTGGGGTCCGCCGTCGGGCTGGGCAACATCTGGAAGTTCCCTTACATGGCGGGTGAAAACGGGGGTGGGGCGTTCGTCCTGGTCTACCTCTTGTGCATCGCCGTCATCGGGCTGCCGATTCTCGTCGCCGAGATCACGCTGGGCCGACGTGCCCGTTGCAGCCCGATACACGCGTTCCGCAATCTGGCGGCGCAGAGCGGGGCGTCGCCGGGGTGGCGGTATATCGGCTGGCTCGGGGTGTTCACCGGCTTCGTCATCCTCTCGTTCTATAGCGTGGTGGGTGGTTGGGCGATCGCCTACACGCTGCGAGCGGGGCAGGGACTGTTCAGCGGTATCGCGGCGGACGAGGCAGGCGCACTGTTCGGCGGCCTGCTCGGCTCGCCGCCGGAAATGATCGCGTGGCACACGCTGTTCATGGCGGCCATTCTCGTGATCGTCGCCCGCGGTGTGCACTCGGGGCTGGAGCGAGCGGTCACGTTCCTGATGCCGGCGCTGTTCGTGCTCCTCGCCATGCTCGTGGGCTATGCCATGGCCATTGGCGATTTCGACCGCGCGGTGACCTTCCTCTTTCGGCCCGACTGGAGCGCGCTCAACGCCGAGGGCGTCCTGCAAGCACTCGGCCATGCGTTCTTCACCCTGTCACTGGGGATCGGATGCATGCTCACCTACGGTGCCTATCTGCCGGCGCGCGCGTCCATTCTGGGCACGGCCGTGGTGATAGGGATCACCGACACCGTCGTGGCACTGTTCGCGGGGCTGGCCATATTCCCGGTGGTATTCGTCGCACCCGGGGTCGAAGCGGGAGCCGGCCCGGGCCTTCTGTTCCAGACGCTGCCGTACGCCTTCGGTCAGATGCCGGCCGGTCATCTCTTCGGTTTTCTGTTCTTCCTGCTCGTGACCTTCGCTGCCGTGACCTCCGGCATTTCGCTGGTGGAGCCGGCCACGGCCTATCTGGTGGAGCGTCGCGGGTGGGGTCGGTGGCGGGCCTGCGGTCTGCTGTGCCTGGGTATCTGGCTGCTCGGCCTGGGCACCGTGTTCTCGTTCAATCGCTGGGCCGACTTCACGCCGTTGGCGTTCGTCGGCGCGCTCGCCGACCGCAACGTCTTCGAGTTGCTCGATGGGCTCACGTCGGGGCTACTGTTGCCCATAGGGGGCTTCGGCATCGCCATATTCGCGGGGTGGTTCGCGGCGCGGGAAGTACTGGCCGAGGAGCTGCGCACAGGGTCGTGGCGCTTTGTCGTCTGGCGCTGGGCCGTTCGGGTGGTAAGCCCGGTCGCTGTGGCACTGATCCTGCTGCACGGGTTGGGTGTCATCTAACGATGCGCGCGCCCGTGCAAACGGGCGCGCGCATCGCCAGGCGGGAATGCTCCGGCAGGGACGCGCGGATCAGTCCGTATAACGGCGAAACACCAGCGTGGCGTTGGTGCCACCGAAGCCGAAGCTATTGGACATGACCGTCTCCAGCGTGCGTTCCTGGGTCTCCCTGACGACGGGCATGCCCTCGGCTTCCGGGTCCAGGTTCTGCACGTTGGCTGTACCGGCGACGAAACCGCCGCCGAGCATGAGCAGCGAGTAGATTGCTTCCTGGACACCGGCGGCACCGAGGGAATGGCCGGTAAGTGACTTCGTCGAGCTCACCGCCGGCATCTCCTCGCCGAATACTTCGTGAATGGCCTTCAACTCGGTAATGTCGCCGGCCGGAGTGCTCGTGCCGTGGGCGTTGACGTAGTCGACCGCTGCGGCAGAGTCGCCGGCGAGCGCCTGGTGCATGCAGCGCACCGCGCCCTCGCCGGAGGGGGCCACCATGTCGTAGCCGTCCGAAGTGGCCCCGTAGCCGATCAGCTCGCCGTAGATCTTCGCGCCGCGCGCTTTGGCGTGCTCGAGCTCCTCCAGCACGAGCATGCCGCCACCGCCGGCGATGACGAAGCCGTCCCGGTCGAGGTCATAGGGGCGTGACGCCTGCTCGGGGGTGTCATTGAATTTCGCCGACAGAGCGCCCATGGCGTCGAACAGCATGGTCATGGACCAGTCCTCCTCTTCAGCGCCACCGGCGAAGACGATGTCCTGGCGTCCGAGCTGGATCTGCTCCATGGCACTGCCGATGCAGTGGGCACTGGTGGCGCAGGCGGAGGAGATGCTGTAGTTCACCCCGTGGATCTTGAACGGCGTCGCCAGGCAGGCGGAGACGGTGCTCGCCATGACCTTGGGCACCGCGAACGCGCCGATCTTGCGAACACCGCGCTCGCGCAGGGTGTCGGCGGCCTGAACCAGGTTCGAGGTGGAGCCGCCTCCGGAGCCGGCTATCAAGCCGGTGCGTGGGTTGGAGACATCGGACTCCTCCAGGCCCGCATCGGCGATGGCGTCTTCCATGGCGACATACGCGTACCCCGCGGCACCGCCCATGAAACGGCGCGGTTTGCGCGGCACCCGCTCTTCCAGGTCGATGTCCACTACGCCGGCTACCTGGCTGCGTAGCCCGAGCTCTGCGTACTTGTCACGGAAACGGATGCCGCTACGCCCTTCACGCAGTGATTGCGTGACCGTCTCGCGATCGTTTCCGAGACAGGAGACTATGCCCAGACCGGTGACGACGACTCGTCGCACGATACCTTCCTCGCTCATTGCCGAGCGCGCCTAGAGCGCGCTATCCGGGTCGATGAACAGGCCCACCTTCAGATCGTGGGCCCGGTAGATCACCTCGCCGTCGGCGAGTACGCGGCCATCCGCGATACCCATCGTCAGCCGCCGGCGAATCAGGCGCTTTATATCCAGCGAATACGTCACCCGCTCGTTGCGCGGCAGGATCTGGCCGGTGAATTTTACCTCGCCACAGCCGAGTGCGCGCCCCTTGCCCTCACCGCCGACCCAGCCGAGATAGAAGCCGAGCAGCTGCCACAGCGCGTCCAGTCCGAGACAGCCCGGCATGACCGGATCACCCGGAAAGTGGCACTCGAAGAACCACAGGTCCGGCCGGACATCGAGCTCGGCGTGAACCTCGCCCTTGTCGAAGGCGCCCCCCTCGGAGGCGATCCGGGAAATGCGGTCGAACATGAGCATGTTCGGCACCGGCAACTGAGGATTGCCCGGGCCGAAGAGCTTGCCGTGACCGCAGGCAAGCAGCTCCTCGTAGTCGTAACTGGGTTTCCCTGTCATGTGTCTCCCGACCATGTGAACGAGGTCCAGGCCGGTGGCGCCTAGGTGCCCGGCGCCCGCCCCTGCCCCTTGTAGTCTGTTCTGTTGCAGCCGCGCCGTTGCACTCCGCTCTTGGGGCAAGCGTAGCTCATTGCGAGGACGGCCAGACCGCTTCGCGCCCGCACGCGAGCGGCGGCACGAAACCGGCGCTAACCCTACTGCGACACCCGCGGTGAGGCAAGGGAAATGCCCACCATTCGGGGGCGTACGGCCCGGCGGTCTTGAGAAACGCGCGCATCTCCTCCATCTATGAGCGGCAGTCATGCGCAGCCGCCCATAGTCACACGCTATGATCGCGGAAGCACCCATCGATTATACAAGCGCGGACTTCGGCGTTATCCTTCGCCGAGTTTCGAATCCGACCCGTGGAGGCATCAATGAGTGAGAACATCGTCAATATCACCGACGCGACCTTCGAGGACGAGGTTCTGAAGGCCGATGGCCCGGTCCTGGTGGATTTCTGGGCCGAGTGGTGCGGCCCGTGCAAGATGATCGCACCCGTCCTGGAGCAGGTGGCTGACGAATACTCCGGTCGGATCAAGATCTGCAAGCTGAACATCGACGATAACCCGGAGACGGCACCGAAGTTCGGCGTGCGTGGTATTCCCACGCTGATCTTGTTCAAGGGTGGTGACGTGGCGGACACGAAGGTGGGGGCGCTCAGCAAGGCGCAGCTCACGCAGTTCGTGGAGTCGAATGCCTGAACGCCGGTTCCGGCGCGAATAATCCGCGCCCTGGACGTATTCCCGGCACGGGGGAGCGCCCAGGGCGTTTTTCGTTGCGCCAGCCGCCGGAGGCGCAGGCCCCGGCTCCGGCGTCGATACAGCGGTACGCTACTACCCGTTGCTCACCCGGTCGCTTCATCCCGCGGGCGGGACGAGGCATCGAGCCAGCCCTCGACAGCCGAGCGAATTCCGGCGGCGTCCAGACCCTCGCGCGCGAGCAGGGTGGCGGGATCGCCGTGATCCGTGAATCGCTCCGGCAGCCCGATATGCCGCACGGGTGACGTCACGCCCAGCGCCGACAGGCATTCGGCGACGGCGCTGCCGGCGCCCCCCTGGATCACGTTCTCCTCGACGGTGACGATGAGCTCGTGGGTCGCAGCCATGCGGGCGATGCACTCGCGATCGAGAGGGCGGACGAAGCGCATGTTCACCACGGTGGCATTCAGCGCCTCCGCTGCCTCCCCCGCCGGCGTCACCATGCTGCCGAAGGCGAGCAGGGCCACGCGTTCGCCTTCGCGCCGGAGTTCCGCTTTTCCGAGGGGCAGCGCCCGTAGCGCCGGTTCCACCGTCGCGCCGGGTCCCTTGCCCCGGGGATAGCGCACCGCCGCCGGGCCGTCATGACACAGGCCGGTGTGCAGCATTTGGCGGCATTCGTTCTCGTCGGCCGGGGCCATGATGACGATGTTCGGGATGCATCGCAGATAGGACAGGTCGAAGCTGCCGTTGTGTGTCGGCCCGTCGGCACCGACGAGCCCGGCACGATCGATGGCGAAGAGCACCGGCAGGCGCTGTAGCGCCACGTCATGGATGAGCTGGTCGTAACCGCGCTGCAGGAACGTGGAATAGATGGCGAGTACCGGCCGCTCGCCCTCGCAGGCCAGGCCGGCGGCCAGGGTCACGCTGTGCTGCTCGGCGATGCCCACGTCGGCGTAACGATCGGGATAACGTCTGGCGAAATCCACCAGACCCGAGCCTTCGCGCATGGCAGGGGTGATCCCCCACACCCGCGGATCGCGCTCGGCAGCGTCACACAGCCATTGCCCGAAGACGTCGGTGTATGTCGGCGCACCGCCGCCGGAGCTGCCGGCAAGCCCCTTGGCAGGATCGAATGCCTTGACCCCGTGATAGGCGATGGGGTTGGCCTCGGCCTTGGCGTAACCCTTGCCCTTGCGGGTAACCACGTGCAGTAGCCTGGGGCCGTCGAGATCACGCAGTCGGCGTAACACCGGCACCAGGGTGTCCAGATCGTGACCGTCTACCGGCCCGAAGTACTGGAAACCGAGCTCCTCGAAGAAGGTTCCGGGGATCACCATGCCCTTGGCGTGGGCCTCGGCACGCTTGGCGAACTCGCGCATGGGTGTCGGCAGGTGCTCGAGCACGCGCTTGCCTTCGCGGCGCAGATTGCCGTACAGCCCGCCGGAGAGCAGCCGCGCGAACGTGCGTGAGAGTGCGCCGACGTTCTCGGAAATGGACATTTCGTTGTCATTGAGCACCACCAGCAGATCCGGCCGTGCGTCGCCCGCGTGGTTGAGTGCCTCGAAGGCCTGGCCGGCGGTCATGCCGCCGTCACCAATCACCGCGCAGACCTTGCGCTGCTCGCCCTGCGCCCGCGCGGCCATCGCCATGCCGACGGCGGCACTGAGCGAAGTGCTCGAGTGACCCACGCCGAAGGTGTCGTACGGGCTTTCGTCGCGCTTGGGGAACCCGGCGATGCCGTCGGTCTTGCGCACGGTGTGAATCCGACCGCGGCGACCGGTGAGGATCTTGTGCGGATAGCATTGGTGGCCCACGTCCCAGACCAGCCGGTCGTCCGGCGTCTGGTAGACGTAGTGCAGGGCGAGGGTGAGCTCGATGACGCCCAGACCGGCGGCCAGGTGGCCGCCGCTGCGGGCGACGCTTTCGAGCAGAAAGTCGCGCAGCTCGGTGGCGACCTGCGGCAGCTGCGTGGCCGCGACCGCGCGTAGCTGGGCGGGTTCGTCGATGCCCTCGAGCAGTGGGTAGCTTCCCGGTTCCATAGTGTCTTCTTGTCAGTCGGTGTCGCCGTCGAAATCGTCGGCGATCAGGTCTTCGAGTTCCTCGGCCTCGCGCAGGGCGAGCTCGTTGATCACGCGACCACGCACGGAAATACCGGCGCGGTGCACCGTCTCCGGGTCGCCCGACACCAGCGGGTGCCACCATGCGAGCCCACGACCTTCGGCGAGACGGCGATAGGCACAGCTTTGCGGCAGCCAGCCGAACTGCCGGATCTTGCGCGGCGTCAGCGTAATACAGTCGGGCACGAACTGGTGGCGTTCGGCGTATCGGCTGCAGAGGCCGGATTCGCCGTCCAGCAGACGACAGGCCACGCTGGTGAAGTAGTAGTCGCCGGCATCGTCCTCGAGCTTGTGAACGCAGCACTTGCCGCAACCATCGCACAGCGCTTCCCATTCCTCGCGGGAGAGTTCGCTCAAGCGCTTGCGTTCCCAGAACGGTCGGGCGGACATTACGTCTGGCCTCCGGCCCCGGGCCACACGCGGACTCGCCGCCGGCCGAGGGCTTTCTGTATACTGGCATGTTTTCCGACAGGCCTTACGACCATCCCGACGCGGATCATCGATGAGCGATTTCCATCACGAAGTAGCGCGCCGGCGCACGTTCGCCATTATTTCACACCCGGACGCGGGTAAGACCACCGTTACCGAGAAACTGCTGCTCTACGGCGGCGCAATCCAGCTCGCGGGGACAGTCAAGGGGCGAAAATCCAATCGCCACGCGACCTCCGACTGGATGGAGCTCGAGAAACAGCGCGGTATTTCGGTGACTTCCTCGGTGATGCAGTTCCCCTACGAAGGGCGCATCGTCAACCTCCTGGACACGCCTGGCCACGAAGACTTTTCCGAGGATACGTATCGCACGCTCACGGCCGTGGATTCCGCGCTCATGGTCATCGATGCGGCCAAGGGCGTGGAGGACCGGACCATCAAGCTCATGGACGTCTGTCGCCTGAGGGATACACCCATCATGACGTTCATGAACAAGCTCGATCGCGAGGGGCGCGACCCCATGGCGCTCATGGACGAGGTCGAAGAGGTCCTCAAGATCCGGTGCGCGCCGGTTACCTGGCCCATCGGCATGGGCAAGGGCTTCAAGGGCGTATTCCATCTCTACGACGACCGGGTCCACCTGTTCAGCCCCACCCATAGCGGCGGCATCAACGAAGGCGAAACCATCGAAGGCCTGGACAATCCGCGGCTCGACGAGGTGCTCGGCGATGCCGCCGACGAGTTGCGCGAGGAAGTGGAGCTCATCCGCGAGGCGAGTCACGAGTTCGACGTGGATGCTTATCTCCGCGGCGAGCTCACGCCGGTGTTCTTCGGTTCGGCCATCAATAACTTCGGCATCAAGGAGCTGCTCGACACCTTCGTGGTGCACGCGCCCGCCCCACAGGTGCGCGAGACCGAGAGCCGCACCGTGGAGGCCGACGAGGAGCGCTTCTCCGGATTCGTGTTCAAGATCCAGGCGAACATGGACCCGAATCACCGCGACCGTATCGCGTTCATGCGAGTGTGCTCCGGGGTCTACGAAAAGGGTATGAAGATCCGCCACGTGCGCATTGGCAAGGACGTGAAGATCGCCAACGCGATTACCTTCATGGCCTCGGACCGGGATCATGTCGAGCATGCCTATCCCGGTGACATCATCGGGCTTCACAACCACGGCACGATTCAGATAGGCGATACCTTCAGCCAGGGCGAGGCGTTGAAGTTCACCGGGATACCGAACTTCGCCCCGGAACTCTTCCGGCGCGCCGTTTTGCGTGACCCGATGCGAATGAAAGCATTGCAGAAAGGGCTCGTCGAGCTCTGCGAGGAGGGCGCCTCGCAGTTGTTCCGACCGCTTCAGGGCAATGACCTGATCGTCGGTGCGGTGGGCGTGCTGCAGTTCGACGTGGTCGCCTTCCGGCTGAAAAGCGAATACGGCGTGGACTGCGCGTTCGAGCCGGTCAACGTGTCCACGGCGCGGTGGGTCGAGTGTGACGACGACCGCATGCTGGAACGCTTCAAGGACAAGAACGCGAGCAACCTGGCGGAGGACGTGGCCGGAAATCTCACCTACATTGCACCGTCCCGGGTGAACCTGCAGCTCACCGAGGAACGCTGGCCGGACGTGGCGTTCTGGGCGACCCGGGAGCACTGAACGCGGCCCCCTATGCCGCTCCCGGGCAGGGAACGGCAGAGGGGGCCGGATACGCGCGGGAGCGCATGGGCAACCGCGGCGTTCTACGCCAGCGCCACACTGTCGGTCACATGCACCCCGGCGTCGGTCAGATCCGAACGCACGCCGTCATCGTTCGACGTGTCCACCGGGCGAGTGAGGTCCCATAGCACGTAGGTATTGAACCCGGCCTCGGCGGCATCCTCGGCGCTCCACTTCACGCAGAAGTCCCGCGCGAGACCACAGAGGAAGACGTCATGCACCCCTCGATCGCGCAGGTAGCCGGCGAGCCCCGTCGCGGGGCGCTCACCATCGGCGTTCCAGTTGTTGCGGAACCCGCTGTAGCTGTCCACCGCCGGGTCCTCGCCCTTGCGCACGATAACCGCGGCCCTGTCCCAGGGCAGGCGCTCGTGCAGAGCGGCGCCGGTTGAGCCCTGCACACAGTGATCGGGCCAGAGCACCTGGTCGTGCCCGTAGAGCTCGATAACCTCGAATGGCTCGCGACCCTCGTGGGAGCTCGCGAATGAAATATGGCCGGCGGGATGCCAGTCCTGGGTGGCGGCGATATGCTGGAACCGTCCGGCGGCCATCAGTCGTCCAATGGGCTCGACAACTTCCGAGCCGCCAACGGTGGCGAGCGCCCCGCCTTCCATGAAATCCGGCTGCATGTCCACCACGATCAGGGCGGCGCGCTCTCGATCCACGCGAACGGGCTGCTGCGCTGCCATTTCACACCTCCTGATCGGTGCGTGCTCACCAATATCGTGGTGCCGATCCGACAGCACCACAACCCCCCGGCACTGCGTCGGGTCAGGCGAAACGCCCGACGCCGGCGCGGGTCATCGCCTCGCGGATTTCGTCCATGATCGCCGGGTCATCAATGGTGGATGGCACGGCCACGTCGTCGCTCTCCGAGAGGTTGCGGATGGTTTTGCGCAGGATCTTGCCGGAGCGGGTCTTCGGCAGCCGGTCGACCACGAGCACGCGTCGTAACGCCGCCACCGCGCCGATCTCCTCGCGAACCCGCGCCACGATCGCCTCTTCGACGCGCTCCGCGCGGATGTCAGCGCCGTCCTTGAGTACCACGAACGCCACCGGAACCTGGCCCTTGAGCTCGTCGTTGAAGCCGACCACGGCGCACTCCGCCACTGCCGGATGGCCACCGATGACTTCTTCCATGGCGCCGGTGGACAGACGATGGCCGGAGACGTTGATGACATCGTCGGTGCGGCCCATGACGAATACGTAGCCGTCCTCGTCCACGTAGCCACCGTCACCGCTTAGGTAGCAGTCCTCGAACGTGGCCAGGTAGCTGCGGTGGAAGCGCTCGTCGTCGTTCCACAGCGTTGGCAGCGTTCCCGGCGGCAAGGGCTGGCGGATGACGATGTTGCCGATCTCGCCCGGCGCGACGTCGTGACCGTCGTCGTCCACTACCGCCACGCGGTAGCCGGGAACCGGCAGCGTGGCGGATCCGGGTTTGACCGGATGGGGCTCGATGCCGAACGGGTTGGCGACGATGGGCCAGCCCGTCTCCGTTTGCCACCAGTGATCGATGACGGGGCAGGGGAGGTGGGTGTGGAGCCAGTCGTAAGTCGGCGGATCCAGCCGCTCGCCGGCGACGAACAGCGCACGCAGCGAGCTGATGTCGTAACGGCGCAGGTACTCCGCGTCCGGGTCCTCCTTCTTGATGGCACGGAACGCTGTCGGCGCCGTGAAAAACGTCTTCACACCATGCTCGGCGATGACCCGCCAGAAGGCGCCGGCGTCGGGGGTACGCACGGGCTTGCCCTCGTACACGACGGTGGTGCAGCCACGAATCAGTGGGCCGTAGACGATATACGAGTGCCCCACGACCCAACCGACGTCCGAGGCGGCCCAGTACACGTCCCCCGGTTCAGTGGCGTAGATGGCTTCCATGCTGAAATTCATCGCCACGGCATGGCCGCCGTTATCACGGACCACGCCCTTGGGTTTGCCGGTGGTGCCGGAGGTATACAGAATGTAGAGGGGGTCGGTGGCGGCGACGGGCACCGCCTCTGCCGGTGTGGCGGTCGATACCAGCGTCTCCCAGTCGTGATCGCGCCCGGGTTGGAGCTCGGCTTCGGCCTGGTCACGGGCGACGATCAGCGTGTGACGCGGCGGGTGGTCGGCCATCTCGAGTGCCCGGTCCACCAGCGGCTTGTAGGAAATGACACGGTCGAACTCGATGCCGCAGGAGGCGGAGACGAGAACCTCGGGGCGAGCGTCGTCGATGCGAACGGCGAGCTCCCGCGGCGAGAATCCGCCGAAGACGACCGAGTGCACGGCGCCGAGGCGTGCGCAGGCGAGCATGGCGACCAGTGTCTCCGGGATCATCGGCATGTAAATGACGACCCGGTCCCCATGGCCGACACCCAGCTTCCGCAGCGCACCGGCGCAACGCGCAACGCGCTCGCGCAGCTCGCGAAACGTGATGTACGTCTGGGTATCCGTGACCGGGGAATCGTAGATGATCGCCGGCTGTTCGCCACAACCGCGTTCGACGTGCCGGTCAACCGCCAGATAGCAGGTATTGAGTCGCCCCCCCTCGAACCACCGATAGTGGCCATGGTCGTCGCGGGAGAGGATGTGCTCCGGAAAGGTGTACCAATCGAGCTCGCGGGCCTGTTCTCGCCAGAATCCTTCCGGGTCGTTGACAGAACGGCGGTAGACGGGGTCGTAGCGGCTCATGGATCTCTCCTCCCTCGCCGGTTGGTCCAATGCAGTATTTGCGTCTACGGCCGGCTATTGCCGATCTTGTTTTCCACATTGGAACACATACTAGTCATCGAAAGGATTGAATAAGTCAATTCAGTGCAAGTGACTGGATTGGCGCCACCGGCCAACGATGGTTGCTGCCCAGGGGCTGGGACGATACAACTAGTGCGCCCCACGGCGGGCGGCAACGGCACGCCACGAATCGCCGTTGCAACGGACAGAAATCTACAATGATCTTTGAGGGAGAAGGACGTGGAGTTTATTACTTCCGCCATCGAGTGGATCAACGGTGTCGTCTGGGGGCCGTTGATGCTCGTTCTCATTCTCGGCACCGGTCTGTATCTGCAGTTGCGCCTGAAGATCATGCCCATCCGGAAGATCGGGTATGGCTTCCGCATGATGTGGGCCGGCCGACTCAGCCGGGAGAAGGGTGACATCTCGCCCTTCCAGGCGCTGATGACGGCGATGTCGGCAACCATCGGCACCGGTAACATCGCCGGCGTGGCCACCGCCGTCTTCCTCGGGGGCCCGGGGGCGCTGTTCTGGATGTGGATCACCGCGCTCGTCGGCATGGCGACCAAGTACGCCGAGGCGGTGTGTGCCGTGAAGTACCGGGAAGTCGACGAGAACGGCCACTACGTCGGCGGCCCCATGTATTACATCAAGAACGGTCTGAGCTCAAAGTGGCACTGGCTCGGTACGTTGTTCGCGATCTTCGGCGCGGTGGCAGCCTTCGGCATCGGTAACACGGTCCAGGCCAACTCCGTCGCCGACGTCTTCCAGTCCAACTTCGATGTCGCGCCGTGGATCTCCGGGCTGGTCCTGGCGGTGCTGGTCGCCCTGGTGCTGATCGGCGGCATCAAGCGCATTGGGACGGTGGCAGGCATGCTCGTGCCGGTCATGGCGATCGCTTACCTGAGCTCGGGGCTGGTCATCCTCGCCGCCAACGTCTCTGCCATCGGCGGTGCGTTCGCGCTGGTCTTCCAGCATGCGTTCACCCCCATCTCGGCCACCGGCGGCTTCGCCGGGGCGAGTATCTGGCTGGCGATGCGGTTCGGCGTCGCCCGCGGCGTGTTCTCCAACGAGGCGGGCCTGGGCAGCGCGCCCATCGCTCACGCCGCTGCGAAGACCAACAGCCCGGTGCGCCAGGGCGTGATCGGCATGCTCGGCACGTTCCTGGACACCATCGTGGTGTGCACTATCACGGGCCTGGTGATCATCATCTCGGGCGAGTGGAGCAGCGGCGAGACCGGCGCCTCGCTGTCCGCGGCGGCATTCGGCAGCGCCCTGCCGGGCTTCGGTAACTACGTGGTGACCCTCGGGCTTGCGGTGTTCGCCTTCACCACGCTGCTGTCCTGGAGTTTCTACGGCGAGAAGTGCTTCGAATACCTCTTCGGCGTGAAGGGCATCGCGTTCTATCGCCTGCTGTTCATCCTGGCGATTCCGGTGGGTGCCGCGCTGCAGGAGTACCTCGGGTTCGTCTGGAAGGTCGCCGACACGCTCAACGCGCTCATGGCGGTGCCGAACCTCGTGGCGCTGCTGCTGTTGAGTCCGGTGATCGCGCGTTTGACCCGTGAGTTCTTCAGCGGCACGAGTGACGAGCCGGAAGGCGCCGGCGAACGTTCACCCGCCGCCTGACAGCTTATCCCCGCAGCCCGGGCCGGATATCGCGTCCGGTCCGGGCATGCCGCCCGCTAGCGAGTATCCCGCCGCCTCCCGGCACGTCCACCCGAGGCGTTGGCGCTTTCCTCAGCCTTGGCTACACTCTGGGACGATCGTCCATACGCAGGCGTATGTTCCAGAACGACAACCACTCAAGGGGGAGAGTATGGCCGCACGCACCGGTTTGGTGGTGGATTCCGCCTGTGATTTGCCTCACTGGTTCATCGAACAGAACGACATCGCCGTTCTGCCGATTTCGATACGGGTCGATGACGAGCTGTGGGTGGACGCACGAGAACCGGCCCGCACGCTCGAGTTCTACGAAGGCGAGCAGGTCGCTCGCAGCCACGATGCAGAGTCGGTTCCGTTCTCCGCGCAAGAGATCGAAACCCTGTTTCTCGACCGGGTGGTAACCGAATACGACGCCGCCGTCATCGAAACCGTCACGCGCAGCCGCAGTCCCGTCTACGAGAATGCCCAGCACGCCGCCCACGGCATTCTCGCCGCATACCGGCCCATCCGGCGACACGCCGGCCTCGACGAGAGCTTCTCCCTGCGGGTGATCAACACTCGCACGCTGTTCACGGGGCAGGCCGTCATTGCCGCCCATACCATGGATTGCATACGGGAAGGCGCTCGCCTGCCCGCTATACGGCAGTCCGTGGAGGCGCTCGCCGGGCGCGTGTATGCCTACGCTGTGCCTCCGGATGTCTTCTATCTACGCGAGCGCGCACGTCGCAAGGGCGATGACAGTGTTTCCTGGATGGGGGCCACGGTGGCTCGGGCGTTCGACGTCAAGCCGATCCTTTGCGCCCGTGAGGAGGATACCTACCCGGTTGCCAGGGTGCGCGGCCACGAGGCCGGGATGGCACAGCTGTTCGAGTATGCCTGCCGACGTATCGAGCGTGGCCTGAGCGTGCCTTACGTCTGCGTATCCTACGCGGGCGACCCCGCGGCGCTGGAGCGTCTGCCCCACTACCGGGCGCTGCAGGAGACCGCCGAGGCACACCAGGTTCAGATCCTGACCGCGATCATGTGCCTGACCGGCGGTGTGAACCTGGGTCCGGGCACGCTGAGCCTGGCGCTCGCAGCACCGCCCCACGAATTCGTCTGAGACGAGGCCACGAGCGGCCGCGCGGAAGCGCTCAGGGGAGGTCGTCCGGCGCCGACTCCAGCGTCGCATCGCGTGGTTCTTCACCACCGATGAGCTGTGGCCGCTCAACGGCATGGCCCTGGACGTAATCCACACCACAACGGCGCAACGGCGCGAACAGCTCGCTGCGTTCCACGCCCGTCGCGATGGTTTGTCGCTCGAGCAGGTGCACGAGCTCGGTGATGGTCCGTACCATCGCCTGATCGTTGTCGTCCGCGTCCAGCTCGCTGACGAACAGTTCATCGAGCTTGAGCACGTTCACGGGCAAACGCTTGAGCAAGTCGAAGGTCGCCAGCGCCGTGCCGAAACGCACGAATCCGACGTCGGCGCCGAGGTCGCGCGCGCGTTCGGCAAAACGGGCGGTTGCGATCAGGTTCTGGGAAGCCATGGACTCGGTGAGCTCCAGGCAGAGTCGGACCCGCCCGCCCGCCATGCCCGCGTGGGCCTGTTCGATCGCCTGCCAGACCAATGGGTCGAAAAGGCTGTTCGGCGACAGCTGGACATGCACGACGGTTGTCTGGGCGCGGCCATTGCCGAGCTGCGGATGCAGGGCGATCGCCCGTTCGATCACTGACCGGTCCAGGTGCGACATGAGCTCGCCCTGCCGGGTATTCGCCGGCAACCAGTCGGGAACCGCCGGCCGCTCGTAACCGCCGCGGTCATTAACGACGGGCAGGAGCTGCCAGCGTTGCTCGTCGTCGGAACCGCCGCCCAGCGGCTGAATGCGCTGGACGCGGTAGCGCAGAGCACCTGGAGTCAGGGCCTGCTCGAGCCACGCATTCCTTTCCTGCGGATCCGTGGTCTCGGGGCGTGCCACCGCACTCGACAGCCGATTGCCGCCGTCTTCACGGGCCGCCTGGTGCAGCTCGTCGAGACGCCCGAGCAGTGCCGCCGCGGACAGGGTGTCGGGGGTGAACGTCACTGCGGCGGCCGTTGCCCGCACGGTGAGACGATGCCCGTCGTCGCCGGTCGCGGGTAACCGGGTGATGCTGCGTCGAAGGCGCTCGGCAAGCAGCTGCGAGGAGGCCGGATCGCTGTCTTGGAATACCACCGTGAACTCGTCGCCGCCGGTGCGCGCGGCGATACCGTGACGATCGGCGGAGCGGGCCACCAGCCGGGAAACCCGGCGCAGCAGGCGATCACCGGCGTCGTGCCCGAGCTCGGCATTGACCCCGCGAAATCCGTCCAATGACAGTTGCACGGCGGTGTAGCAGTCTTCCGGGCCAGCGTGTGGCAGACGCTCCAGGGCGCGGGTGAACGCCTTGCGGTTCAGCAGCCCCGTCAGCGGATCATGAGTGGCCTGCCGGACCAGCGCATCGTGCGCGTTCACCAGCGCCTGGCGCCATTGCCGTTGTGTGAACGGGGCGTCGAGATCGTCGACCACCCGGGCGCCGGTGCTGAGGCGTTCAGCCATCTCGGTGAGGGCGAGTGTATCGGCACGATGGCCGGCGCGGTCGACGAACACCAGGCGGCCATTGTCCTCGGCCACCCACTGCAGCCTCAGCGGTGCGGCATCCTCCCGGGCCGGATCGAAGAGCACCCAGTCGCCCGGCTGCAGCAGGCGCGCACGCTCCATCCAGTGACGGGAGACCTCCGGACCGCTGTCATCGTTCGCCTCCGTCGCATGACCGGGCACGGTGACCCGAGGAAGCGGTACATGGGTGGTGCCTGTACGGCAAACTTCGACCACGGCGGTCCGGAGCGTATGCAACAAATCGGCAAGGTGAGGGGAGAGGCGCCCGAGACGCTTGAGCTGATGCTGCGCATAGGCGATGACGCGCTCCGGATCCCGGATCGCCCGCGGTGGCGAATCGTCGCGACCGAGCGCGGTGAGCAGTCGGTCCACCACGGCGAGGCAGCGCCGCCACGTATCGCTGTCGGTGCCGTGGCGGAGGAAGACCAGGGTCATCAGGTCCTTCCAGCCGCTATCCAGGAACTCGGCGACCGGTTGCGGGATCTCGCGGCCGTCGACACGCGGCGCCAGTGCCTCGTCCACCGTTCGGCGTGCGCGTTCCAGGCGTTCCTCGCCTTCGCACTGTTGCGAAACACGCGCCATGTTGCTCGCTCGCGTGCGCAGCGGGGCCGCGACGCGCTCCGCAATCGCCTCGGCGGCCGCCTGCATGGCGGCGGGCGTAGCCTGGTCGCGGGCGCCGGCGAGCTCGGCCTCGAGGGACTCGCGGAGCTCGGCCTGCTGTGCCGGTTCCAGCAGCATCATGGCGACGCCCGCGCGATCCACCTGATCGAGGAGCGCGTTCAGCGCGGTAGCCGTGCCGGTGAGGAAGCGACCGTCGCGGCTCTGCTCGCGTTCGGCGAGCGTGGCCAGATCGGCCATTTGCTCGCGCAGAAACGGCGACACACTGGCGTCTTCCGCGGACTGGGCGAACCATCGGCGAACGCGGTCGTCGCCGTCGCCCGGGGCATCCCGGGCCGCGTCATCGCCGGTGGCAATTGAACCGGTGGATGAACCGGCGGACAGTGTCGACACGAGCTCCGCGCCAGCGCCGCCGCCGGTCGCCGCCGTGGACGTCTCTGTCACCGGCGCTGCTTGCAGACGGTTCGCCATTGCCGCAATTCGTTCGGCTTCCGGCGCGCTTCGAGGCGGATGCGGACCGCCCGCATCGACGGAGGCGGCCGCCGCGCCGCCGGCCCGGGCCTGTCTGCTCACGGCCCGGGAGGGTGTCTGCTTACCGCGCGAGGCGTTGCCGCCCAGCATGCGGATCTCCGGACGGACGTCCTCTGCGTCGGGGATGACGCCGGCTCTGCGAAGGGCCTCGTTGAGTGCGTCGTACAGTTGCCCGAGTCGCGCGAGTACGACGCGATCGAGCACGCGGTAGAATTCACGGCACACCGGGCCCGGGAACCGCTCGATCCGTGCCCGATCGGCGAAAGTCTTCGCGACCCCGTCCGGCGCCAGCGGGTTGCTGCGCTCATCCACGCTGGCGTCCAGCAGGGCGTTGAAGCGCCGGTTGAGCGCATCCAGCGCCTGAGAGTAACGGCTTTCGGCTCGGCCGATGGTCTCCGAGCGCAACAGCCAGTCGTCGAACTCGCGCTCGTCCACCAGTTCCAGCTCGTCCGGCGAAGTCGCGGTCGCGGAAGGGGCCCGGGAGCCCCCGCCGTCACCTTCCCGGCCGAGGCGATCGATACGGGCGCACAGATGCTCGACGATGGCTTGCGGCAAGTCGTCACTTTCGTCGCGCAGTGTTCGGTAGGCGCGGAACAGTGCCGACTGCTCGGAGACGTTGGCGGCCGCCCGCGAGCGATCGAACAACTGGTCGGTGAGGTCGGCGGTGAACGTGGCCGCCACCTCTGCGGCGAAGCGCTGCACATGCTCATGACAGAGCTCGCGCAACCATCCGCCACCGCTGACCGGCACCGGCGTGGCGACGGTGGTCGCTCCCCGTCCGTTCTCGCGTATGCCTCCGACCGTGCTGAGCAGGGTGACGACGTCGGGGTGAGGGCCGTCGCTGAATGCGACGCCTACGCCATCGTCGGCCCGACGGGCAACGGTGGCGGCCAGAGTCCGGATGCTCGCCGTCAGTGGATCGCGGAAGCGAACGCGAACGTTGGTGCGCTCGGTCAGCGCCGGCGCCTGGTCCGGTGCGCGCAGCGCGAGATAGAAGCCACCGGCACAGACGTCCTCGATGACTGCCGGCTCTTCGGGGGCCCCGTCGATCAGCAGGCGTGCATCCCAGCGAACGGGGTGGCGCTCGTAGGCGCGGCGTTCACGGCTCATGGGCAGGCGATGTTCCTTTGACAGCTGCGAGAGCCCGCCGCGTGCGTACTCGCTGCGCCACACGCCGCGGGCGGCCCCATGCAAACGCGTTCACGGTAGTTGATTTCCGCAAACGCCGCAAAGCGCCGCGCGCGGTCGCTGTGCGGTCGGTCACTCGCCGTCGAGACTTTCGCCACCCGCCCCGTTCGGGGCCGTCGATCTTGGCGGCGGCTCGCCGGCTGCTCCGCCTCCGGATTCGGAAGTGGGCGGTGGTGGCTCGTCTTGGGGGCCGGCGAAGTGCAGCGTGCGCTGTGGGTACGGCATATCGATGCCTGCCTGCTCGAAGGCGAGCTTCGTTCGCCGGAAGAACTCCCGGCGGACCTGCCACTGGTCCCCCGGGCGCGTCTTGAGCCGCACTCGTACGCCCACCCATGATTCGTTGAGCTCCTGCAATCCGAAAATCTCGATATCGGAAATCAGCTTCGCGCCCCACCTGTCGTCGTCGCGCATGATCCGGGCGGTCTCGCCGAGGAGCTCGATGACCCGATCGACGTCCTCGCGATATCCAACGCGCACGTCGATCAGCGCGTAGCTGTACAGCCGCGTCATGTTGACGACCGTGCCCACATCGCCGAAGGGCACCGTATGTACGTTGCCCTCCAGGTCGCGCAAACGCACTGAGCGGATCGACAGCGACTCCACCTCGCCGCTGTGACCGCTGCCCAGGTCGACCCAGTCCCCTGCGGAGACGGTGTCTTCCACCAGCATGAAGAACCCGGTAATGACGTCCTTGACCAGCGTTTGCGCGCCGAAACCCACAGCCAGCCCGATCACGCCCGCGCCGGCGAGCAAGGGGGCGATGTTGACGCCCAGCTGGGCGAGGATCATCAGACCCGCCACTGTGATCACGGTGATACGGATGATGTTTCGCACCAGGGGCAGAAGCGTTTGCCGACGCGCGTTGCCCGCCCCGTAAGGGCCCACGCCCTGCTGGCGCTGCAGCGCCCGCTCGGTGATCGCCGTTGCCAGCTCCAGCGCCAGCACTGCGAGCACGAGAATCAGGATGACCGAAAGAACCCCCACCGAAGCACTGCGGCCGCCGGGCGTGCGCAACCAGTGGACGAGCGGTACTCCCCACGTTTGCAGCAGGGCGAGCAGGCCCAGCACATACACCAACGCGCTCACCGAGTGCTTGAGCGCGCTGCGATAATGCTGCATGCGGGTGATGCCACCGTCGACGAAGCGGTCGATGCCGCGCTTGAGGCGTGAATCCAGCAGCAGGGTTACGACCAGAACGACGAGCGTCGTCGCAAGACTCGCGAGCATGCCGGTGGCGCCGTTGGCACCGCCGACGAAGTTTGCGATGTACAAGCCCGCCAGCAGGACGAGCACTATGACATGCCAGAGGCGTGACAGACGCTCGCGTACGCCACCGGCGGGCGCATCCCGGCGCACGAACGCGGCAACGGGGCTGCGGAAGCGCAGAATCGCGGCAGCGAGTGCGAGCACGACGATCAGTGCGACCAACTGCTGAAGAGCGTCGACGGTGTCAGGCGCAACGCCGAGCTCATCGGCAGCGGCGGTGGCCACCAAACCGCAAATCGTGAATACACCAACGATACGCAGCCAGCGCAGGGTGTTCGCGCCAACCGGGTCGTCCACACTTGGTAGCGGTCGCCCGACCCGCGGCGCCAGACACTCACCGGCGGCACCCAGCAATGCCTGTGACAGGGCGAAAGCACCGGCCAGCGCCACGGCCAGCACCGACACCGGTCCGGGCCCCAGGAACGCGCGCGTGAACACCAGCACGCCGGCGAACGCCACGGCAGCGGGCAGAAGCATTACCAGAGCCCGCGCCAGGGGGGCAGCCTGGGGCCAGTCCGCGCGGGCGCGCGAGTGCGCGGTCCGGATCGAACCGCGCACGCCAAGCAGTACCGCGACGAACAGACCCAGCCCCACCGCGAGGCTCGTCAGCAGCGATACGGCTCGGTCGAGCCAGCGCGTGCGTGCATCGGCCTCGGTGAGGACACCAGCGAGCCACCCCGGAAGCTCGGGGACCGCTTCGATGAGGACCAGAAAACGGCTCAAGCGGGCGGCAAGGTCGTCCACGCCCGCCATCGCGCGTTCCAGCATCCCCTCGGGTTCCACCGGTTCGCCGTTCGCCGTCTCCGACCGCAGGGCGATCAACGCATCGATCTGGCGTAGCAGCTGCTCACGTTCCTCGGGATCCGCTATACGCTGCCTGAGCCGCTGCAGTGCTTCGCCGCGGGACTCGTCCTCAGCCGTTTCGGCAGCGTTATCCGCCAGCGGCTGCGTCTGCGCTATCGCTCGCGGCGCGGTCGACGCCAGTGAGACGAATGCGACAGCGACGAGCACCGCGGCGATGAGCAGACGCATGGGGCTGGGCATCGCCCGTCAGCTACTCCGCGGTGATCGGTGACAACGTCAGCTCGACGCGACGGTTGCGCTGCCGCCCTGTGGAGGTCTCGTTGCCTGCCACAGGGCGGGTTTCGCCGAAACCGCGGGCGATGATGCGTCGAGAATCGATGCCGCGACCGCTCAGGTATCGCGCCACGGTCTCCGCCCGGCGTTCGGAGAGCCTCTGGTTGTAGTCCGCTGCACCGGTACTGTCGGTATGCCCCATTACGTTGATCACGGTCTTGCCGTACTCATCGAGCACTAACGTGACCGAATCGAGCACGTCGAAGAACTGTGGCCGCAGGTCGGCGCTGTCCGTGGCGAACGTGATGTTGCCCGGCATGTTGAGAATGATGTCATTGCCGCTGCGCGTGACGCTCACCCCGGAACCACGGAGCTTGCGGCGCAGCTCGGCTTCCTGACGGTCCATGTAGTTGCCGATGGCCGCGCCGGAAAGGCCGCCGATACCCGCGCCGACGAGGGCACGCTGCCGGCGCTCGGTGGCGTCATCGCCGCTGGCGAGGCCGACGACTGCGCCGGCCACGGCACCGATCGCCGCCCCCGTGGTGGCCTTGCTGGTGCGTTGCTCGCCGGTGTAAGGGTCCGTCGTCTGGCAGCCGGTGAGCGCTCCCAGGCCAAGGGCGGCGGCAGCCGATGCGGCGAGCAGGCGTTGGTATCTCACGCGTAGTCCTCCAGTAATCACGTCCAATGTCCTGGGCCCCGTGCGGGGAAGAGCGAAACCTGGTATGCTGCAATGCAGCATCCATGTTGAGGTTGCCGGGCGCTCGACGCCACAAGCGTGAGTGCCGGCACGGCGAATGGTCCGCGACAACTGAGCGCGTGTGCAACATGACATATGACTCACCTATCGCTAAAAACCGGCCCGTCGTCATTCGGCGACTCCTGTGGCACGAACGCCGTGCCCTGACTGCCCATCTCCTGCGGTTGACGCCGGAGGACCGCTACATGCGGTTCGCCGGGCATGTCAGCGACCGTTTCATCGGCAGCTACACCGGTCGCGACGACTGGCTGCAGCGCACCGTGCTCGGCGCCTTCGCCGACGGCGAGCTCCGGGGGGCGGCGGAGTGTCGCCTGCTTCCCGGTAACTGGCCGCAGGAGGCGGAGCTGGCATTCAGCGTCGAGCAGAGCTTGCAGGGCCGCGGCATCGGCAGCGCGCTGTTTGCCCGGATGCTCACATTCGCCCGCAACCGGGCGCTGCAGCGAGTGTACCTGACCACGCTCGCCCACAACCGCCGCATGCGCCACATTGCCGGAAAGTTCGGAATGCGCCTGAGCGTATGCGATGGCGACCTCGAGGGCCGACTCGAGCTTCTGGGGCCGGATTACGTTTCCCTCTGGGAAGAAGCCTGGCAGGAAAGCCACGGCTGGCTCGCGAGCGCCTGGCACAGTCTCCTTGCGGATGGGCGCGAGGCCGCCTGACGGCCTACGGAAGACGGGCCTGCAGGGCGGCCAGCGTCTCGGCGGCGGGCCGTGCGAGGCGGATGTCAACGGCATCCGAAACAGCGGAAACGCCGGGATTGATCTCCACGACGGGAATGCCCTGACCGCCGGCCACATGGACCGGTTCGGTAATGTAGGGAAACAGGCCGCTGGTACCGATGCAGAGTACGAGATCGAATCCCCGCGTCAGCTCGCGCCTGAGCTCCCGGAGCGCGTCGTCCGGCAGCATCTCGCCGAACAGCACCACCGGCGGGCGCAGCGGTGCGAAACATTCCGGGCAGCTCGGAAGCGGTGGCAGCTCGGCATAGTCCACCGGGGAGCGGCGATAACGGCACTGGGTGCACACCAGGCTTTGCATGTTGCCGTGGATCTCCACCACCTTCCGGCTGCCAGCGGCACGGTGCAGGCCGTCCACGTTCTGGGTGAGAACGCATACCTCCCGGCCGCCGGTCTCGAAGGCGCTCAGCGCGTAATGCCCCGCATTGGGCCGTGCCCCGCGAGCGGCGGCGCCCAGCTCTCGCAGGTACTGCCAGGTGGTCTCGGGCTGGCGCACGAAGACCTCCCCGGAAAGGGCCGCCTCGATGGGCATGCCGTGGTCGGTCGACCGCTGTTCGTAAAGCCCGCCGATGCCCCGGTAGGTAGGAAGCCCGGAATCGGCGGACAGGCCGGCGCCGGTAATCGCCAACACGCGCGAGGCCGCAGTGAGCTGCTCCGCCACCATGGTCAGCCGTTGCCGGTCGTCCGCGTCCCATACGCGTTCGTGCGTCATCTCTGGAAGTCCTCGCCTGGCGCTTGTGCAGGAGTGTGCCATGCTGCCGGCGCTTCCCTGAAGCGCGGAACTCCCCGCGGCGCCCGCGGTCGTTACAGACGGTTGCCAGTACGCTGGCCGTCCCCATTGTCCGGGGAGAACGTCATCAGAAGTCGGGAGATAAATCGATGCAACGTTTGGGCAGTCTTCTCACGATGCTGCTGACCGTGGCGCTCACGGCGGGACAGGCGTCCGCTGCCAGTTTGCCCGCCGCAGTGGGCGACAGCGAGATGCCGACGCTGGCCCCGATGGTCGAGCGTGTCTCGCCCGCCGTGGTGAACATCGCCACCCGTAGTTCCGTGGAGGTTGAGTCCAACCCGCTCATGCAGGATCCGTTTTTCCGGCGCTTCTTCGACCTGCCGCGCCAGCGGCGTGAGCGCGAGGTGCAGTCGCTCGGTTCCGGGGTCATCGTCGATGCGGACAAGGGCTACATCCTCACCAATCACCACGTGATCGCCGACGCCGACGAAATCACTGTGAAGCTACAGGACGATCGCCAGTTCCAGGCTGACGTGATCGGCTCGGATCCGGAAACCGACGTGGCGGTGATCCGCATCGACGCGAACGATCTCAACAGCGTTCCCCGGGCGGATTCGAGCACGCTGCGTGTCGGCGATTTTGTCGTCGCCATCGGCAACCCGTTCGGGCTAGACCATACGGTCACCACCGGTGTCGTCAGCGGACTGGGCAGGACGCTGCGCGGCGGTGCAGGCAATACCCGCCTGCAGAACTTCATTCAGACCGATGCCTCCATCAATCCCGGCAACTCCGGCGGCGCGCTGGTGAATCTCAAGGGCGAGTTGGTGGGCATCAACACCGCCATTCTCTCGCGCAGCGGCGGCAACATCGGCATTGGCTTCGCCATTCCCATCAACATGGCCGACGAGATCCAGCGCCAGATCGTCGAGCATGGCGAGGTGCGTCGCGGTGTACTCGGTGTGCGGGTTCAGGACCTCACCCCCGAGATGGCGGAAGCCTTCGAGCTCGAAACGCGCGACGGTGCGCTCATCGCCCACGTGGCTCCGGGGTCGGCCGCCGAGAAGGCGGGGCTTCAGCAGGGCGATGTCGTCACCGCCGTCAACGGCGATCCGATCAGTAGCGCCAACGACCTGGCAAACGCCATCGGCCTCATGCAGATCGGGGATTCGGTGAAGCTCACCGTGATGCGGGACGGTGAGAAGATGACTATCAACGCCAGCGTCGGCGACCCGGAGAGCTACCAGGCGGACGCCACCGGGATGCATGACGCGCTTGCCGGCGCCAAGTTCTCCAATCTGGATGAGCGTTCGCCGCTGTTCGGCGAGGTCGAGGGAGTGCTCGTCACCAAGGTGGAACGGGGCACCCGTGCATCACGGTACCTTCAGGAGGGGGACGTGATCACGTCCGTCAACCGCAAACCCGTGCGGACGCTCCAGGCCTTCCGCGAGGCCGTGAAGGGCGAAGACAAGCTGTTGCTCAACATCCGCCGCGGGAACGGTGCGATGTTCGTACTGGTCCAATAGACGCAACGGCCAGTTGCGACCGTTTTCCCGTGACGGGGAACCCTGCACCGCCACGCGGTGCAGGGTTTTTCTTGAAGGCGCCCTGTTCAGGCCGCTTCCATACCACTGCTGTAGTCGCCGCGCCGTGCCGCGCCGTTGAGCCGGGCACGCTGGTAGAAGGCTTTCTGCGCGGCGTCGACGTTGGCGGCGTCACCACGCCACGCTTTCTGCGCCGGCTCCTGCAGCGCGCGGCCATAGGAGAACGTCAGCGCCCAGGGCGCCGGTCCACGGGCGTTCATGGCGCTGAGGTTGGCGGTCGCCTCGGCGGGGGTCTGGCCGCCGGAGAGGAACGCGATGGCGGGTACCGCCGCGGGGACGGTACGCCTGAGCACCCGCAGGGTGTGCTCGGCGACGGTCTCGGGCTCGAGCTTGGGCTGCTCCTTGCCGGGGACGATCATGTTCGGCTTGAGCACCATGTGCTCGAGGCTTACGCCATAGCGGTAGAGTGCGTTGAAAACCGCCCGCTGCACGGCCTCGGTGACTTCGGCACAACGCTCGACACCATGGTCTCCGTCCATGAGCACCTCCGGCTCGACGATGGGCACCATGCCGGCTTCCTGAACCAGCGCCGCATAGCGCGCGATCACCTCGGCGTTCGCCTCGACCGCCAGCGGCGACGGATTGCCGTTACCGATGGCATAGACGTTACGCCACTTCGTGAAGCGCGCGCCCTGCTCGCGGTAGGTGGCAAGGCGGTCCGGCAAGCCGTCGAGCCCCTGGGTGACCTTGTCGCCCGGGGCATTGACGAGGTCGATAGTGCCCTTGTCCACCTTGATTCCCGGCACGATACCCTCGGCCTCGCAGACTTCGGGCAATGTGCGGCCGTCGTCCGCTTTCTGGCCGAGCGTTTCCTCGAAGAAAATCACGCCGCTGATGAACTCCGCCACACCCGGAGTCGTCACCAGCAGGGAGCGGTAGGCGCGGCGGTTCTCTTCCGTGGATTCCACGTCGATCGCCTGGAAACGCTTGGCGATCGTCCCGAAGCTTTCGTCGGCCGCCAGAATGCCCTTGCCGGGCGCTGCCATCTGCTCGATGGTGTACTCGAGTTGACTGTAATCGGTCATGGAAACTTAAACCTCCGGGGCTTTACGCTCGTCGTCCCAATTGGTGCATGCGCTCCCTCGTGGCGACCTGCTGTCATGGTTATTCGGGAGTCTCCGTCGCCACCTGGCCACCTGGCGGGGTCGGGCAGAAGTGCAGCCCGGGCCCCGACGGGCCAGTCCCTCACGGCAGGTACCGCACCCCGCCGCGGGCGCCGTATATCCTAATGGCCCGGCGCCTACTGGACCAGTATGGCGCTTCTGCGCACTGCCTGTGCCACGCTCGACGGGTGGTTTGCGAACCCGCGCACAGCGAATTTGACGCCCTCCCGCCCGCTGCCATACTTATTAACCCAAAGGCGGCACCAGCGCCGTCGCTGACGCGCGCTGCCGCCTGCCCCCATCGCCGCGGCCCGGGCGTGGAGCGCCAATGCCTATGGCTTCAGGGTTCTCACGTACGCTAATCGTCGTCGCCCTGGGCGCTTTCCTGCTCGCCACCGCGAGCGCGCAACCTCGGCCGCTCGCCGATCTCGTGGACGCCCTGAACCGGACCCAGGCACTCGAGCGTGAGACCCAGTCGCTTTCTGGCGACGAACTCACGAGCGCGGCCCGAGTCGCCTGCCGAATCCTCAACGACATGGCCGGCGAGCGCCTGAACACGATGCTCGAGCGTGCCTACGACAATCTCCATGCCCAATACGACGACGCAAAGCGCCTGCTGCAACGATCGGCGGGCGAGGGCTCGGGGTTCGCGGACGCGCTTCGCGACGCCTTGCGCGCCGGCAACGCCACCGCCGGCCACGTCGAGACACTGGTTGCGCGGTTGCAGGCGGTACGCACGGGCAACCACCCGGAAGTGACCGTGTCCTACAGCGTTCCGCTGCACGTGGACGAGCTCGCGAAACGCGCGTGCGAGGTCTACCGCTGGCGCCACGACCAGGGCAAGCCCGACGAAGGCAAGGACCGTAGGGTGGTTGCCGCCGCGCTGGACGGTCTGGTCGGACTGACGTTGATCGCCGCCGGCGACCGGTTGCTTGGCGAGAAAGGTGGCGAAGCGGCCGCCATGGCGGGGGCGGCGACGGCCATCGGCAGCGTCATGATCGCCGGGGCCTACCGTGATCTCTATCGGTGACGGCGAGCGCACGGCACGGATCGACAGCAAGGCGCCGCGTCGGGCCTGAGCGCCGTCGGGACGGTGTGGCAGAGACGCGTTGAGCGGGGAGGCAGTCATGCATGGTTCCATTCACCGGTATTTGGTGTGTGCGCTGATCGCGGCCGCGGTTCTCGCCGCCGGAATGATGTCGGCGCAGGCGGTGACGCCGAAAGCGCTTCGCGACCAGGGCTTCGTGCGCGCGGCGTTCGCCAACGAGGTCCCCTATGGCTACGTGAATGACGAGGGCCGGCTCACGGGCGAATCACCGGAAGTCGCGCGCGAAGTCTTCAAGCGTATGGGCGTCGAGAACATCGACGGGGTGCTCACCGAGTGGGCCTCCCTGCTGCCGGGGCTCAACGCCCAGCGATGGGATCTGGTGGCCGCCGGCATGTTCATCACCCCTGCACGTTGCAAGGAAGCGGCATTCTCCAACCCGAGCTACAAGATCGGGCAGTCTTTTCTGGTGCAGCAGGGCAACCCCCATGATCTGCATAGCTACGCCGACGTTGCGGACAACCCGGACGTGACCCTCGGCGTAATGGCCGGTGCGGTGGAGCGTGGGTATGCCCGGGACGCCGGCATTCCGGACGACCAGATCCGCGAGCTGCCGGACCAGTCCAGCATGCTTGCGGCAGTGCGTACCGGTCGGGTCGATGCGGCCGCGCTGACGTCGGTCTCCATCGAGCGCATGGCTCAGAGGGGCGGCGAGCGCGTCGAGCGCGCCGAGCCATTCGAGACCCCGCCGGAAGCCGTCGGCTACGGGGGCTTTGCGTTCCGCCAGGCGGATGACGAACTGCTAGCCGCGTTCAACGAACACCTGGGTGAGTTCATCGGCAGCGAAGAGCATCTGGAGCTGGTCAAACCCTTCGGCTTCACGGAGGCGAACCTGCCGGGAGACACGACCGCCGAGACGCTCTGCAAGGGCGAGGGCTGAGCGTCGATCGTCCCCGCGGTCGCGATTGCCGCGGGGACGCGTTACCGGCGTGATCGGCTGCCATGGAGATCCTGCGCTTCCTGCCACCGCTGCTCGCGGGCGCATGGGTGACGGTTCAGCTCACCGCGCTGGCCATTGTGCTCGGCCTGTTCATGGGCTTCGCGGCGGGGCTGATGCGGGTCTCGGAATCCTGGCCCGCGCGCGCGATCGCTGCGGTGTACGTGGAAGTGTTCCGGGGGACTTCCGCGCTGGTCCAGCTCTTTTGGATGTTCTTCGTGCTTCCCCATTTCGGCATCCACCTGGATCCATTCACCGTGGGGTGGCTCGCGCTCGGCCTGAACATCGGGTCCTACGGTGGCGAGGTCGTCCGCGGCGCCATTCTCGCCGTGCCCAAGGGGCAGTACGAGGCCGCCACCTCGCTCAACATGCCGAAATGGCTCGCCATGCGCCGGGTCATCGTGCCCCAGGCGCTCGTCAATATGATTCCGCCTTGGGGGAATCTCTTCATCGAGCTGCTCAAGGCGACCTCGCTGGTGTCGCTGATCACGATCTCGGACCTGACGTTCCAGGCCAAACAGCTCAATGACCGAACCTTTCAAACCATCGAGATATTCACCCTCGTGCTCGCCATTTACCTGCTCATCGCTCTGGTAATCACGGCCGTGATGCGTTTGCTGGAGCGGCGCGCTGGCCGCGGACTCGCGCGAGGAGGCGTGCGATGACCATATGGGACTGGGAATTCGCTTTCGCCATTATTCCGCGGCTGCTGGAGGCGGCGGTCATCACGGTGGAGGCGACGGTGATCGGCTATCTGTTCGCCCTGGTCGTGGGGTTGCTGCTGGCGCTGATGCGTCGCAGCCATGCCCGCTGGCTGTCATGGCCGGCAACAGCGGTGGTGGAGGGCATTCGCAGTACTCCGCTACTGGTGCAGATCTACTTCGTGTTCTTCGTCTTCCCCGAGTTCGGCGTCGTCCTGCCGGCGATGATCGCCGGGGTGCTCGCCCTCGGGCTGCATTTCTCCACGTACTGTTCCGAGGTCTACCGCGCCGGCATCGACGGCGTGCCACGGGGGCAGTGGGAGGCCGCGCAGTCGCTAAACCTCAGTACTTACCGGACCTACCGGGACATCATCATTCCCCAGGCCATCCCGCCGGTGGTGCCGGCGCTCGGCAACTATCTCATCGGCATGATCAAGGAGACGCCACTGCTGTCGGCGATCGCCGTTGTGGAGATCATGCAGGAGGGCAAGATCATCGGGTCGGAGACGTTCCGCTACATCGAGCCGATGACGCTGGTGGGGGCATTCTTCCTGCTCGTCAGCCTGGTCTCGATGGTCCTTATACGCCGTGTCGAGAGCTGGCTGCGACGCAAGATCATAGGGTAGAGCAGACCATGGCAAGCACGACCGAGACGGCAACCCCCAGCGACGACCGCGGTGCCCCGAGCGGTGCCGATGTCCCGATCGTACGCTTCGACCAGGTCACCAAGCGGTTCGGCGACCTGGTCGTGCTCGACCGGCTCACACTCGATGTTGCCCACAACGAGCGCGTCGCGATCATCGGGCCTTCCGGATCCGGCAAGTCCACGCTGCTGCGTGTGCTGATGACGCTGGAGATTCCCGAAGAAGGGGTGATCTACGTGGATGGCGAGCCGCTCAATAGGATGGAGCGTCGCGGCAGACTGGTGCCCGCCGACCGCGCCCACGTTCGCCGGGTACGCGCGAAAATCGGCATGGTCTTCCAGCATTTTCACCTCTTCCCGCACATGAGTGCCCTGGGCAACGTCATCGAGGCGCCGATCCATGTTCTGGGATTGAGTTGCCGCGAGGCAGTCGCGCGCGGTGAGGAGTTGCTCGCCATGGTGGGGCTGTCGGACAAGCGCGATCAGCATCCGAATCAGCTTTCCGGCGGCCAGCAGCAGCGCGTCGCCATTGCCCGGTCGCTTGCCATGCGGCCGAGCGTCATGCTCTTCGACGAGGTGACCTCCGCGCTCGATCCCGAGCTCGTGGGCGAAGTCCTCAACACGATCCGGCGCATCGGCGAGGAGCATCGGATCACCATGCTCATCGTCACCCACGAGATGGGCTTCGCGAAGGAATTCGCCGACCGGGTGTGCTTCTTCGACGAGGGTCAGATCCGCGAGGAAGGGGCGGCGAGAGAGATCCTTACGGCGCCGCAGAATCCCCGCACGCAGCAATTCCTGCGCGCGGTGCTCGGCTGAGAGAGGCCAAAAGCTGACATGCGGTATTCGGCGCTGACACTGCTCTATCACGCGTTTCGTGGCCATCGCCGCTGGCCCCGGGCGCTGCCGGACGTGGCGCCGAAGCACGAGTACGACGTGGTGATCGTCGGTGGTGGCGGCCATGGACTCGCGACTGCCTACCATCTTGCCCGCGACTACGCGCCGCAGCGCATCGCCGTCGTCGAAAAGGGCTGGCTCGGCGGGGGCAATGTGGCGCGTAACACCACGATCGTACGTTCGAACTACTTCCACCCCGCACGCCGCGCCCTGACGGAGCGCGCATTGACGCTGTGGCCCAGGCTCAGCCACGAGCTCAACTTCAACGTCATGTTCAGCCCGCGTGGGGTGCTCAACCTGGCGCACAGCACCGCGCAATTGGACGATCTGGCACGCCGAGGTAACGCCATGGCGGTAGCCGGCGTGGACGCGGAGCTCCTGGATGCTGCAGCCGTCCAGACGTTGGTTCCCACGTTGGACACCACGACAGTCACACGCTTCCCGGTGACGGGCGGTCTGCTGCAGCGCCGCGCCGGGACAGCCCGTCACGACGCCCTGGCATGGGGCTATGCGCGCGCCGCCGCCGAGCGCGGTGTGGACGTGATTCAGCATTGCCCGGTGCAGACAGTGCTGAGAGACGGCGGTCGCGTCACCGGCGTCGACACTGCCCGTGGATCGATCCGTGCGGCCAAGGTCGCGCTCGCCACATGCGGGGGTACCTCGGATCTTGCCGCGAGCGTGGCCCTGAGGCTGCCCCTGGAGAATCATCTCTTGCAGGCGGCAGTCACCGAACCCGTTAAACCCGTTCTGAATACCGTGGTTACCCATGGGACGCTCAACTTTTACGTTAGCCAGAGCGACAAAGGCGAACTGGTCCTGGGTGGCGACATTGACGGGTACAACACCTATGCCCGCCGCGGTGACCTGCCCACTATCGAGGCCATGGCGCGCTGCTGTGTCTCGCTCTTTCCAGCATTCGGCCAGCTGCGGCTCATGCGCACCTGGGGCGGGGTGGTCGACATGTCCATGGACGGTAGCCCGATCCTCAGTAGAACCGGGCTCGATGGGCTCTATGTGAACGCTGGTTGGTGTTACGGCGGTTTCAAAGCCACGCCGGCGGTCGGGGAGACATTTGCCCGGATGATCGCCGCGGACGAGACGCCGGCGCTCGCTGGGCCATTCTCGCTGGAGCGCTTTCATACCGGGCGCGTCGTCGCCGAAGAAGGGCACGGGCCCAGGCCCTGGCGCTACCACTAGCTATTCCCGGGCGCGCCTCCCCGGGCCGGCAATCCGGCCAGACTAGACACGAGGAGAGACATTTGGTGGCTGCGAATGACCGACGATCAACGCCGCCCGAGCGGATGCCCGGCCCACCCCGAAGGCCCGTCGCGACGGGCCTTCGGGGATAAGCAACAGGCCCTGAAGGGAGGCCGTCGCGTGTTGTACCTAGCCTGCCCCCACTGTGGCGAGCGCCCCTGCACCGAGTTCACCTACGGCGGAGACGCCACGGTACGGCGACCAGCCGATGCGCTCAAAGCCGACGACGAAGCGTGGACCGCCTATCTATACCAGCGGCGAAATCCGGGATCCGAACACACCGAGTACTGGGAGCACACGCGGGGGTGTCGCCGCTGGCTCGTCGTGCGCCGAGACACCGTGAACCAGCGGGTTTTCAGCGTACGCGACGTCGACCGAGCCGCCTCGGAGGTTCCATGAGCGAGCCGTTCCGTCATGGGCCTGGCAGCCTTGTCGACGAGGCTCGCCCGATCGATTTCACCTTCGATGACCACCACTATCGCGGTCGTGCCGGCGACACGCTGGCCTCCGCCTTGCTCGCCAACGGCGTCCACCTTCTCGGTCGTAGCCTCAAATACCACCGCCCCCGCGGAATATTCGCCGCGGGCGAAGAAGAGCCCAATGCGTTGGTCCACGCCCGGACTCCAACCGGTGAGTGGCCGAATACCCCGGCCACCACGCTCTCGCTCCACGACGGCCTTCGGGTGCATAGCCAGAACCGCTGGCCCTCGTTGCGCTGGCATGCGGGTGCCGCGGCCGGTATGTTCGCGCCACTGCTGTCGGCGGGCTTCTACTACAAGACCTTCATCGCCCCTGCACAGGCATGGCCAGCCTACGAGCGTCTGTTGCGGCGAGCCGCCGGACTCGGGCGCGCGCCCCTGGCGCCCGAGACGAGCCGGAGCGATAAACGCCACCGCGCGTGCGATGTCCTTGTCGTCGGCGGCGGTGCCGCCGGGCTGATGGCCGCCCGTGCCGCCACCGCGTGCGGCGCTCGGGTGGTGCTCGCCGACGCGGGTAACCGTCTCGGAGGCGCGCTTCACGAGACCGACGTCCGAATAGACGGCCAGCCGGCGCCAGTCTGGGCACACGCGTTTTCCGCGGATCTCGCGGCATGTCCGGAACTCACCGTGCTCACGCGCGCACGAGTCTCGGGCCTGTACCGTGGGGGAGTGGCGGTGATCGCCCAGACGCACAGCGACGGCAATCAGCGCCTTTACACCGTGCGTGCCGCTCGAATCATTCTCGCCTGTGGCGGCATCGAACGGCCACTGCTGTTCGCGAACAACGACCGTCCGGGCATCATGCTCGCCGGCGCTGCACGGCGGTACATCCGTGCGTACGGGGTGCTGCCTGGCCGCCGGGCAGTGGTGCTCCAGAACAACGACAGCGCCGTGGACACGGTGCGTGCCTTGCGCTCGGCTGGCGCCACGGTCGTGGCTGTGGCCGATGTGCGCGAGCGGGCGGCTCTGCCTGCGGACGTGCAGGATGTTCCGCTGTTGAACGCGGCGCGGGTCTCGCACATCGGCGGCCGGCGTCACATCACAGGGATGACGCTCACTAGCGGTGCCAGACGGCACCGCCTCGCTTGCGACCTGCTGACCGTATCAGGGGGGTGGACACCGGTCGTGCATCTCCTCGCCTGCCTCGACGCTCCGTTGCACTTCGACGAAACCTGGGGCGCGTTTCGTCCCGTCGCCGGCGCCACGGACAACGGCGTGGACGCCGCCGGCGTCTGTAATGGCGGCGATGGCCTCGAGGCCTGCATGCAGGATGGCGAACGTGCAGGGCTTCTCGCGTGCGAGCGGCTCGGCCTGGCCACGGCGATCACGCACAAGCAGCCCACGGTGGTTGCCCCCCATGCACTTGCGAGCTGGCGCGGCGCCGGTACCGTGGAGGTCGGGGGCGGCGAAAGGCGCGGCAAGTGCTTCGTGGACCTGCAAAACGACGTGACCACCGCCGACCTGGCGCAGGCGCTGCGGGAAGGCTACCAGGATATCGAGCACGTCAAACGTTACACCACGCTCGGCATGGGCACCGAGCAGGGACGTACGAGCCAGATCAATGGCATGCAAGTGGTCGCGGCGCGCCTGGGGCAGCCTCCCGAATCCGTTGGTATCACCACAGCCCGCCCGCCGGTCAGCGCGGTTTCGCTCGCCGCGCTCGCAGGCCGCGAGCACGGCGAACGCCTCGCGCCCACCCGTCGGTCACCGCTGCATGACTGCCATGTCGCCGCGGACGCGGCGTTCATGCCGTCGGGGCTGTGGTTACGCCCCCGGTACTATCGGTGCCACGGCAGGGACCCCGAGTCTGCAGCCATCGCCGAGGCACGGACGGTGAGGCAGGCAGTGGGCATCGCCGATGTCTCCACCCTCGGCAAGATCGAGGTGCACGGCAACGACGCGGCGGCATTCGTGAACAGAATCTACATGAATGGCTGCGCGCGGACTGCCGTCGGACGGGCCCGTTACGGGGTCATGCTTCGCGACGACGGGTTCGTGTTCGATGACGGCACCGTGATACGGCTCGCTCCGGACCGTTTCGCGATCACCACGACCACCATCAACGCGGAAGCGGTGCTCTCCCACATCGAGTTCTATCGTCAGGCGATCTGGCCGGAGCTCAGCATTCGCCTGACTCCCGTGACCGAGCAGTGGGCGGTGGTGGCCATCGCCGGCCCGCTGAGCCGCGAGCTGCTCCATGGAATCTGGCCGGCGCTGAATCTATCCGGCGAGGGACTGCCATTTCTCGGCGTGCAACAAATCGCGTTTCGCGGGGAGCCCGCTCGAATCGCCCGGGTGACCTTCTCGGGGGAGCGGGCATACGAGGTAGCCGTGCCCGCCGATTACGGCGAAGCCTTGTGGGAGGCGCTCCTTGCCGAGGGACGGCAGTACGGGGTCGCACCCTACGGCCTGGAAGCGATGGATTATATGCGGGTGGAGAAGGGGCACGTGGTGGTGGGCGCTGAGATCGACGGACGCACGAGCCCTTACGATCTGGGTATGGGGCGGATGGTGCGCGCTAACGTGGATTTCGTCGGCGCTCGCTCCCTGGCGTGTCCGGTATTCGCCGACCCGGGTCGGCCGCGGCTCATGGGGTTCGTCGCTCGCGCCAATGGTTCACCGATTCCCGCCGGTGCTCAGGTGCTTGCCCGACCACACGGCGGCCGCATGCAAACGAGCCTCGGGCGCGTCACCTCGCCGGCGTACAGCGTTGCCCTGGATCGCCCGGTGGCACTGGGACTCCTCGCCGGCGCTGCCGTGGGGGACGAGCTTATCGCTGCATCGCCCGTTACCGGCGAGCAGTCACCGGTAACCGTGTCCGAACCGGTATTTCACGATCCGAGCGGGAGTCGCGCACGTGACTGAGACCACTGTCAACGAGTACCGCTTACCGCTGGCGGGGGTTGCCGCCTCGGACGAGGCGCTTGGGCTCAGTCCCGTGCAACCAGCCGCCATCGCGCAGATCGAGGGCGCCGATGTGGGACACGTTCGAGCATCGCTGCAAGCCAACGACGCAATCGTGCCGTGTGGACCGTTGCGATATCTGGTGGTCTCGGAGGTCACCAGGGCGCCGGCGTTGCTGGTGCGATTGCGCGAGGGCTGCCCGGATGCCGACGCAGTCGATCTCAGCCATGGGTGGTGTCGTATTCGCGTCATTCACGCCCGTGCGAGCGGGGTGCTCGAAAGCGGCACATGGCTCGACCTGGAGAGCGCGTCGCGCAACGGTACGGCGAGCATGCCGGGGGCGTTTCGGGGCATCCCGGTCGTGCTCCACGTCGAGGCAACGGATCGCATCGCCGTGTACGTGCCGCGTAGCTACGCTCGCTGTCTCTGGGACTGGCTCGTCGACACCGTTCACGGCTTCGAGCGTGACTGAGCCCGTTCGGGCAACTGGACGGCAACCCACGAACGGTATGACAGCGCGTTCGTGAGCGGCGCGGGCGTGCTACCGGCCGGGGCTCTCCGGTCTGCGGCTGCGATACGTATCCCGGCGCAGCCATTACGTAGGCGGGCACCGGCTATGGGCGCGCGGGTCGCCACTACCTACTGCCTGGCAGCCGCTCCGGATCGCTGTGGGTCTTGACTCTGTACCACGGTACGGACACTAGCGTCCTGGAAAAGGAGGTGTTCGATGTCCCGCATGACGATCAGCAAAGCGGCCCACGCGGCCGGTGTCGGTGTCGAGACGGTCCGCTTCTACGAGCGTCAGGGGCTGATCGAGCAACCGCCACGGCCGGCTAATGGCGGATTCCGGATCTACTCACAGGAAACCGTGCGCCGCATACGCTTCATTCGCCAGGCCCAGGAGCTCGGCTTCTCGCTGCGCGAGGCGCGCGATCTCCTCGCCCTGCGTACCGACACGACCGCCGACGCCGCTTCGGTCAAGCAGCAGGCCCGCGCCAAGCTCGCCGATGTGGAAAACAAGATCGAGCGGCTCGAACACATACGCACGGCACTGCACGAGCTCCTGGAAGCCTGTCCCGGCGGGGGACCGCTGGGCGGCTGCTCGATCATCGAGGCCCTCGATCAGGGTGCACGGGAGAACGGCTCAACCGACGGAGGCAAACAGCCATGACCCCGCAGGATTCGCTCGGTTTCGCTGGCGTTCGTCGCCGCAAGCATTTCGGCAGTGGCCACCGCCGCCGGCCCGTGCCACCGCGTTGAGGTCACCGGACTCGCCTGTCCCTTCTGCACCTACGCCATCGAGAAGCAGTTCGACAAGATCGACGGCTTGGCAAAGATCGAGACCGATGTCGAAGCGGGTGCGGTGATCGTGCTCTTCGGTCTTTTTATGACGGGGGTGGTTCGGCCGCGTTGGTTGCTTGGCGACTATCGCGCGGTGGCCCAAGTGTGCGGCGGCGGGCGCCCCGGTGCGGCGGGGTTGCGCGGTGTCCCGCACTGACGAGCCACTGGGAGGGTTTCGTCTCGCTGGGACTGTTCGGCCTGGCGCTGTCGCTGCCGCTGGTGGCGGCGGTGATGTGGGCGCCGATGCGACGCGTGCTCGACCGGCTCGCCGGCCTCTCCGCCCGGGCCCCGTTCTGGGCCGGCGTCGTGCTGATCGCGCTGGGGCTGTGGTCGATCGGCTTCGGGCTATTCACGGACCTGGAAAACTGGACATGAACACACGACGGCATCATCGCGCCGGCAAACGACTCGTGCTGTCGCTGGCGATCGTGCTCGCCGCGGCCGCACTGCCGGCTACGGCCGCGCAATCGGCCGGGGGCTTCGACGGCGACGCGGACAACGTCGATACGGCGGCCCACTGGGCGGCGCGCTCGACGCTCGCCAATGCGGTGATGTTCAGCGGCCTGGGCGAGCCGCTCGAGCTGTCCATGTCGGAGCTCGACGAGCTGTTGAAGCACGCCGGCTACGTCGCCCGCCCGCCGATGCCCGAGATGGCGCTGGTCGGTGCCGTCTACGCCGCAGGCAGCCCGAGGCTCGGCGATGACGCCGATTTCGCGAAGCCGCAGACGCTCGCCTGGCAAGCGAACACGTTCGATCGTACGCTCGACCCCGGGGCACAAGCCTGGACGCTGGCGAAGGTCGCCAGCCCCGAGTTCCACCTGCGCTACCACGACCGCAAACCGGATCGTCTCGCCGCGCTGCTGATGCTGCCTCAGGCTCAGGCCCAGGCCGAGGTACTGGAGCGGCGCCTGCTCGATCCGCGCAGGCTGTTCGCGGCAAGGGGCACCGACGGCCGTTTCGCCGAGCCGAACGCCCGTGATCAGGCAGCCGTGCTCTGGGGCGTCTCGAATCTGATCCTGGCGGCGACCAGTGACCGGACGGATTACTGGCATGCCGCGTATCGGGATTTGGTCGACCCAACCGCGTATCGAGCGCTGGCAGGCATGGCCTTCGAGGCTGTGAACGAGCTCCGACCGACGACACCGGCCGACCGTGCCCTCGCCATCGAGGCCCTGGGGCGTTACGCGCTGACCACGGACGACCGGGCTGGGGCATTCAGGCTTGCGCGGGAGCATGCCGATGCTCTTCTGGAAAGCCCGGGCCGCGCCCTCGAAGACGTGGCCCTGGCCGTCTACGGCCTGAACGAGGCCGGCCGGCTGCTCGGCGATGACGACTTCTCGAAAGCGGCCACGGAGACGTTCCGCAACGACCTGCTGCCGCTGTGGCGGGCGCGGGTCGGCGTCTTCCGCACCCCGGAGGCCGACACCGGGTTCAGCTACACGCCGCTGCGCATGGGTGCCGTGGCCGCCGCGTTGAACGCCATGCGCTGGCACGCGGGTGACGCCGTCGCGCAACAGGCAGCGGATATCTACCCCCGGTTTATGGAAACCGTACTGGCAGAGGCCGGCCTGCAGCTCGCCAGCCCGTTGCCGTTGGTGGCGCCCGGGTACCGCGAGGCAGAGCCCGCCGCGCACTTCGCTCATCCGGCGTTGCCGGCCCCGACGGAAGCAGGGGTCGCGCCGGTGTTCGCCTCGGCGGTGCACCGCGACGACGACGGTTGGCGCGTGACCGACGACCGCTTCCATACGGCCAGTGCCATGTTCCTGGCCAACATGCTGGTCGGGCGCCATGACGGCCAGGCCGATCCCTTCCTGCCCGGCAATCAGCTCAGCCGGTTGCGCTGAGCCATTGGAAGGCCGCGACGATGGTCGAGACACCCATGGGGGAAGCCGCACGGCCCGGCGCCAGGGAGAGCCTGCAGCTCAAGATCGGCGGCATGAGTTGCAGCTTCTGCGCCAACGCCATCGAGCGTGGCCTCAGCCGCGACAAGGGAGTGGACGAGGTCCACGTCTCCCTCGCCCACGAGGAGGCGCTCATCCGCTACCGGCCAGCGGAGACGAGCGTCGACCGGATCACGCACACGCTCAAGGCACTGGGCTACATCGTGCGCGACCCTCGCAAGGTGGGCGCCTTCGACGAGCAGCTCGAGCTCAAGCGCAAGGAGCGCAACGATCTCCTCTCCGCCGCCGGCTTCGCGGTGGTGATGTTCCTCGCCATGGCCGCCATGTGGCTCGACTGGTGGCTCATGCGCGACTGGCACGTCTGGGCCGCTTGGGCGATCGCCACCTATGTCTTCGCCTGGAACGGCCGGCGCATCGCCCGCATGGCCTGGGGCGCGGCGTGGCGCGGCATCACCAATCAGCACGTGCTGCTCAGCGTCGGCGCTATCGGCGCCTACATCGGCGGCGTGCTCGGCGCGCCGCTGCCGCCGCTCGGCTGGTACGGGCTGGTGGGCTTTCCCGCGGTGGATTTCTTCGGCGTGGTGGTCTTTCTCACCGCCTATCACCTGCTCTCCGGCTACGTATCGCTGGTCGTACGCACCAAGGCCTCGGAGAGCGTGCGGCGGCTGCTGGAGATGCAGCCGGCCACCGCGCGGCTCGTGCGCGACGGCGAGGAGCGCGAGGTGCCGCTGGAGGAGATCGCCGTCGACGACCGCGTGCGGGTGCGCCCGGGGGACCGCATCCCGGTGGACGGCGTGGTCGAGGACGGCGTCAGCGCCGTGGACCAGTCCCTCGTCACCGGCGAGCCCATCCCGACAGAGAAACGCGCCGGCGATGAGGCGATCGGGGGCAGCGTCAACCAGAACGGAACGCTGCTGATCCGCGTCACCCGGGTCGGCGAGGACAGCTTCCTGCAGCAGGTCGCCCGTCACGTGGAGGAGGCCAAGGCGCTCAAGCCCGGCATCATCGTGCTGGTGGACCGGGTGCTGCTTTACTACGTGCCGACGGTGCTTACCGTCTCGGGGGCGGCGCTGCTGGTCTGGTCGCTCGCCCCGCTGGCCTGGGGCGCGGGCCCGCAATGGGTGACGGCGATCTACGCGGCGGTGACGGTGCTGGTCATGGGCTATCCCTGCGCGCTGGGCATGGCCACACCGCTGGCGCTCATCCGCGGCGGCGGCATGGCCGCCGAGCGCGGCATCCTCATGCGCTCTGGCGAGGCCTTCCAGGTGCTCAAGGACATCACCCACGTGGTGCTGGACAAGACCGGCACCATCACGGAAGGCAAGCCCCGCCTGGTTGCCGTCGAACCGCTCGGAGCATTCTCGCGTGACGCTCTGCTGCGCCTGGCCGGCGGCGCCGAAGCTGCCTCCGAGCACCCCCTGGCACAGGCGATCGCCGAGGCCGCCGACGAGGAGGGCCTGGAGCCGCCCGAACCGGCAGACTTCGAGGCGCTCGCCGGCCGGGGGGTGCGCGCCCGCGTGGAAGGGCATCAGGTCATCGTCGGCACGAGTCGCTACCTGGGTGCCGAGGGCATCGACGTGGAAGCCGCCGCCAAGCGCCTGGCCGAGCACGAGACGCACGCGCATACCGCCGTCCTCGTCGCCGTCGATGGCGCGCTCGCCGGCCTCCTGGCCATCGCCGATACCGTGAAGCCGGACGCAAGGAAGACCATCGCCGAGCTCAAGGTCCGCGGCGTGACCGTGGTCATGCTCACCGGCGACAGTCGCCGCACCGCCGACGCGGTCGCCGGCGAGGTGGGCATCGACGAGGTCCACGCCGAGATCCTGCCGCAGGACAAGGCCGAAGTGGTACGCGAGCTCCAGCAGCGCGGCGCGCTGGTGGCCATGGTCGGCGACGGTATCAACGATGCGCCGGCGCTCACGCAGGCGCAGGTGGGCATCGCCATTGGCGCCGGCACGGACATCGCCATCGAGTCCTCGGACGTCGTGATCATCGGCGAGCGCTTGGCCGCTGTGCCCGAGGCCCGCGCGATCGGGCGACTGAGCTACCGCAAGACCGTGCAGAACCTGTGGCTGGCGTTCTTCTTCAACGGTGTGGGCGTGCCCACGGCAGCCACCGGCATCCTTCATCCGGCCTGGGCCATGATCGCCATGGCGCTGAGTGTCACCCTGGTGCTGGCGAACTCCTTCGGCGGGTGGCTTCTCAGCAGGGGCCCCGTCACCCTTGGCCTTGGCTCCGGATCCGAGGCGCCGCCCGCCACGCCCACCGAAACCGCCTACGGCACCCGCGCGACAGTGCTCGTCATACCTGACATGCACTGCAGCGGTTGCGCTGCCACCCTGAGCGCTTACCTCTCGTCCGAGAACGGGGTCGAGCGCGTCGTAGCGGATGCACGCACCAAGAAGGTTTACGTGACGTATCGGCCGGAGGCTGTCGACGTTGCGCGACTCGAGACCGCGGTTACCGCCGTGGGGTATCGGGTGACCACCTATCACGAGTACCCCACTACGCCGGGAGCGGCCGCCGATGGGTCGTAGCGTTTCCGCTACGGCGAACGAGCGGCAGAGTAGGGCGGTGCCCCACGGAAGTTACCAATCTTCTCAATAGTCCACGTCTTCACCATGTTCCCGGGAGTAGCGGCGCATGCGCCGGCGCAGCAGGTGCAGCATGCCCAGGCCGATCACACCGACGCCGGTCAGCCACAGCAGGCTCCAGGGGTCGGGGTCACGGGCGAACTGGCGTGCCTCGTTGCCGATGATCGCAATGGCGGCGATGCCGGGCACGCAGCCGAACACCGTGCCGATGAAGAAGTCGCGCAAGCGTACGTGGGTGGCGCCAGAACCCAGGTTGATCAGCGAGAAATGGGCAATGGGCACCAGACGCAGGGTGGTGACCACCATGATGCCGTGACGCCCGGCGCCCCGGCTTATGCGGTTGATCAGATGGCCGCCGAGATAGTGCAGCGGCGCGTGACCGAGCAAGTGTCCGACGGTGAACCCGGCGAGCGCGCTGATCAGCGTGCCTACCGTGGCGAGCCAGAATGCATGCAGCGGATCGAATACCAGGGCGGTGGCCACCACGGGCGCAGTCAGGGGCACGAACAGCAATCCGGCGACCACGAAGGCCGCGATCACGATGGCGTTGCCCCACGGCGACTCGCGCAGGTAGGCCCCCAAAAGCAGGAGCGCCTCCAGGTCCGCGTAGTCGCGCAACGGGGTCAAGAGCCAGGCACCGGCGATGACCACCGCCAGTACCAGGCCGAGTGCGATTCGCCAGGCTATTGATCGGCGAGAAAACTCGCTCACTGCGGCCACCTCCGTGGCGAAAGCTAGTGTCCCGGAATTCTCGTTTCTGGGCACTAGTCACCATTATCCGCCTTTTCGACACCGCGACGCAGGCGCAGGATGCCGATAGCGACGATGGCGGCGACGGCGGGGATACTCAAGCCGGTAACGACATCCACAGGCACCGGAAAACCCGCGCCTTTCAGACCCTTGGCCGCGTAGCCAACTAGGCTCACCGTGTAGTAGCTCAGAATGACGATGGAAAGCCCCTCCACCGTCTCCTGTAGTCTGAGCTGAAGGCGCGCGCGGCGGTTCATCGACTTGAGCAGGTCCCGGTTCTGCGCTTCCAGCGCTACGTCGACCCGGGTACGCAGCAGATTGGCGGCCCGGGATACGCGCCGGGAGAGGCGATCGAGGCGATCGCGGATGTAGCTGCAGGTTGCCAGCGCGGGCGCGAACCGGCGCTCCATGAACTCCGCGAGTGTGGACACCCCCTCGATGCGTTGCTCGCGCAACGCGTCGATGCGCCGGCGCACCAACGAGCCGTAAGCCTCGGTGGCACTGAACCGGAAATTGGTTCGCGCCATCGTATGTTCCACCTCGGCGGACAGCCGTGAGAGCGCGCCCAACAGCGCCTGCTCATCGCTCAACGCCTGAACCTCGGCCATGCGGTCGGTGAGATCGCCGAGCTGGGTCTCCATCGAACCGATCTGCGGGCCGAGCTCGCGAGCCGTGGGAAAGGCGAGCAGCGCCATCATGCGATAGGTCTCGATTTCCAGCAGGCGCTGCACCAGCCGCCCCGCCTGCGAGGGGCGCAGCCCCCGGTCGAGGACGACGAAGCGCGTGAAGCCGTCATCGCCGGAACGGAAATCGGTCCACACCGAGGCGGCGCCGCCGGCACACAGCGATCCCGCGAGCGCGTCGCGATCGAACCACCGCGCCAGTGCATCCGCGCGGGAACCGACAGCGTCCTCGGGCACGAGACTGAGATGACTCGCAGCGAGCAGTTCCCCCGGCAACTGAGCCACCCACCCCTGGGGCGCGAGATCGACCGCACGCAGGGCGAACGGCGCATTGCGCGGGTCCGGCACGAACAGCGTATAGGTGGAAAACTCGGTATGACGCTCCCACCTCAGACGAAACCCCGGTGCTTCTACCACGCAGTGGCTGCTGCCTTCGGCGGGGCGCTCCACGCCAAGGCGCTGGCACAGCCGTGCGACGTGCTCCGCTTCTTGGCTCGCGCTGTCGGTGCCCGTGTAGAGCGCCAGATGTGAAACGTGCAGCGGCGCCTCCAGGACCTCGAATGGCCTGGCATGTGCCTCGTGTAGCAGAGCGGGGCGAAGGGAGTGCTCGGTGAGGCCGAGCCGATTTGCCGTGTGCGCGCGAGCTCGATTCATGGGTCATTGCCGGCTGACAGAACTACCGACGCTACCGTGCGATCGGTGCGACGACAAGACCGGACGGCGCCGGCGGGCCTCCGTGGCGACGCACCATCCATGCCTCGCCACGGGGTACCTGCCACCGCTATCATCCTCGGGGAAACAACTCTGGAGCTTTCATGCTGCAACGTGATTCGAATCTGCCGCCGACCATCTTCGTACTGCTCGTCATCAATGCCCTGGTGTTCGCGTGGCAGATGATCGCGGGTATGGCTCCGATCACCGATCTCGCGTTGTGGCCGCTGGGCACGCCGGACGTGGCGCGCTCGGCCGGCGGCTTCACGCAGGTCCCGGATTTCGCGCCGTGGCAGCTCGTCACCTACGGCTTTCTCCACGGCGGGCTGTTTCACCTGGGGGTGAACATGTTCGCGCTGTGGATGTTCGGCGTGCCCATCGAGCGTGCTCTGGGCACGCGCCCGTTCGCGACCTACTACCTCGTCTGCCTGGTGGGAGCCGGCATCATCCAGCTCGTGGTGGCCACGCTGGCCAGCCAGGACGGCATGATCTATCCCACTGTCGGCGCCTCGGGCGCGGTATTCGGGATACTGCTCGCTTTCGGCATGCTATTCCCCAACCAGCAGGTCATGCTGCTGTTTCCACCGATCCCGATGAAGGCCAAGTACTTCGTGATTCTCTACGGAGCCTTCGAGCTCTGGGCAGGGGTGACCAATACCTTCTCGGGGGTCGCGCATTTCGCCCACCTCGGCGGTATGGTCTTTGGCTTCGTCATGATTCAGTACTGGCGTGGCCGTTTGCCCGTGAAACCAAGGCGGCGGCTACACCTCTGATTGACCGGATCGAAGGCTCGCGTGATGCGCAGCGTACGCGGGCTCTGCAATCCGGCTTGCGGCGGTCACCTTTTCGTTACGATGATTTCCTACCATACTCGGCAATGGCGGCCGGTTCCGGAGGAACCCGCCAAAAGGCCATCGGATGGTCTGACAACCACATGCCAAAAAGGGAGTGAGTCTCATGATCAGTCGCCTCGACAATCAGATTGCCCTGGTAACCGGCGGATCGCGGGGTATCGGCAAGGAGATCGCGCTCGAGCTGGCGCGACTCGGCGCGAAGATCGCGATCAACTATAACCGAGGCGAAGCCGAGGCCCGGGCGGTTGCAGAGGAGATCGACAAGCTCGGCAGCGAGTGTCTCGTGCTGCAGGCGGACGTGAGCGACAAGAACCAGGCGCGCGGGCTGGTGAACCAGACCATCGAGCATTACGGCCAGCTCGACATCCTGGTCAACAATGCCGGCATCACCCGGGACAAGACGCTGAAGAAGCTCAGTGACGAAGACTGGGAGTCGGTGATCAACACCAACCTCAACAGCGTCTACTATACGGTCAGCGCCGCTTATCCGAGCATGATAGAGCGCAGCTACGGGCGAATCGTGAATATCAGCTCGTTCGTGGGCCAGGCCGGCAACTTCGGGCAGAGCAATTACGCCGCGAGCAAGGGCGGCATCATCGCTTTCACCAAGAGCGCGGCGCAGGAGCTCGCCAAGAACAACATCACCGTGAACGCCATCGCGCCCGGCTTCACGGAGACCGAGATGCTGGCCAAGGTTCCGGACGAGATCCGCGAGAAGATTCTCGCCAAGATTCCCATGCGCCGGTTCGGCAAGCCCAACGAGATCGCGCGCGCGGTGGTTTTCCTCGTCGCCGACGGGGATTACATCACCGGTCAGCAGATCAACGTCAACGGCGGTGTCTACATGTAACGCCGCCGGGCGCGTGGCGGGGGCCATGGCAACGGTCCCCGCCAAGTGTGCGGTCAACACTCAGTGAGAACATGTCCGAGACGCTGCCACCGCCTTTCCATCTCGCCTTCCCGGTCATCGATCTCGATGCCACCCGCCGATTCTACGTAGAGCTCCTGGGCTGTCGTGAGGGGCGCAGCACCGCGGACTGGGTGGATCTGGATCTCCACGGCCACCAGTTGAGCGCTCACCGCGTTGATACCATGCCGGCGCTTCCCACCAACGACGTGGACGGCTGCCAGGTGCCGGTCGCCCACTTCGGCCTGGTGCTATCCTGGCCGCAGTGGCAGGCGCTCGTGAAGAGGCTGCAGAACGCCGGCGCTGACTTCCTGATCGAGCCGCATATCAGATATCAGGGGCAACCCGCTGAGCAGGCAACGTTTTTCCTGCTCGACCCCAGTGGTAACGGCCTCGAGTTCAAGGCCTTTCGCGACCCGGCGGCCATGTTCGCTTAGGGCCCTCAAAGCAGGCTGCGCGCATCGGCGGCGTCCATGTTGGCGCCGGTGAGAACCAGCGCCGTGACACCGTCGGCGACGCGGGCCGGAAGTACCCCCTCGATAAACGCAGCGAGTCCCACCGCGGCACCGGTCTCGACGTAGAGATGGCCACGCAGCATGAGCCGCCGGGTGGCATCGGCGATCGCCTCATCGCCGACGGTGACGATGTCGTTGACCCACCGCCGGCTCGCAGCGTACGTGTAGTCGCCGACGATTACGGGCGCCAGGCTCTTGGCAATGGTATCGACCCGGTCGAGAGCGGCATCGGCGCTGTCGTGGTCCCAGGCGTTACGCATGGTTGCCGCGCCCTTGGGCTCGACGCCGATGAGCTCAATGTCCGGCCGCTGCGCGCGGATCGCCAGCCCCAGCCCGGAAATCAGCCCGCCGCCGCCGATGGGACAGATGACCCGGCGGAGCTCCGGGATCTGGGCGAGCATTTCCAGGCCCGTGGTGCCCTGACCGGCCATGATGCGCGGGTTGTTGTACGGGTGGACCAGGGTCAGCTCGCGTTCGCTGCGTAAGCGGTGGGTGAGGGCCACGGCCTCCTGAATGGTGCCGTGAAGAATCACCTCGGCGCCGAAGCTGCGGGTGATCTCCACCTTCATCTCGCTGGAGCCTTCCGGCATCACCACCGTCACCGTCACCGGCACCTGCTGCTGGGCGGCCGCCCAGGCCAGGGCCATGGCGTGGTTGCCCGCGGAAACGGTGATCAGGCCGTTGCGGGTTTCCGCCTCGGTGGCGGTAGCGACCCAGTTACAGGCACCACGCACCTTGAACGAGCCGGTGCGCTGGAGCGACTCCAGCTTCAGCCACAACGGCGCATCGAAATCCGCGCTCAGATCGTGAGCGGGCACGCTGGGGGTTTCGGGCACGAATGGCCGGATCCGCTCGGCGGCCTCTCGGACCGCCGATGGATCTGGCAGTTCCGGCGCGTTATCGGACGAGAGCGACATCGCGGTTCACCGTGGTCAGGAACTCGCAACCCTTGTCAGTGACGACGACGGTATCGGAGAGGAATGCATCGCCCTGATCAGAGCGTAGCAGCCAGCTCATCAGGTGAAAGACCATGCCCTCGCGAAGCCGCATCTGCGAACGCGGACGCAGGCCCACCGGCACACCACTACCGGACCAGCTCGGCGGGTAGCCGATACCCACCGAATAGCCACAGTGGTGGCGATGATAGTTGCCCAGACCGCGGCGCTCCAGCACCTGGTGCCAGTTCTCGTAGACGTCGGCGGCAAGAACGCCCGGGCCGATGGTATCGGCCGCAGCCATCATTGCCTCCTGACAGATCTCGTTGATTTTGCGCGCCTCCGAGGGCACCTCGCCCACGTACGCCAGCCGTCCCATCGGGGCGTGGTAGCGGCGTGCACAGCCGGCCATCTCCAGGAACAGCAGATCGCCGTGGACCAGCTCGCGGTCCTCCCACGTCCCGTGCTCGTGCTCGAGGTTGCTCGTGGAGCGGACCAGGGGCACGAAGCCCGGGTAGGTGCCGCCGCGGCGGAACATGGCATCGTAGATTGCAGCCATGACCTCACGGGCATTCACCCCCACACCGGCCGCGGCCATGGAGGAGAGCATCATGGAATCGGAAATCGCCGCCGCACGCCGGGTGAGCGCCAGCTCCTCGGGCGACTGCACCAGGCGGACGTCGTCGACCAGATTGTCGATGTCCTCCCAGTTCGCGTTCGGCGTGCCCTCGATGATGCCGTTGAGCACCGCGTAGGGCAGGAACGTGCTGGACTGGTCCACGGCGATGTGGCCGCTGGCGAGACCGGCATCGTGAAGTGTCTTCACCGTCTCGCTCACCGCAGCCGACGGCACCACCGCCGGCCGGCGGCTCGGCTCGCGGGTCACGGAGCCGGCCTCCACCAGGTCCAGCGCCTCGTCGTCACTGGCATCCGCGGCCTCCGGCGCCGGCACGCTGCTGTCGCTGTAGCCCACGTGAATGAGATCCGGCACCTGATCGCGGACCACGGCGCGCTCCATCGCCCGGGTGATCAGGATAGGCTGGCCCTTGGCGGGGACGACGAGCAGCTGACAGGCGAAGTAGCCCATGTGATCGAGCCCCGAGAGATAGTTGATGTTCTCGGGGCTCGCGATGAGCACGGCGTCCAGTCCGCGCTCCGACATCCGTTCGCGCACTTCCCGCCGACGCCGCTCGTATTCGGCGTCCGCGAAATACCGACCACTCGTCTGGTCCATCTGTCGTTGCCTCCTCACTGATCGCCCAACACGTCGCGAACACGCAATGAACGAAACCCGAAGCAGCGCCGGATGACCTACCGGACCGCTACGGGCTTTTCACATGTCGATGATGGACCCACAGCAGCGGTTCTGGGAAGGGGCCGCTTGGAATTCGTGCCACTTGCCCCCATCGCCGCCCTAACGACGGAAGCGAGGGCACGAGATGACACCACCGGACGGCTCACAACCGGTCACCGGGCGCGACGACCTGGTCGCATGGATCGAGGCAGGCAGCAAGGCACCCGCTGACTGGCGCATCGGCACGGAGCACGAGAAATTCGTCTTCGACCGGCGCACCCTCGAGCCCGTTGGCTTTGACGGACCGCGCGGCATCGAGGCGTTTCTCGAGGGCATGACCCGTTTCGGCTGGACCCCCGTGACGGAAGCCGGGAGAACCATCGCGCTGAAACGGGACGGTGCCGCGATCACGCTGGAGCCGGCCGGCCAGCTCGAGCTCTCGGGGGCGCCGCTGGAGCGGTTGCAGCAGAGCTGCGCGGAGGTCAACGGTCACCTCGCCGAGGTACGCGAGGTCGCCAGCGAGCTGGACGTGGGGCTGCTCGGCGTCGGCTTCCACCCCACCGCGCGGCGGGAAGCGATGCCGTGGATGCCCAAGGCACGCTACGCCATCATGCGCCGTTACATGCCCACCCGGGGCGACCACGGCCTCGACATGATGACCCGAAGCTGCGGCGTGCAGGTAAACCTGGATTTCGCCGACGAGGCCGACATGGTGCGCAAGCTGCGCGTCGGGCTCGCGCTGCAACCCCTGGCCACGGCCCTGTTCGCCAACTCGCCATTCGTCGAGGGCAGCCCCAGCGGCTGGCAGAGCTATCGCAGCCGGGTCTGGATGGATACCGATCCCGACCGCTGCGGCATGCTGGCATTCGCGTTCGGCGATGACATGGGCTTCGAGCGTTACGTCGACTACGCGCTGGACGTGCCCATGTACTTCATCCACCGCGGCGAGCGGCTCATCGACGCGGCGGGACAGTCATTCCGGGACTTCATGGCCGGACGCCTGCCGGCGCTGCCCGGCGAGTATCCGACACTCGCCGACTGGGAGGACCACCTGACCACGCTGTTCCCGGAAGTGCGTATCAAGCGCTTCATCGAAATGCGCGGCGCTGATGCCGGCCCCTGGGAACGGCTGTGCGCACTGCCCGCGTTCTGGACGGGGCTGCTTTATGACCGCCGCGCCCTCGACCAGGCCTACCAGCTCATCGCCGACTGGCAGCCGGGGGAGCTCGCCGCCCTGCGGGCGGATGCGGCGCGTCACGGCCTGGCCGCGCGGTTCCGGGGCGAGACACTTACGGACTGGGCGCGTCGGGTTCTGCCCATTGCCCGCCAGGGGCTGGCTCATCGCGGTTGGGGCGAAGCACACTTTCTCGACAGCCTCGAGGCCATCGCGGCCACCGGCCGCACGCCTTCGGACGAGCAGCTCGAGGCCTACCACGGCCGCTGGCACGGCGATGTGCGCGCGGTCTTTCGCGAGTACGCGTATTGAACGCCGCGCTCAGGCCGCCAGGCCCGGCGACCGCTGCAGATGGTCGAAAAACGCGTGGGTCAGCGCGATCTGCTCCCGGGCGCTGTCGATGCGCACGAGGCGGCGACGGAAAGCTTCGCCGTCGCGGTGCGCCTTGAGATACCAGCCGATGTGCTTGCGCGCGACCCGAACCCCCTGGTGGGCACCGTAGAACCGGTGCAAAGCCTGCAGATGCTCCACCATGACGCTGCGAAGCTCGCCGACGCCCGGTGGCGGCAGGTGCTCGCCGGTACGCAGGTAGTGGACGATCTCCCGGAAAATCCAGGGCCGCCCTTGCGCGGCCCGGGCGATCATCACACCATCGGCGCCGGTATCCGCCAACACCCGCTGCGCCTCCTCGGGGCTGCGGATATCGCCATTGGCGAGCAACGGCAACGTCACGGTCTCGCGAATGGCCCGGATCGTGGCGTATTCCGCTTCGCCACGGTAAGCCTCGGCCCGGGTGCGCCCGTGCACCGCCAGCGCGGCGATGCCTTCTGCCTGTGCGATCTCGGCGATGCGTACGCCATTGCGCCGCTCCGGCGCCGGACCGGTACGGATCTTGAGGGTGACCGGCACGCTCACGGATTCGACCACTGCCTGCAGGATGTCCCGCACCAGTGCCTCGTCGGCGAGGAGGGCGGACCCGGCCATGCGGTTACAGACCTTCTTCGCCGGGCAGCCCATGTTGATGTCGATGATCTGGGCACCGCCCGCCACGTTGTCACGCGCCGCCCAGGCCAGCATCTCCGGGTCGGCGCCGGCGATCTGAACCGCCCGGGGTTCCGGTTCCCCGACATGTTCCCGGCGCAGGCGTGATTTGCGGGTCTCGCGCAGGGCCGGGCTCGCGGCAACCATCTCCGAGACCGTGAGCCCGGCCCCCAATCGGCGGCATAACAAGCGGAACGGAAGGTCGGTCACTCCCGCCATGGGGGCGAGCACGACGTTATTGGGCAGCGTGTACGGTCCTATATGCATGAGCGACTGGACAGGCGGCGCGGTGGCTGCGGATGATACTACGGCTGCGGCCATCAGTCTCGCCACATGGCAGCGCCCCTGCCAGCGGGCGGGGCACTGCGAGCGGCGATGGTGCGGCTTCCGGACCGCCGGGGGGTGACAGCGGGCCGGGTTCTCCACAGAAGCTGTGGATAACTTTGTGGATGAAGTGCGGATATCAATCGCGAATGCCCGTGCTTCCGCCCCCCTTGTCAAATTGGTGAAAAAATCGGCGAACAAGTGTTTGTTGTTTAATATCATAAAGATATGATGTTTTTCGAGATTTCGTGCGAAATGTTTAACGCCACATCACGCCTAGCGCACGCGTCAGGAGGCCCCTGTGCATAACCAGGCCGATGTCAAGGCCCGAACCGGCAGCGTGTTCCTCGATCTGGCCTCGCTGGATCGCGATGATCTGGATTTGAGCGCGCTGGAGCGCGTCTGCGAGCCTCTGCAGCGTTTCCCCCGGACCGGAATCGATGAGCTTGCCGATCGCGCCCGCGAGGCGTGGTGCGTAATCGTGAACAAGGTCGTTCTCGACCGCACGTTCTTCGAAGCCCGTCCGGCGTTGCGGCTCGTGTGCGTGGTCGCCACCGGCACGAATAACGTGGATCTGGAAGCCGCTGCGGACCACGGCGTCACCGTGGTCAACTGCCAGGGCTATGGCACCGACTCCCTGGCTCAGCACGTGCTGATGCTGATACTCGCGCTCGCCCGAAGCTTCCCCCGATACCAGGCCGACGTGGCGGAGGGGGCGTGGAGCCGCTCCAGCCAATTCTGTCTCCTGGACCACCCCATTCGTGAAGTGGGCGGGCGCCGGCTGGGCATTGTCGGCTACGGCGCCATCGGTCGGGCAGTGAACCGGCTGGCGGAGGCTATCGGTATGGAGGTCGTCATTGCCGACCGCCCAGGTGCATCGCCCCGGGCGGGCCGGATGGCGTTCGACGAGGTTGTCGCGACGAGCGACGTGATCAGTCTGCATTGCCCACTCAACGCGCAGACCCGGGGGCTGTTCGATGCGCATGTACTGCAGCGCATGCAATCGGATGCGCTGTTGATCAACACCGCCCGCGGCGGCCTCGTCGACGAGGCCGCTCTGGTCCGGGCGCTGCGCGAGGGCTGGATCGGCGGGGCGGCGGTGGACGTTGTCAGCAGCGAGCCGCCAGCGCCGGATAATCCGCTGCTCGCCGCGGGCCTGGACAACCTCATCGTTACCCCCCACTGCGCGTGGGGCAGCCGCGAGGCGCGTCAGCGCATCGTCGACCAGACCACCGAGAACATCGAAGCCTGGCTGGACGGCCGCCCCCTGCGCCGCGTGGTCGAGGGGTGTGCCAATTGATCGATGCGCTGCGCCGCTGGCAGAGGCGGCGGGAGCTGCGCCGGCACGCCGTGCCGGATGCCGTGTGGCGACAGGCGGTGGGAGAGGACGTACTGTTCCGGGGGTTGAGTCGCGAGGAAAGTGACCGGCTTCGGGAGCTGGCGACGCTGTTTCTCGCGCGCAAGACGTTCTTCGGCGCGGCGGATGCCGAGGTCGGCGAGATCCAGGCCGTGCGCATAGCCGCGCTGGCCGCGATCCCGATCCTGGGGCTGGGCATCGACTGGTACCGGGGCTGGCACTCGGTGATCGTCTACCCCAGCGGATTTCTGGCGCGTCACCACGCCGTCGACGAAACCGGCGTCGTACACGAGCAGGCTACGGAGCTGATCGGTGAAGCTATGGAAGGCGGGGCAGTGGTGCTGTCCTGGGAGGATGTGGAAGCGGGCCACGAGCGCGATGGCTGGAACGTGGTCATTCACGAACTCTCCCACAAGCTCGACATGCTCAACGGAGAGGCCAACGGCATGCCGCCGCTGCACGCGGACATGCACCGGCAGGCATGGACGGCGGCCTTCACCGCGGCCTACGATGCCCTGGGTGCGGCACTGGAGCGGGGCGGACACACCCCCATCGATCCCTATGCCGCCACCGACCCGGCGGAATGTTTCGCGGTAATGAGCGAAACCTTTTTCGAGACGCCGGAGATCCTGAATAGGGCCTTTCCCGAGGTATACCGGCAGTTGACCGCATTCTATCGCCAGGATCCCGCCGCGCGCGGCGCCTGATGCGGTTCGTGGCGGTACCGGGCCCGGGCTTGCGTAAGGAGGAGCCATGAGTCGAGTCAGCGTGATCACCGGCGGCGGCAGCGGCGTCGGCCGGGCCCTGGCGCAACGACTCGCGGAAGCCGGCCACTGCGTGATGGTGGTGGGACGGCGTCGCGAGGCGCTGGAGGACACCGCTGCCGGCCATACGGACATCGAGCCGCTCGCCGCCGACGTGAGCACCGCCGCGGGACGGGACGCGATCGTGGCGGCCGTCGGTGACCGCCGCGTGCGGTTTCTGGTGCACAATGCCGGGGTGCTCACCCCCGTCGGCCCCCTGAGCGAGGTCACGCTCGATGAGTGGCGCCACAGCCAGGCGGTCAACGTGGAAGCGCCGCTGTTTCTCACCCAGGCTCTGCTGGGTGCGCTCGCCGAAGGACGCGTGCTGCACGTCTCCTCCGGCGCAGCCCATCGGGCGATGCCCGGCTGGGGGGCCTACTGCACGAGCAAGGCCGCACTCTACCGGATGTACACCGTATTGCGCGACGAGCTGCGCGAGCAGGGGGTCGCTGTGGGTAGCGTGCGCCCCGGCGTCGTCGACACGGACATGCAGGCACTGATTCGCGCCCAGTCGGCGGAGGACTTCCCGGCGGTGGAGCGCTTCCGCGCTCTCAAGGCCCAGGGTGAGCTCGAGCCGCCGGAGCGCGTGGCCGCATTCATCGAGGCACTGCTCACCCGCACCGACCCGGAGCGCTTCGGTGCCGAGGAATGGGATATCCGAGACCATGCACGAGTCTTCGACCTGGATTGATCCGACCTGGACACCCCGCTCGCGCTGGGTCGATCTCCGCGGCTGGCGTTACCGCCTCCACGAATGGCCCGCCCGCGAAGGCGCCCCGACAGCCGTACTGCTTCACGGCTGGATGGATACCGGTGCGGGCTTCGGCCCTCTCGCGGCAGCGCTGGGTCCGCAGTGGCGTTGCCTGGCGCCGGACTGGCGGGGGTTCGGCGAGAGTGACCGGGCGCCACAGGGGCGCTACTGGTTCCCGGATTACCTCGCGGACCTGGACGCGCTGCTCGATACCTGCGTTGCCGACGATGAGCGCGTGACCCTGATCGGCCACAGCATGGGCGGCAACGTGGCCGGCCTCTACGCCGGTGTAAGGCCGAAGCGCGTGCGCGCACTCGTCTCCCTGGAGGGCTTCGGCCTGCGTGGCAGTGATCCCACGCAGGCCCCGGCACGCTACCGGGACTGGCTGGACAGCCTTGGCGAGTCTCCGCGTTTGCGTTGCTTTCCGAGCTTCGCAGCCCTGGCCGAGCACCTGCAGGCCCGCAACCCGCACCTCAACGAGGCCACCGCAGCGTACCTGGCCCGTTGCTGGGGGCGGGAGGCGGACGGTGACATCCGGCTCTTGGGCGACAGTGCCCACCGTCGTCCCAACCCGGTCCTTTACCGGCTCGATGAGGCGATGGCCTGCTGGCAGGCGGTTACGGCGCCCACGTTGTGGGTCTGGGGAGAAGATTCCACTATCGCCCGAATGCTGCGCGGGAGCGATGACTGGCAGGCTCGGCTCGCGTGTTTTCGCGACCTGCACACCGCGGCGGTCGCCAATGCCGGCCACGGCCTGCACCAGGAACAGCCCCGGGCCGTGGCGGACGCTATCGACGCGTTCGCGCGAACCGCGCTCTGAACGGCCGGCAGCGGCTCGGTCACCCGCCGGATCCGTCCTCTCCCTGACTCTTCCGGCGTGCGCGCGCCGGGCAGACGGACAGCAGGGCGGCATGGGGAATATCAGTTCAGATTGTCACGAAAGCAGCCCGCGAATGCGGTCGCCTGCAGGTAGGCGTCACGCAGCTCCGAGCGCGGCAGCCGCGAATCGTCCAGTGATGCCCAATCGCCGTGCTCATAGGCGAGCACGTTGCCGAGCACTTCCCCCATGGTTCCCTCTCGCCGCAGAAGTGCACCGCTGACGCTTTCCGAAACCGGCAAGGCCTCGACCAGCGCCTCCAGCGGTGCGTCCATGATCGCGTCCAGCAAAGAGAACAGGCCCACGGTGAAAAACGCCCCGGTGCCGACGTGACCGAGCCGCCTGGCGAGCTCCTCGGCCATCGCCGCGCGCAGCACCGCCATGGTCATGAGCTCCACGGGCTTGTCGTCCACACGGCTCATGGCGATCAGCGCGGCCCAGTTCCTGAGCGTCTCGGTACCGAGCAGCACCACGGCCTCGCGGATGGAATCGACACGCCGCGGCAGGCCGTAGCTGGCTGAGTTGACGGCGCGCAGCAGTTTGTAGGTCAGGCTGGGATCGCGGTCGATGATCGCCACCAGCGCCTGCACGTCCATGTCGGGCGCGTACAGGCACTGCAGAAGCTCGATCAGCGACAGCCGGTTCACCGCCAGGCTGCGGGCGGTCACCAATTTCGGATGGCAGAGGAAATACCCCTGGAAGTAATCGAAGCCGAGCGCCTTGCACCACTCGAACTGCTCCGGCGTTTCCACCTTTTCGGCCACCAGCTTGCACTGGTGGCGTCGCAGACGGGCTACCAGTGCCTCCACTTCCTCGGTGGTGTGCGCGAGCACATCGATCTTCACGATGTCGGCGAGCGGTAACAACGCGGCCGTGTCCTCGCGGTAGACGTAATCGTCCAGCGCTACGGTCGCACCGCGGGCGCGCAGCGCGTGCAACGCCGCAAGCAGCGCATCGTCCACCGTAATGTCTTCGAGCACTTCAAGCACGACCCGCGTGTGGGAGAAAGGCAGGTTGTCGTGACTGAGAATCCAGTCCCGGGTGAGGTTGATGAACGCCAGCCCGCTTCCCACCAGCTCACGCAGGCCAATCTCGGCGAAGCCGCCGGTGATCACGCTGGCGGTGGCGGTGTTGCCGTCCGTGACCCCCGCGCCGCCACCGTTTCGGCACAGCAGCTCATAGCCGATGACCGTCAGCGCGCGATCGAAGATCGCCTGGCGAGCGATCAGTACATCGGGCGCTTGCGCATCGATCGGCAGCTCGAGGGATTGCGTGGGCGGGTCCTGCATTGTTGTTCGGGCCTGTCGGCAGCTCACCAGAGCGGTGGAAGCGGGATATTATCCCGCATCCGGCCGGCAAAATCCGAACTTCGTCGTCAATCGGCGATCATTGACGGCTGGGGCGCACGCGCGGGCGACGACCACCGGTGGCCTGTCGCACCCTGACGACAGGGGGTTCTGCTACCATGCCGAACGGATGCCCGGGGCGCCGGGCCGTCTCACCAGCGGGGCAGGAGAGAACAGTGAAACTCGAGACCATTGCCGTACACGGGGGCTACGAGCCGGAGCCGACCACCAAGGCCGTAGCGGTACCGATCTACCAGACGACTTCCTACGCATTCGACGACACCCAGCACGGCGCGGATCTCTTCGACCTCAAGGTCGAAGGCAACATCTACACACGCATCATGAACCCGACCTGCGCCGTGCTCGAGCACCGGGTCGCGGCGATGGAGGGCGGTGTGGGCGCCCTGGCGGTGGCTTCCGGCATGGCGGCGGTGACCTACGCCATTCAGTGCATTACCCGTGCGGGCGACAATATCGTCACCACGAGTCAGCTCTATGGTGGCACCTATAATCTGTTCGCTCACGGCCTTCCCGGCATGGGCGTGGAGGCACGTTTCGCCAGCGCCGACGCGCCCGAGGAGATCGCCGCGCACATCGACGAGCGGACCAAGGCGGTGTTCTGCGAGTCGGTGGGCAACCCCAACGGCAATATCGTCGACGTGGAGCGGCTCGCCGCGGTGGCGCACGAGAAGGGCGTCCCGCTGATCGTCGACAACACGGTGCCCACCCCGTACCTGTGGCGGCCCATCGAAAGCGGCGCCGACATCATCGTGCACTCGCTCACCAAGTACATGGGCGGCCACGGCACCACCGTGGGTGGGGTGATCGTCGACTCCGGGCGTTTTCCCTGGGCAAAGCATGCCCAGCGGTACCCGATGCTGACCGAGCCGGACCCTTCCTACCATGGTGTCGTCTATACCGAGGCGCTGGGGGAGGCGGCCTACATCGGCCGTTGCCGCGTGGCACCGCTTCGGAACATGGGCGCGGCGCTGTCTCCGTTCAACGCCTTCCAGCTGCAGCAGGGCATCGAGACCCTGCCGCTACGCATGGACCGCCACTGCGACAACGCTGTCGCCGTAGCGAAGCATCTGCAGGCGCACCCTCAGGTCACCTGGGTCCGATACGCCGGACTCGAGGACAGCCCTTATTACCCGCTGGCCCGGAAATACATGGGCGGCCGTGCGGCCGGCATTCTCGCGTTCGGTATCCGCGGCGGCGAAGCCGCCGGTGCCCGCTTCATCGATGCCCTGCAACTCATTACCCGACTGGTGAACATCGGCGACGCCAAGTCCCTGGCGTGTCACCCGGCAACGACCACCCACCGCCAGCTCAACGACGATGAGCTCGCCTCCGCGGGGGTTTCACGGGATATGGTACGGATCTCGGTGGGCATCGAGCACGCCGACGACATCCTCGAGGACATTGACCAGGCACTGGCAGCGGCAAAGTAACGCGACGGCACGGCGGCCCGAGTCGCCGTGCCCGCCGGCCGAACACAACCGACGAGGGGGAGTCCGCCGCGGCGCGCCGAATCATGCCCGCCGCATGCGATGCAACAACACCTGGAGGAAGCATGGCACAGCCTTTGGAGCAGAAGGATCTCATCGAGGCCTTGCGGGACCCGGCGTGCTATCCACACCCCGTCGAGCATGTAGCGGTGCACGAGACGCACATATCCGTCGTCCTTCTCGCCGGTGAATACGCCTACAAGCTCAAGAAACCCGTGGACCTGGGATTTCTCGACTTCTCGTCCCTGGACAAACGCCGCTTCTACTGCGAGGAAGAGCTCCGCGTGAACGGGCGTTTCGCCGCGGCGCTCTATCTCGACGTCGTGCCAATCACCTGTGAGAACGGGAGCATTCGCCTGGAAGGCGCCGGCGCTCCGGTGGAATACGCGGTGCGCATGCGGCGCTTTCCCCAAGAGGCGCTGCTCGGTCATCTCGCCGAGTCGGGCGGGCTCACCGAATCACTGGTCCGGCAACTGGCGGAAACCGTGGCCGAGTTCCACATGTCGGTGCCCGCCGCGGCGTCGGACGACGACTATGGCAGCGTCGAGGAGATCCGCCAGCGTGCGCTCGAGAACTTTCCGCCCCTGCGCGACATGGATCTGGATGCCCAATCGGCGGCACGCCTCGACGCCCTCGAACGCTGGACACGCGAGTACGCTTCACGGCTCGCGCCCGTCTTCGACGCACGGCGGGACGGCGGCTGGGTACGCGAATGCCACGGTGATCTCCATCTGGACAACATGCTGCTGTGGCAGGGGAGGGTGACACTGTTCGACGCCATCGAGTTCGCCCCCGACCTGCGCTGGATCGATACGGCGAACGATCTGGCCTTCATGCTGATGGACCTGCGCTACCGCGGCGAAACCCCCGCCGCCAACGCGGTGCTCAGCCGCTATCTCGAGACAACCGGCGACTACGAGGCCCTCCGGGTATTGCCGTTCTACATCGCCTACCGCGCCATGGTGCGGGCGAAAGTCGAGGCAGTGCGCTGTGCCCAGGCACGGGACGGCGCCGTAGCAGCCAGCGCGCGTGAGCGTCTGCGCCGGTATCTGGATGTCGCCGCCGCCTGCATGGAACGGCCACCGGGGCTCGTCGGCATCACCCACGGCCTGTCGGGTTCCGGGAAGAGCACCCTGGCGCAGGCATTGGTGGAACGCTACGGCTACATTCGCCTGCGCTCGGATGTGGAACGCAAGCGCCTGTTCGGCCTCGACGAGCGTGAGCGCTCAGGCAGCGGTCTCGCCACCGGCATCTATTCCGCCGAGGCGAGCCGGCGTACCTACGAACGCCTCGCCACGCTCGCCCGCTCGGTAGTGGAAGCCGGCTACCAGCCCGTCGTCGATGCCGCCTTTCTGCGCACTGCAGAACGGGCCCCGTTTCGCGAGCTCGCGCAGGCGCTGGGGGCCGAATTCCGGATTTTCGTAACCGACGTCGACCAAGGCACTCTGCGTGAGCGCCTGCGCCGGCGGGCAACCGCCGGCACGGATGCCTCAGAGGCGGACGAGCAGGTGCTGGCGCGCCAGCTCGAGATCGTGGAGCCATTGACCCCGGCGGAGCGGACTTTCGCGATCTCGGACACAGCCGCTCTGGCGTCCGCCAGCCCGATAGGCACCGAAACGGGCGCATAGGCCCCGACGGGCCGTCACGGTGTCCGGTCGAGTTGACGCCTTGTGCGGATTTTCGTACCGTCTGGACGGTTTTAAACTTGAGTGCAAAACGTGACGGACGACCGGACACCGACGCCCGGCCGCAAGCGCCCCCTGCGGGAACGGGTTCTCGACGCCGCCGAGCGTGTGGTCAGCCGCGACGGCGCCGCACACCTGACGCTCGACGCCGTGGTCGCAGAGGCGGGCGTCAGCAAGGGCGGCATGCTCTATCACTTCAACAGCAAGCAGGCGCTGCTAGAGGGGTTGCTGGAGCGAACCCTGGCGCATCACGAAGGCCGTATCGCCGAGGCGCGCGAGTCGCTTCCCGACGACGATCCGTATCGCGAGGGGCGGGCGCATCTGCTGGCCTGCATCGACCATGAGCTGGTGGACCCCGAGCTCGGTATCACGCTCATCGCCGCCGCGGCGCATCATCCCGATATGGTCGAGCCTGCCCGTCGCATGGAGGCGCGGTGCATGGCCGCCATCGACGCCCTGGAGAAAGCGGTACCCACCGCGCGCCTGCTGTGGCTGGCCATGCATGGCATGCAGTTCCTCGACATTCTCGGCATTTCGTCACTTACCGACGAGCAGAAGCAGGCGCTGCGCCGTCAGGCCCGTGCCCATCTGGACGACGAGGAACCTCGCCCATGATCTCACGCCTCACGCGCCACATGGCTGCCATCACTGTCGTGACCCTTGCCGTGATCATGGCCACGACGGTCCTCGGTCAGGGCACCGGGCCGTCGCGCGAGGAGTCTGTGGATTCGCCGGCGCGCCCTGTGCGGGTAATGACCGTCACCGCCGACACCATGACCGAGCAGCGTCAGCTTCCCGGTCAGATCCAGGCGGCTCATACCTCGGCGGTGTCGTTTCAGGTCGCGGGCAGGATCGACCGCTTCCCGGTGCGCGAGGGCGAAGTCGTGGATGAGGGGGCACTCATCGCCGGCCTCGACGCCACGGACTACCGTCTGGCACTACGCGAGGCGAAGGTGCGTGCCGACCAGCTTCAACGGGATCTCGAGCGCAAGCAGGCCTTGCGCGCCGACGGTCACCTCTCCGAGGCCGCGCTGGACGACACCCGCTCCGCTTACGAGCTGGCACGGGTGAAAGTGGATCAGGCCACGCAGAATCTCGGTTATACCGAGATCGAGGCACCGTTCGAAGCACTGGTCGCCGAGCGCCTCGTCGACAGCTACACCAACGTTCCCGCCGGCGAGCCGGTGGCTCTGCTCCAGGACGTCTCCGCTCTGGACGTGGAGGTGAGCGTGCCGGAGATCACCATGGCACGCGTACGCCGTGAGGACATCCGCGCCATCAACGCGACGCTCTCGGCAAGGCCGCAGCGCCGTTTTCCGCTCACGCTCAAGGAGGTCGCCACGCAGCCCGACCCCGGGACCCGCACGTACAAGGTCACCTTCAGCATGGACAACCCGGAGGACATCACCGTGCTCCCCGGCATGTCCGCGACCGTCACGGTGACGATCGCGGCTTCCGGGGACGAAGGCTTCGTGGTGCCTGCCGGCGCCGTCGCCACGGCAGCGGACGGCAGTCACCGGGTGTGGCTCTATGACGAGGCTACCGGCACGGTACACGCCCGGGCGGTGACACTGGGCTCCCTGGCCGGACGGCACGTGCGTATCGTCGCGGGGCTCGACGGCGGCGAGACGATCGCCGCCGCGGGCGCCGGCTTTCTCGCCGAGGGGCAGCGCGTAAGGCCGGTCCCGGCAAACGGCGCCGGACGCTGAGGGAACGCACGTCATGGATATCGCCCGTGCCTCCATCGACAAACCGGTCAACACCTGGCTGATCATCCTTATCTGCCTGCTGGGAGGGTTGTGGGCGCTCGCGACCCTCGGCCGTCTCGAGGACCCGGAATTCACCATCAAGGAAGCAGTGGTTACCACCGCGTATCCCGGCGCCTCGGCCGAGCAGGTGGAGCAGGAAGTCACCGACCGCCTGGAAACGGCCATCCAGCGGCTGCCTCAGATCAAGGAAGTGCGCTCGCGCTCGACAGCGGGGCTTTCCATGATCACGGTGGAGATACAGGAGCAATACGACGCCGATACGTTGCCCCAGGTCTGGGACGAGCTGCGGCGCAAGATCAACGACGCGCAGGCGGGCCTGCCCCCGGGCGCGCGGCCGTCGCAAGTCAACGACGACTACGGCGACGTCTACGGGCTTTACTACGCACTCACCGCGCCGGACTACTCCAAGGCGGATTTGCGTGACTTCGCCCGAACACTGCGCCGCGAGCTCCTGCGTGTGCCCGGCGTCGCCAAGGTCGCCATCGGCGGCCTGCGCGATGAACGCATTTACGTCGAAATCCCCCAGTCGGTGCTCACCCAGCTCGGGATTCCCCCGACCAGCATCGCCAACGCGCTGGAAGTCCAGAATGCCGTGATGGACAGCGGCTCGGTACGCGTCGACGACGACACCGTGCGGCTGTCGCCGTCCGGCGCCTTCACTTCCGTGGAGCGCATCGAGAACCTGTTCCTGAGCGCCGGCCCCGGCGCCGGCGGTCAGACCGTCCGCCTCGGCGATATCGCCTCGGTTACGCGCGGCTACGAGGATACCCCGCAGCGCATCGTCCACCACAACGGCGTTCCGGCAGCGACGGTGGGGGTATCCGCGCTGTCCGGCACCAACATCGTGGCGGTGGGCGAAGCCGTGGAAGCGCGTATCGACGAGATCACGCACGACCTGCCGGTTGGTGTGTCACTGCAGCCGATCTACGAGCAGCACAAGGTGGTGGACGAGGCCGTCGGCGGTTTCATCGTCAACCTGGCGAGCTCCGTGGCCATCGTCATCCTGGTTCTGTGCATCGCCATGGGCTGGCGCGGCGGCGTGGTCGTGGGCAGCGTGCTGCTGCTCACGGTGCTGGGTACGCTGCTGGCGATGAAGCTCTTCGGCATCACCATGCAGCGCGTCTCGCTGGGCGCGCTCATCATCGCCATGGGCATGCTCGTGGACAACGCCATCGTCATCGCCGAGGGCATGATGGTGCGCATGAAGCACGGTAGCTCGCCGCGGAAAGCGGCCAGCCGCATCGCGGGCCAGACCCAGATGCCGCTGCTCGCCGCCACGGTGATCGGGATTCTCGCTTTCTCCGGTATCGGACTGTCCGACGACTCCACCGGCGAGTTCACGTTCTCGCTGTTCGCGGTCATCGGCATCTCGCTGCTGTTGAGCTGGCTGCTGGCGGTGACGGTGACACCGCTGCTGGCCACCTACCTCTTTGCAGTACGCTCCGCCGAGGCGGCTGCCGCGGCGGGGGAGCCACGCCTGCTGCGCGTCTACCGGGCGACGGTCTCCGCCGCGCTTCACCACCGAGTCATTACGGTGGTCGGGCTGCTGGCGCTCACCGGCGCCGCGGTAGGCGGTTTCGGGTTCGTATCCCAGTCGTTCTTCCCGGACAGCGCAACGCCGGTGTTCTACATCGACTACTGGCGCACGCAAGGCACCGACATTCGTGCGACCGCGGAGGATATGGCCGAGATCGAGGCGCAGCTCCTCGCCATGGACGGCGTCACCGACGTGAGCGCGTTCGTGGGTGCCGGCGCCGAACGGCTCATGCTGGTCTACGCGCCGGAACGGCCCAACCCGGCCTACGGTCAGTTCATCGTGCGCGCGACGGACAGCGCGCGCATTCCGGCGATCGGCCGCCGCGCCCTGGACTGGCTTTCCACCCATTATCCGGAGGCTGAAACGAAGCTGGAGCGCGTGCGTCTCGGTCCCGGCGGCGGCGCCAAGATCGAGGCCCGATTCTCCGGCCCGGACCCGGTGGTGTTGCGCGAGCTCGCGGGCAGGGCACAGGCCATCTTCCGACGCCAGGGGCTCATCAACGTCCGCCATGACTGGCGCCAGCGCGAAACGCTCATCGTGCCGGAGATGGCCGAGGACCGGGCGAGCGCCATCGGCGTGACCCGCCGGGATATTGCCAATACCCTCGCCGTCGCCACCGACGGCCGTCGGGTCGGTCTCTACCGCGAGGGCGACCGCCTGGTTCCCATCGTCATGCGCGCACCCGAGAGCGAACGCGGCGCATCCGCCGACCTGCGTGATCGCCGGGTGTGGGCGGCCGCCGCTCAGGCCTACGTACCGCTGAACGAAGTGGTGGACGGTTTCATCACGTCCCAGGAGAACGGCATCATCCGCCGCCTCGACAAGACGCGAACCATTACCGCTCAGGCCGACCCGCCGTACGGGAGCAATGCGGCGGCGGCATTCCAGCGCGTGCGGCCACTGGTGGCAGCGATGGACCTGCCCCGGGGCTACGATCTGGAATGGGGCGGCGAACACGAGAAATCCTCTGACGCCCAGGCATCGCTGGCAGAAGGCCTGCCGCTCGGCTACCTCGGTATGGTGCTGATCACCGTCGCGTTGTTCGCCCGGGTGCGCCAGCCGCTCATCATCTGGCTGTGCGTGCCCATGGCGATATGCGGTGTCACCGTCGCGCTGCTGGTCTCCGGTCTGCCGTTCGGCTTCATGGCGCTGCTCGGCTTCCTGAGCCTGTCGGGTATGCTGATCAAGAACGCCATCGTGCTGGTCGACGAGATCGACTTGCGCATCGGTGACGGTCATGACCGTCACGCGGCCATCGTCGATGCCAGCGTCAGCCGCTTCAGCCCGGTCATGCTCGCCGCGGGTACCACCATCCTGGGCATGATTCCGCTGCTCTTCGACGTGTTCTTCGCGTCCATGGCGGTAACGATCATGGGCGGACTCGCCTTTGCCACCGTCCTGACCCTCATCGCCGTGCCAGTGCTCTATGCGGCATTCTTCCGGGTTCGCGAGGGGGAGAGCGACGTCGTGGTGCACGAGCGTGCCCACACGGTAGCAACCGCGGTCGACTGACCGACGGGCGACGGTCCCGTGCGGGGCGGCCGCGGGAAATCGCCGGCAATCTTGATCGAAGTCGACGCTTGAGCCTGCACTCGCCACTACAGTTATCGGTAGTGGCGATCCGCCCGTGCATCCGGGAGAGAGCAGGCGATGCCGGATACTCACGGCGCCCGCGTGATCGGAGTCGACGGTCTGCAGGGCCTCATCGAGGCGCTGGCCGGTCGAGGCTATCGCGTCATCGGCCCGCGGTTGCGCGACGGTGCGATCGTCTATGACGACGTCGCCGCCGTCGACGATCTGCCGGCCGGCTGGACCGACGAGCAGGATGGCGGACACTATCGCGTCAGGCGCCGCGACGATGCCGCATTGTTCGGCTACGCGGTTGGACCGCACTCCTGGAAACGTTACCTCCATCCCCCCGATCTCACGTTGTGGCGCGCCTCCCACGGCCCCGACGGATTGCGTTTCGAAGACGCTGCGGCCAGTGTCGAGCGCCTCGCCTTCATCGGCGTGCGCGCTTGCGAGCTCCACGCCATTCGCATCCAAGACCGGGTGCTGCTCGGCGGTGCCCACGCGGACCCCAACTACCGTCAGCGGCGCGAGGGGATATTCGTCGTCGCCGTCAACTGCGGGACCGCCGGCGGCACCTGCTTCTGTGCCTCCATGGGAACCGGCCCGGCAGTCACGGAGGGTTTCGACCTCGCGCTCACCGAAATCATGGATGGCGGTGGGCACCGGTTCGTGGTCGAGACCGGCACCCCGGACGGCGACGCAGTGCTCGGGACACTGCCGCACCATGACGCTGACGACGCCGACGTCACGGCAGCGCACGCCGTGGTGGAACGCACGGCAGGGGCAATGGGGCGCTCGATGCCCGACACCGACGTCCCGGCGCTTCTCATGCGCAACCTGGAGCACCCCCGCTGGGACGACGTCGCCGAGCGCTGCCTCACCTGCGGCAATTGCACCATGGTCTGCCCGACCTGCTTCTGCACCACCGTGGAGGACACCACCGATCTCGCCGGTGACACAGCCGTGCGAACCCGGCACTGGGACTCGTGCTTCACAATGGATTTCTCCTACCTCCACGGCGGGAGCGTCCGCCAGTCCGGGCGGTCGCGCTATCGCCAGTGGATGACCCACAAACTCTCGACCTGGGTGGCACAGTTCGGCACCTCCGGGTGCGTCGGCTGTGGCCGCTGCATCACGTGGTGTCCGGTGGGCATCGATATCACCGAGGAAGTACGCGCGATCCAGGCAAGCGATGCCGGCGAGGAGGCGCCATGAGCGGCATGGAGCGACTGCTGCGGGAGCATCCTCTGTTCCGCGGCCTGGATCCCGCATTTGTCGATGTCGTATGCGGGTGTGCCCGCAACACGCGCTTCGAAAGCGGCGAATACCTGCGCCGCGAAGGGGATGAAGCGGATGCGCTCTATCTCATACGGCAGGGGCTGGTGGCGCTCGAAATCAACGCGCCCGGCCGCGGCGCCATACGCTTTCAGACGCTTGCGGATGGCGAGCTGGTCGGCGTCTCCTGGCTGGTTCCCCCGTACCGCTGGATGTACGACGCGCGCGTCGTGGAACGCACCCGCGCGATCGCGCTGGACGCCCGCTGCCTGCGCGGGAAGTGCGATGCCGATCCGGCCCTTGGCTACGAGGTGCTCAAGCGCCTGCTTCCGACCCTGGTGTCACGGTTGCATGCGACCCGCATGCAGGTGCTCGACGTCTACGGAACGCCGGAGTGACCTAGCGCATGGCAATGCAGTACGACGACGATCCCATGCGCCCGGTACCGGTTCGGGTGGTGCGACGCCGGCGGGAGACGGCCGAGATCTGGACACTGGAGCTATCGCGCGACGATACGGCCCCCGCGGTGTTCGCCCCCGGACAGTTCAACATGCTCTATGCCTTCGGCGTTGGCGAGGTCCCGATCAGCGTCAGCGGCGATCCCGATGCGCGCACACGCTGGACCCATACCGTCCGCGCTGTCGGCCCCGTCTCCCGCGCACTCGTGGGAACGCGCACGGGGCAGACCCTCGGCCTGCGCGGACCATTCGGCAATGGTTGGCCGCAACACGCGGGCGCCCGGGGCGATCTGCTGGTGATCGCCGGCGGGCTGGGTCTGGCGCCGCTGCGACCGATGCTCTACCACGCACTCCACCGAAGCCGGGATTTTCGCCGCCTCACGTTGATCTACGGTGCGCGCAGCCCCACGGATCTGCTTTTCCATCGCGAGCTGGAGCGCTGGCGGCGGCGTGGGCATATGGACGTGCTGATCACCGTCGACCATGCCGGTGGCGACTGGCGTGGCCGGGTGGGTGTGGTGACCGACGTGCTGGCATCGGCGACGTTCGATGCCGCATCGGTGATCGCGTTGATATGCGGTCCGGAGTTGATGATGCGTTTCACCGTCGCGGCGTTGCGTGCGCTCGGGGTCGACGATGCGGCGATGTATGTATCCCTGGAGCGCAACATGAAGTGCGCCATCGGCCATTGCGGCCACTGCCAGCTCGGCCCGGAGCTGATCTGCCGCGACGGCCCGGTGCTGCCCGTGGCACGACTGCGCGGTGTCTTCGGTCGGGAGGCGTTGTGACATGAGTCGTCCGCACCGCAAGCCGCGCCTCGCCGTGTGGAAGTTCGCCTCCTGCGACGGCTGCCAGCTCTCGCTGCTGGACTGCGAGGACGAGCTCATGGCCGTCGCGGAGCGCGTGGAGATCGCTTATTTCCAGGAGGTCACGCGCGGGCGCATCCGTGGTGTCTACGACCTGTCGCTGGTGGAGGGGTCGATCACCACCGCCCACGATGCCGAGCGCATCCGCGAAGTCCGCCGGCGCTCGCGGACACTGGTCACCATCGGTGCCTGCGCCACCGCCGGCGGCATCCAGGCGCTGCGCAACTTCGCGGACGTGGAGGGATTCGTCGCCGCCGTCTACGCGCGGCCCGAGTACATCGCCACGCTGGCGCGCTCCACCGCCATCGCTGATCATGTTCCCGTGGACTTCGAGCTTCGTGGCTGTCCCGTCGACAAACGGCAGTTACTGGAGGTCGTCTCCGCCTTCACGGCTGGCCGCCGTCCCGCGGTGCGGAGTCACAGCGTGTGCATCGAATGCAAGCGACGCGGCAACATCTGCGTCATGACGGCCCACGGCACGCCTTGTCTGGGCCCTGTCACCCACGCCGGCTGCGGTGCCCTGTGCCCCACGTACCACCGCGGCTGCTATGGCTGCTTCGGCCCCATGGAATCGCCCAACAGCGCCGCGCTCAGCGATTGGCTCGCCGGCCTCGGCGTGGATCGCACGGACCTGTGCCGTGTGTACCGCACGTTCAACGCCAACGCCGATGCCTTCCGCGAGGAGAGCGAACGCCATGAGCCGTAAAACGATCAAGGTCGGCTACCTCGCCCGCGTCGAGGGCGAGGGGGCATTGGAGGTGCGCATCGACGGCGGCACCGTCCGCAAGGCGGAGCTGCGGATATTCGAGCCTCCACGTCTGTTCGAGGCGCTGCTGCGCGGACGTGATTTCACTGAGACACCGGATATCACCGCGCGCATCTGCGGCATCTGCCCGGTCGCTTACCAGATGAGTGCGGTCCATGCGATGGAACGCGCGTTGGGTATCGAGGTCGGCGGCTCGCTGCGGGACCTGCGGCGGTTGCTGTACTGCGGTGAATGGATCGAAAGCCATGCGCTGCACGTCTACCTGCTCCACGCACCGGATTTCCTCGGCTATGACGGCTTCACGGCAATGGCCCGGGATCACCCTGAAACCGTGCGCCGGGGCCTGGCGCTAAAGCAGGCCGGCAACCGGGTGATGACCCTGCTCGGCGGCCGGGAAATCCATCCCGTCAACGTGCGCGTGGGCGGTTTCTACCGCACGCCGGAGCGCGCCGAGCTGCAAGCGCTCGTGCCCGAGCTGCAGCGGGCGCGGGACACCGCCCTGGAGACAGTGCGCTGGACCGCCGGATTCGACTTTCCGGATTGCGAGCGCGATTACGAGCTGGTTGCGCTGCGCCACCCCCGGGAGTATCCGTTCAATGAGGGCCGCATCGTCTCCAGCAACTGTCTGGACATTCCGGTGACGGCCTACAACCGCCATTTCGTGGAAACGCAGGTCAAACACTCCACCGCGCTCCACGCGCGACTGCGCGAGCGCAGCACGTACCTCGTGGGACCGTTGGCGCGTTTCGGACTCAACCACGACCGCCTCTCGCCGATGGCGCGGGAGGCAGCGGACGAGGCCGGTCTGGGCCCTGTCTGCCGCAACCCGTTCAAGAGCATTATCGTTCGCAGCGTGGAAATCGTGTACGCCTGTGACGAGGCCTTGCGGCTGATCGCGGACTATGAGCCACCGCCGCGGCCGGCCGTTACCGTCACGCCGGCCGCCGGCGAGGGTCATGCCGCCACGGAAGCGCCCCGGGGGTTGCTGTTTCACCGCTACCGGCTGGCAACGGACGGCACTATCGAGGAAGCCCAAATCGTCCCGCCCACGGCGCAGAATCAGCCCACCATCGAGGCCGACCTGAAGGACTTCATCGGCGGCTGGCTGGAGTTGCCCCATGACGAGCTGCGCGCCCGCTGTGAGAGCACGATCCGGAACTTCGATCCGTGCATCTCCTGCGCGACCCATTTCCTCGACCTGCGGATTCACCGTGACTGACGGCTTGCGACCGCGGCGGCTGCTCGGTGTGGGCAACCGTGGCCGTGGCGATGACGCCGTCGGCCCCATCGTCGCCGAGCGTCTGCGCCCGCTCGTGCCCGGGGACGTGTCGGTACACGAGTGCAGCGGCGAGGCGACCACGCTGGTGGAGCTACTCACCGGCGCGCGTGCGGCGTACATCGTGGACGCGGCAGTATCCAGCACCGCTGCCATCGGCACCGTGCGACGGTTCGACGTTCGTGCGTCGCCGCTGCCGCCGTTGGCCAGCGGGCTATCCACCCACGGTCTCGGTCTGGCCGACGCCCTGGCGCTGGCACGGTCGCTGGAGACGATGCCCGCCGTCTGTCTCGTCTATGTCGTGGAAGGCCGGGACTTCTCGCCCGGGGCTGCACTATCGCCGCCCGTCGCCCGGGCAACGGAGGCGCTTGCCGTACGGATTCTTGACGACATCACCGAAACCATGTCCGAGCAGACGGGAGGAAGCCACCGTGGCACAGCGACTAACCGGTACTCAGATTGACGCACTCAGACAACAGCTTCGAGCGCGATTCGACCAGTTGCGCGACGAGATCCACGCGGAGCTCGTTCAGTCGGACCAGGAACACTACCAGGACCTTGCCGGACAGGTGCACGACCCGGGGGACGAATCGGTAGCGGACCTGCTCGTGGATATCGGTCTCGCCGACATCGACCGCCACATTGCCGAGATCCGCGACATCGAGGCGGCGCTGGCACGCATGCACATGGGTACCTACGGGGCGTGCAGCGATTGCGGTGATGCCATCGCGTTGGCGCGTCTGCAGGCTCACCCAACGGCGAAGCGCTGCCGTCGATGCCAGATCGCCTACGAGGGCCAGCAGGGGGCGCATCACCGACCGGAGCTCTGAGCGTTGACACCTGTCCACCGTACCCCGGCCAAGGGGGTACTAATCGTAGCCCGTGTCTCCCGGCGGCTGCAGACAGGCGATGACCTCGGCGTCGGAGACCTGACCGAAGTCGATGAAGTGTTGGCCCACGGCGAAGAACGGCGAGGGGGAGCTGACGCACACGACCTCATCGGCAATGTCGGCAAGCCGGGTGACCACGCCGGCGGGCGCGACGCCCAACGCGGCGATCAGGCGCCGCGGGGCACGGTTGCGGAGTGTCGTGAGCGCGGCTTCCATGGTCGCGCCGGTGGCGCTGCCATCGTCGACGACGATCACCACCCGGTCGGTGGGATCGATTGGTGGCCGCACCGGAGTGTACTGCCGGCGCCGCTGTCGCAGAACTGCAAGCTGATCGTCGATCTCCTCGCGGATTCGCTGTGGATAGCGGCGCTCCCATGCATCGTCCCTGAGCTGGACGGTGCCATCCTCGCTGACCGCGCCGATGGCGTACTCCGGGTTAGCGGGCGCCCCGATCTTGTGGACCAGCACGACGTCCAGGTCCCCGTGCAGGGCGACGGCGATGACCCGCCCCATGGGAACACCGCCTCGGGGAATCGCCAGGACCAGAGGGTTCTGCCCATCGGTATGTCGCAGTCGCTCGGCGAGCTGATGTGCAGCATCGAGGCGGTCACGGAACATGGTGCGCTCCCCCCCGGCAACGCCGGGCCGTTGGAGGAACCCCGGCTCAGTCTCTCTAGAATACAAGGATAATCCCCCCCGCCGGGGTACCGCATTGACGGCCACCAACGTGACTCAATGGCCGACACTCGCCGGAGGCATGCCGGGGAACCATCACTGGCGCGCGCAGAAGCCATTGATCTACGTCAAAACGTGGCGGACTGTTCTGCGTGATTGTGTCAACAATGGGCGTGGAGCGGCGGGCCCGTCGACGGTCACGCGGCGTCGCTTGCGACACCCATGCACCCGCGCAGGGACGAAGACGGGAAAGCGATAACCCCGATCGACCCGGAGGTGTGGCGTCGGCGCGGCATCCGGGCTGTCTTGGAGGCGCTAATGTTCAGGCGCGTCGTGGTTCCACTCGACGGTTCGAGACTCGCCGAGTGTGCACTCCCCCACGCTATTGCGTTGTGCCAGGCGCTGGCAGCGCACCCCGTTTTGCTCCGGGTCGTCCAGGGCGAAGCCGCCAACGACAACGCGTATCCCGCTGATCCGCTGGAATGGGAAGCGCTGCGACTGGAGGCCCCGACGTACCTCGCCGGCATTGCCGATCGGCTGTTGGCGCACGGCCTCGAGGCGGAGACGGTCACGCTGGAAGGCGCCCCGGTGGAGCAGATCGTCGATTTCGTCCAGACGGGTCCGCCGACGCTGCTCGTACTGAGCACTCACGGTTGCGGCGGTGTCAGCGGATGGGTGCTGGGTGGCGTCGCGCAACGGGCGGCGCTGCATGCCCGTGTGTCCTTTCTGCTGGTCCGTGCCTACGTCGCGGGACAACCGGCAAGTGATGCGTTCATCTACACTCGAATGCTCGTTCCCCTCGACGGCAGCCGCCGGGCGGAGTGCGTTCTCGCGTTCGTGGAGGCCCTGGCACGACAGCATGACGCGGAGATCGTGCTGGTCTCGGTGGTGCCGGCCGGCCAGGCCTTACCGCAGAACGGCCAGCGCCGGCTCTCGGAGTGGGCAACCGCTCAGCGCGAGAGCATCGAGCGCTACCTGGACGGTATCGCCGAGCGCCTGGGCAATGAAGGCCTGCGCGTGACATCGCGAGTCGAAATCGACGCGTCGCCGGCGTACGCGATCCAGCGCATCGCCCGTACCGAGCAGGTGGACCTGATGGTGATGGCGGCGCACGGTACGTCCTGCTCGGCCTGTTGGCAATTCGGCGCGGTGCCGCTGAGCACCATCGTCTACGGCGAGACACCACTGCTGGTGGTGCAGGATCTAAGCCCCGAGGAGATCCAGCCGACCCAGGCGGAGCGGGCCGCCCGCGAGATATGGGGTCACTGACACGCCCCGGTGCGGCACGGCATGGCAGCGCGCGGTGAGGCGGCCGAACAAGGCACGACGACGCCGGCAGCGGATCTCGATGCCGTGCGTCCGGGCATGCGCCGGTGCTTCACGCCGATTCGGGCGGAGCTGCGTGACTTCGCCCGTGCCGTCGATACGCTCGACGAGCGCGTGCGGGTCCTGAGGGAAGAGCCGGCCAGCGCTGAACCGTGGATGGACTGGTACGTCGACAACGGCTACGTCATTCGACGTACCCTGCGCATGCTGCAGCAGGGCCTCACCGCGGGATTCGTCGCCGAGCTACCCATCGTGATCGCCAACGGTGGACAGATGACACCCAGGGCGCTGCTCGTCGCCCGGCTCGCGCTTGCCGAAGCGGAAAAGCGCTTCGACGTCAACGTCCTCGAAGCCCTGGTGCAGGAGCGACGCTCGGGGGTCGCGCTCAACACTGCGGAACTGTGGGCCCTGCCACTGCTGCTGCGCTATGAATGCCTGCGCACCGTGATGACAGTCGCGCGCGAGCGCATCAGCGACGACCGACCCGCGGCCGGCAGGTCACGCGAGCGTGAGTGCGGCACCGCCGACCCGGTCGCTGACGCCGTCTGGAGTCTCCATCAGCTCGATAGAGCCGATTGGCGTCGTTTCGTCGAACGCACCTCCGAGGTCGAAGCAACGCTCGGCGATGATCCGTGCGGTGCCTATCCGGCAATGGACTTCGAGACCCGTGACCGCTACCGCGGCGAGGTCGAGAAAATCGCCCGCCTCGCCGGCACCGACGAGGTCACCGTCGCCCGTACCGCGATCACGCTCGCCCGCGACACCGCCGCCGGCGGACAACGGGCGCCGGCTGGCGATCACGTCGGCTATTTCCTCGTCGGGGAGGGAAGGGCGGCGCTGGAAGACCGCATCGACCATCACCGGCGGTGGCCGGCGCGGCTAACCCACTGGGCGCGCCGACATGTGCAGAGGCTCTACCTGGTCACGCTCGCCGGGCTGGCGCTCGCGCTCACGGCGCTGCCCGGCGTCTACGCGGGCTACCTCGGCACCTGGTGGCAAGCGCTACTCGTCGCTGCCCTGGTGGCCGTGCCCGCCTTGAACATCGCCTCGGTCCTGATCAACTGGGGGGTGACCGTCACGTTGCCGCCGCGGGTATTGCCCAAGCTCGACTTCGGCACCGGCATTCCGGCCGAGCACCGCACCGCGGTCTGCATGACCCTCCTGATAACCGATCGTAGCGACGCCGAACGCGCGCTGGAGCAGCTCGAACGTCACTATCTGGCCAATAGGGACGCGCAACTGCGATACGGCCTGCTCACCGGGCTACGTGACAGCGCCCACGCCGTCGAGCCCATGGACGCCGGGGTCCTGGCGACGCTTCGGGACGGGATCGCGCGGCTGAACCATCGTCATGGCGCGGACGACCGGCAGCCGTTCTTCTGGATGCACCGTAGGCGTACCTGGAACCAACGTGACGGCGTGTGGATGGAATGGGAGCGAAAGCGCGGCAAGCTCCATGAGTTCAACCGCTTCGTACTAACCGGCACGTTCGGCACCTTCGTGGAAAGGGCCGGCGCCATCGACGATCTCCGCCAGGCCCGCTACGTCATTACCCTGGATGCCGATACGCTGCTGCCGGTGGAGGCGGCTCACCGCCTCGTCGGCACCCTCGCTCACCCCCTCAACCAGGCGGTAATCGACCCGGTGACGGGCACGGTCACGGCCGGGTACACGATTGTCCAGCCACGCGTCGAGATCAACCCGGTAACGGCCTCCAGGAACCTGTTCACCCGCATCTTCTCGGGCGACCGCGGCCTCGATATCTACACACTCGCCGTCTCCGACGCGTATCAGGATCTCTTCGGAGAGGGCATCTACACCGGCAAAGGCCTCTACGACGTAGCCGGCTTCGAGGCCAGCCTCGCCAACGCCGTGCCGGAGAGCGCCGTTCTCAGCCACGACCTGTTCGAAGGCGTGCACGGGCGTACCGCCCTGGTCAGCGATGTCGTCGTCTACGAGGACTACCCGAGCGACTATCTCGCCTACGCCCGGCGCCTGCATCGCTGGACCCGCGGCGACTGGCAGCTACTGCCGTGGTTGCGGCGCCGGGTTCCGACTACCGACGGGCGGATGCGGCAGAATCCACTGGATGCCATTCACCGCTGGCAAATCGGTCATAATCTGCTCCGCAGCCTCCAGGCGCCAATGCTTGCGGGATTGTTGCTGCTGGGGTGGTTCGCGTTGCCGGGCTCACCCCTGCAATGGACCGTACTCGCGCTGCTGACGCTGCTCGTACCGACGCTTGCCAACGTCGTGGGCCTGCTGCGGCGTCCCCTGCGGCGCCGCGCCGTACGCCTGGCGCACGACCTGACCGGTGATGGCGCGCGCTGGCTGCTCGCGGTGACGTTCCTGGTCCAGGACGCATGGCTCGTTCTGGACGCCATCGCCCGGTCCGTATATCGGACGCGGATCAGCGGCCGACGCCTGCTCGAGTGGACGCCGGCGGCCATTGAGCCTTCCGGAGCCCGGGCAGGCGAGGGCGGCCGACGCTTCTGGCTGGGCCTGTGGAGCGGACCGGCAGCAGCCCTCGCGGTCGGCGGCGGTCTCGCCGTCGCCCAGCCTGGGGCCTTGTGGTACGCGGTGCCCGTGCTCACGCTGTGGCTACTCTCACCACAGATCGCAGTGATCACCCGCCGCGAGCCGGTCGTCACCGTCGAGCAACTACGCCGCGACGACCGCACCCATCTGCGCCGCATCGCACGCCGCACCTGGCTGTTCTTCGAGCAATTCGTGGGGCCCGACGACCACTGGCTGCCGCCGGACCATTTCCAGGAGAGCCCCAAGGGGGTGGTGGCACACCGAACCTCGCCCACCAACATCGGCTTACTGCTCGTCGCCAATGTCACTGCCTACGACCTGGGCTACATCGACGCGCAGGAACTAGCGGTGCGCAGCCGTAACACGCTGCGCACCGTCGAGAGCATGCCCGGGTTCCGTGGTCACCTGTTGAACTGGTATGACACGCACCACCTCACGGTGCTGCCGCCGGCCTACGTTTCCACCGTGGACTCGGGCAATCTCCTCGGGTGCCTGCTCGCGCTCAAACAGGCAATGGGTCAACTCCGGTCCGAGCCGGCCTGGCGCTACGCCACCTTCGAGGGCGTGCTCGACACCCTGGGCCTGGTCGAGGATACATTGGCCCCGTACGGAGAGACCCCGCCACGCCGGCACCTCTACGAGATACTGCACCGGATCCGCGAGCAGATCCTCGCTGCCCGCATGCGAAGCCATCACTGGCCCTGGCTCGTGGAGGCACTGACCGAGGCGGTTCAGGGTCAGCTCGACCCGGCAGCGCGTGCGGTCATCGAGGAACAGGAGGCGCTGTCGGCACAGGCCCTCGCCGAGCTGCGTGCCTGGCTGGAGCGCGTTCACCACGACGTGCGCCGCCTGCGCCGCACCCGCGACCGCTTCCTGCCGTGGTGGTCAGTGCTCACACGGCCGCCGGAATCGGCGCAGCTGGATGGTTTCCCCGCCGGCGTACAGAAAGCCTGGGACGACCTTCACGCGGCGCTTTCGCCGGTCCCGGCCGTGGACGAACTCCCGAGCCTCGTCGTGCACGTGCAGCCGCTGATCAGTGCGCTCGAGTCGGCAGCGGCCGCGGAGCTCCCCGACGGAGCCCGGGCGGACCTGGAGCGGTGGCTAAGGCGCCTCGCGGCAACACTCCAGCAGGTCGTTGCACCGGCGGCGGCGCTCATCGCCGTGACGCAGGAAGTCGAGACGACCTGCGAACGCCTTTTCCGCGCCACGGACATGTCGTTTCTCTACGACCGCGCCCGGCATGTCTTTCGAATCGGCTACGACGTCGACCACGGCCGCCTCGACGAGCACGCCTACGACCTGCTCGCTTCGGAGGCACGTCTGGCCAGCTATGTCGCCATCGCGAAGGGCGATGTACCGGCACGGCACTGGGTCCACCTGGGGCGCCCCATAGGCCGGCAGAACGGCGACACGATGCTGCTTTCCTGGAGCGGGACGCTGTTCGAATACCTCATGCCGCAGCTGCTGATGGACGAGCCCGTCACCACGCTGCTCGGCCAGAGCGCCCGCGCCGCCATTGCCGCCCAGATGCGCCACGCGGCCGGTGGCGGCATCCCCTGGGGGGTATCGGAATCCGGCTACTATGCGTTCGACGCCGCTCACAACTATGCCTACCACGCATTCGGGGTGCCGGCACTGGCGCTGCGGCCGGCCAGCGAACACGAGGATGTCGTGGCCACGCCCTACGCGTCGTTTCTCGCCATGCGATGGCGCCCACAAGCGGCGATGGACAACCTCAGGCACCTGGAATCGCTGGGCATGCTGGGTCGTTATGGTTTCTACGAGGCCCTGGACTCCACCCAGCGGCGTATGGAGGTCGGTGCCTCCCGCGCCATCGTCGCGAGCTACATGGCGCACCATCACGGCATGTCACTGGTTGGCCTCGGCAATGTCCTTCACTCGTGCAACTGCATCACCCGCTTCGCCGCCGAGCCACGGGTTCGGGCCTGCGCGCTGCTGCTGCGCGAACGCGCCCCGCGCAGCGCGGACATGGAACGCGCCGCGAACCCGGAACCGGCGTCGCAGACGCGGGATACCCGCACCCCACCGGACATCGCTGCCTGGCAGGTCCAGTCGCAGACGCCGACGCCCCAGGTTCATCTTCTTTCGAACGGACGTTACGGGGTCGTGATATCCAACGCCGGCGGCGGCGTGAGTACGTGGAACGGCAAAGCACTCACGCGCTGGCGTGCCGACCCCACGCGGGACCACTGGGGCAACTGGCTCTACCTGCGCGACGAATTGACCGGGGATGTCTGGTCCATTCCCCACCTGCCTACCCAGCGTCCGGGCGAGACGGCACGCGTATCCTTCCATCCTCACGCGGCGGGCTACGAGCGTTACGACCACGGGCTGGTACAACGCCTCGACGTCACCGTCTCCCATACCCGGGACGCCGAGCTGCGGCGGGTCACGCTCGTCAATCACGGCACGGAGACACGCATCATCCGGCTCGCGAGCTATGCCGAGATCGTTCTCGGCGATCCACGCGCCGACGCCCAGCACCCGGCATTCAGCAAGCTGTTCGTGCACAGCGAGATGCTCGGCACACCGCCGGTACTGGTGTTCGAGCGCCAGCTCCGTGACCGCGGCGGCGAGGCCGTCGTCATGGGCGAGGGCGTGATCACCGCCGATGGTTTGACCGCTGCTGACGGGTTCGAGACCGACCGTGCCGCGTTTCTCGGGCGCAACGGTTCCAGCCGGCGGCCGGCGGGCCTGGACGCGCCGGCGGGATCGGTGGGTGCCAGCGGTTACGTGCTCGACCCCATCGCCTCCCTGCAGAAGTCAGTGGAAATTCCGCCCGATGCCACCGCGAGCGTGTGCTTCTTTCGGGTGGCCGGGTCGTCGCGGGACGAGGTGCTGGACGCCGCGGGCGGCTTCGCCCACTGGGCGGGCGTCCAGCGAACGTTCGACGAAGCCCGCATCGCCAGCGTCCGGACGCTGCACGCCGTCGGTGTCGACGGCGAGGCGCTTCGCGACATCGCGCGTCTGACCTCGGCAGTGCTGTACCCGAACCCTCGCCTGCGCGGATCACCGGCGTTGATTGCCCGCAACAACCTCGGCCAGCCCAACCTGTGGGGCATGGGCATCTCCGGAGACAACCCGATCGTCTTGATGACAGTGACGAAGGAGCCGGAGATCGACACGGTGCGGTCGGTTCTCAAGGCCCACGAATTCTGGCGCAAGCGCGATTGCATCATCGATGTCGTGATCCTCAATGAAGGCGATACCGGCTACGAGGGCGATACCCGCGACATGCTTCAGCGCCTGTTCGCCCGCATGGGCGTGGAAACGTGGCTGGCGCGTCCGGGCGGCATCTTCGTGGTCTCGGCAGCGGCGATCAACGAAGCCGACGCCGTTCTCCTGCAAACCGCCGCCAGCGCGGTCATCGATGCCGCCATGTCGCTGACGCCTCAGCTCGCCCGACTGGAGGCCGCCGAAGTGGCACTGCCGCGACTGCCAGTGAAGCCCCTCGGCGACCAGTCCGTGGCATCGATGGCGCCGCTGGCCCGCCCCCGGGATCTCCAATTCGACAATGGCTTCGGCGGGTTCGCCGACGACGGCAGGGAGTACGTCATCGAAGTCCGTGCCGGCCACAGACCTCCAGCCCCGTGGATCAACGTCATCGCGACCCCGGATTTCGGGTTCATCGTCTCCGAGTCCGGCGGCGGCTATACGTGGCGGCTCAACAGCGGCGAGAATCGCCTGACACCGTGGCATAACGACCCGGTGCAGGACGAGCCCGGGGAATGCATCTACATCCGTGACGAGGAGACCGGTCTGGTGTGGTCACCGACGCCACAGCCGGCGGGCCGGGACGGCACCTACCTCGTCCGCCATGGCGCGGGCTACAGCCACTTCGAGCACGTGCGTCACGGCATTCGCAGTGAGCTGCGCGTGTTCGTGGCCGGCGAGGATCCGGTCAAGGTCGCCCGGATCGATCTCGTCAACGACACTGCACGCCCCCGGCGTCTCACCGTCACCTACTACGCAGAATGGGTGCTGGGCGCACAGCGCGAGGCGAGCGCCGGTTTCCTGGTACCGGATTACGATGGCGAACGCCGCGCCCTGCTGGTCCGCAACCCCTACAGCATCGAGTGGCCGCAGCAGGTCGCCTTTCTCGCCACCGCCAACCACGTCCACGGCTTCACCACCGACCGCAGGGAGTTCCTCGGCCGCAATCGCGATCTCGCCCACCCGGCGGCACTGGAACGCATCGGCCTGGCGGAGCGCGTCGAATGCGGCCGCGACCCCTGCGCGGCGCTGCAGGTGCACGTGGATCTGCCCGCCAACGGTCAGCACGCCGTGACGTTCCTGCTCGGGGCGGCGGAGGATGCGGACGCGGCATCGTCGCTTCTCGATGCGTACCGCGCACCGGCCGACATCGAGCGAGCCGGGCAGACGGCGCAGGCGCAGTGGGAATCGTTGCTCGGCACACTGACGCTCAGCAGCCCGGACCCACAGCTGGACATCCTCTTCAACCGCTGGTTGGCGTACCAGATACTGGGTGGCCGCATTCACGCGCGCACGGGCCTGTATCAGTCCAGCGGCGCCTTCGGCTTCCGCGATCAGCTCCAGGACGCCATGGCGCTGTTGCCGATCGCCCCCGCCATCTGCCGCGAGCGCATCGTCGCCGCCGCCGCCCGGCAGTTTCCGGAAGGCGACGTGCTGCACTGGTGGCACCCGCCGCGGGCGCGCGGCGTGCGCACGCGCATCTCCGACGACCTGCTCTGGCTGGCATACGCAGTGTGCGACTACGTGCGGGTCACCGGGGACTATGCGGTGCTCGACGAGCGGGTCGCTTACCTGGCCGGCGAGCCCCTTGGCGATGGCGAGCACGAACGCTACGCCGAGTACACCGCCTCCGAGACCAGCGCGACGCTCTATGAGCACTGTCTACAGGCGCTTGCGCGTACCGATCGCAACGGCGCGCACGACTTGCCGCTCATCGGTACCGGCGACTGGAACGACGGCATGAACCGGGTAGGGCAGCAGGGGAAGGGCGAGAGCGTCTGGCTGGGCTGGTTCGTGCTGGTCACGTTGCGCCGGTTCGCAGCGCTCAGTGACGCCCGGGGCGATGGCGCAACGGCGGAATCGCTTCGCGCGCGGGCCGAGACGCTGTCAGCGGCGCTGCGCACCCATGGCTGGGACGGGCGTTGGTACCGTCGGGGTTATTTCGACGACGGCACGCCACTCGGCGCGGCCGGCGAGGGCGAATGCGAGATCGACTCCATCGCCCAATCCTGGGCGGTTCTCAGCGGCGGCGACGGCAGCGGCCGCGAAACGATCGCCATGGAGGCCGTCTGGGAACGCCTGGTGCGCGTGGACGACGGCCTGGTGCTGCTGTTCACGCCGCCATTCACTGGCCAGCACCGGGATCCGGGGTATATCGCCGCCTATCCGCCGGGCGTCAGGGAGAACGGCGGACAATACACCCACGCCGCCTGCTGGACGGCGCTGGCGTTCGCGCGCCTGGGCGATGCCCACCGCGCGGGGGCTATCGTCGATGCCCTCAATCCCATCACCCACACCGCGAGCGCGCCCGAGGTGGCGCGCTACCGCACGGAGCCCTACGCACTCGCCGCCGACGTCTACGCCGTCGCCCCGCACGTGGGCCGCGGCGGCTGGAGTTGGTACACCGGCTCGGCAGCGTGGTTCCACCGCGCCGTCGTCGAAGGCCTGCTCGGGGTGACCCGCCGTGGCGACACACTGGAGGTCGCCCCCTGTCTCCCCGTGCACTGGCCTGGCTGTACGGTGCATTACCGATTCGGCGGCAGCAGCTATCGACTCGACATCACTCGCGAGGCCCGTGCCCCGGCGGGCGAACCGGTACTGGACGCGCCTTGCCGGGTCGAGTTGATCGACGACCGTCGCGAGCACCATATCGTCGTCCGGGTGCGCGAGCGCTGAGCATCGAAACGCGCCGTCGGGTTCACTCAGGCGTCGCGATGCCAGCTCACGCGCAGCAGGTAGGCACCGTCTGCATAATGGTACTCGAGCTCCCCTTTGTAGGCGTGACGCAACGCCTCGCCGACACCTCGCGCGAGATGGGGCTCGGTGAAGGTGATCTCTATCCGGTCATCCGTGCCGGTCATGGCCATGATGCGCTTGAGCGGGTGCTCGCGGCACTCGTGCTCCTCGCGATGGCGGATGAGGGCCTCGATCTCGTCGCGATGCTGGCGGACGAATGCCCCCGTGGCCGTCAGGAACGCAGCCGGGACGTGGTCGTGTATGCGCGCGCATGCCGGGCAGCGGTGTTGATGCGCCCCGGCGTCAGCTGCCCCCCATTGCCAGCGGCCGTTCCGGAAAACTGCGCCGCAATCCGGGCATGCCGACGGTTCCGGCGGCTTCTCCCGCTGACGGTAGGTGTCGTGCTCGTGTGCGCGCACCAGGCGGTCGCGCCGGCCGCTACGGGAAGACCCTCTATGCTCGTCACGTGCGCTCATGAATGCTGTCCTCCGTACCACCGGCATCGAACTCCGGAATCGTTGGCATTACGCGGGATGCGCTCGACCATTGTGCGCCCGGTCGAGCCGAAAAATTTGATCTGGAGCAACGGGGCGTACGCGGGCACCGGCAGTCGCGACGCGCGGGCCGATAACCCGCGCCCGGCCCGAACACCGGACCCACGCCGACACAGGAGACAGCCATGGCCGACCACTACGCTCTGCCCGGGCTTCGCGATGCTGGAACGCTACCGCCGGACAAACGCCCGTTCGCGGACACGACCACCACCCGTTTGAGCGCCATCGCCTATGACAGACACGGTATCGTGGAGGCCCCGGACTGCACGCTCGATGATATCGGTCAGTTGAAGCGCCCGGACACGATTTTGTGGGTGCACGTCGAGGGCAAGGGAGACAAGCGGCGGCTGCAGGCCCTGGGCGAGGCGTTCGGGCTGCACGGCCTGGCGATGGAAGACGTTCTCGAAGTCCACCAGCGCCCCAAGGCCGAAGAATACGAGGACCACCTGTTCATCGTCGCGCGCATCGCCCAGCCCGGCGTGCCAGGGCAGACGCAGCAGGTGGCTGTGTTCATCGGGGAAGGTTACATCTTAACGTTCCAGGAATACCCGCAGGAATGGCTCGAACCGGTACGGCGGCGCCTCCGCCAGCAGTCGGCGCGGGTGCGCGGACAGCCCGCCGATTATCTTGCCTATCTCCTGCTGGACCGCATCGTCAACGGCTATTTCCCTGTGCTGGAGGCCCAGGGAGACGAGCTCGAAGCCCTGGAGTGCCGGGCGCTGAACCATCCGGGCCACGAAGTCTTCGAGGAGGTTCACGGCGCCAAGCGGCGGCTGCTCGCCAACCGCCGCATTCTCTGGCCGTTGCGCGACATGCTCGCCCGCCTGGTACAGGGTGATATGCGCTTCGTTTCCCCCGATACCCACATTTATCTGCGAGACTGCTACGACCACGCCGTCCAGCTCATGGACATCATCGAGACCTACCGCGAGATCGCCGCGGAGGTCTCCGAGCTCTATCTCGCCAGCGTGAGCACGCGGTTGAACGAGACCATGAAAGTCCTGACGATCATCGCGACGCTTTTCATGCCGCTGGGTTTCATTACCGGGCTGTACGGAATGAACTTCGACACCGGCGTGTCCGCGTGGAACATGCCGGAGCTGGGCTGGCGCTTCGGTTACCCGTTCGCGCTCACGCTGATGGCTGTCACCGTTGCCTTGCTGCTGTTGTACTTCAAGCGTAAGGGATGGATCGGACGCCGCGCCGCGTTCCTGCAGCCAGCAACGTCGACGCCGCCGGACAGCACGGCTTCCTGAAGCCGTTCGCGGGCGGATCGCGTCGGGTCTGATGGGGGATAGGAACGATGCCACGAACACTGATTTCCATCGCACAGCTACTGCTTGCGGTGGCGCTGATCGAGCTCGGCTCCGGGCTTCAGGGCATCCTCATACCGATTCGCGGAGCGCTGGCCGATTTCTCCACCGTCGCCATCGGCCTGCTCGGCTCGACCTACTACGCCGGGCTGATCCTGGGCTGCCTGTTCGTGCCGCCCCTGGTACGCCGTGTCGGCCACATTCGCGCTTACACCGGGCTGACGTCGATGGCCGCGGCCGCGCTGCTCGCCCATACGATTCTGGCGAGCGAGGGCGCCTGGCTCGTTCTACGGGTGATTACGGGGTTCGGGTTCGCAGGCGTATACATCGCCATCGAAAGCTGGCTCAACGACCTCGCCTCCACCCAGACCCGCGGCCGGGTTCTCGCCGCTTACATGGTCGTGACCTGGGTAGCGCTGATCGCCGGCAAGCTGCTATTCGGTTACATCGACTCCAATGTGTTTTCGTCGTTCGCGCTCGTGAGTATCGCTGTTTCCCTCGCCGTGGCGCCCGTGGCCTTTACCACGATGATCCAGCCCGGTCCGCAGGTCACACCGCCACCGGCCGTCGACCGGCTTCTCGCCATCGCCCCGGTGGGCCTGGTCGGCTGTATCGGCGTAGGCCTGGCCAACGGCACGTTCTGGTCGTTGGCTCCCTTCTACGGGTCAAGAATCGGCCTGTCGGATCCGGGCATCGCGGCATTCATGGCAATCGCCGTTGCCGGCGGCGCCGTGTTCCAGTGGCCGCTCGGCAAGTGGTCCGACCGCCTAGACCGCCGCAAGGTGATGCTGCTCGCCTGCGTGATCGCCAGCGCCGCCGGGCTGGCGCTCGCCGCCATGACACTCGACGACCACACCGCCTACATTCGCTGGGCCGGCTTCGCCTTCGGTGCCGGCGCGCTTCCCATGTACGCACTGTGCGTCGCGCATGCCAACGACCATGCGGCCAACGAGGCGTTCGTTGCGGTCAGCAGCCTCCTGCTCATGGCGTTCGCCGGCGGCGCGGTGATCGGGCCGGTGGCCGCCTCTGTGCTGGTCACGATGGTCGGCCCGGCGGGGGTGTTCGTATTCACCGCCGTCGTGCATGCCGGGCTCGCGGTGTTCGTGGCGCTCGCCATGCGGTTGCGGCATCCGGCACCGGCGCCGGATAAGATGGCTTTCGCGCCGGTATCCGATACCTCGCAGGCCGTGCTGGAACTGGACCCGCGCGCCCCCGACACTGCCATGTCCGCCCCGGCGGAAAGCTCGACTATGGCAAGCACACCGCCGGAAACGTCAGGGAAGCCGGAGCCCCCCGATGACGACGCGCCGCGATCGCAGTAGCACGGGCACTGCATTCCCGTGTGCGATGACCGGTGACGTCCCGTCGCCACGGCGGACATTGAGCGGGGCCGGTCAATCCGGCTCGCGGTCCGGGCCACAACAGTGCAGGGCCATGTCGCGGCGTGCACCGCGTGCCGGGGTCAGCACTGCGGCCGTTACCGGGTTGGGGCGAAATACCGTACAGCCTTTCAGACCCAGGTCGTAGGCATCGTCGTAGAGCTTGCGGAACGTCCCGAACGAGCAGTCCCCGGCCACGTTGACGGTCTTCGCGATGGCATTGTCGACCCATTGCTGAACCGCAGCCTGCATGGCCAGATGAGCCCCGGGCGAGAGACGCAGCGCGTCCACCAGAGATGGCGGCGGCCGTTCCGGGTCGTGGTGCTCGCACCACAGTGCGTAAGCGAAGTCACGCAAACAGTGAACCCGTGAATGACCGCCGCCCCTCGTTCGCACGGCCCGCTCGTGCTCGAGCTGGTAGATGGGTTCGATACCAGTGGATACGTTGCCCGCGAGCAGACTGATGGTGCCCGTGGGGGCGATGGCGGTGAGGTGGCTGTTGCGAATGCCGTACGCGTGAATGCCGGCGCGGATGTCCGCGGGCAGGCGGGCGACGAATGGCGCCGCCAGGTAACGGGAACGCTCCAGCTGGGGGAATTCGCCTTTCTCGCGTGCCAGCGCCACGGAGCTGCGGTAGGCACTGACGCATGCCGCGTGAGCCACCGCCGCGGCCATACGTCGTGCCGCCGGGGAATCGTAGTGCAGACCGAGCATCGCCAGCGTATCGGCAAGCCCGGTGAAGCCGAGACCCACTCGGCGGCTTGCGCGGGCACGTTCCGCCTGGGCGGGCAGGGGAAATGCCGACGAGTCGATGACGTTATCGAGCAGCCGCGTGGCGACAGCCGCGGTTTCCCCCAGTGCCCGCCAGTCAAACGATGCGCCCGGTCCGAACGGCTTGCGGACGAAGCGCACGAGATTCAGCGAGCCCAGATCACAGGCGCCGTACGGCGGCAGGGGGAGCTCGCCGCAGGGATTGGTGGCGGTTATATGCTCACAGTAGCCGAGATTGTTGGTCGCATTGATACGGTCGATGAACAGTACGCCGGGCTCACCGGTGTCGTACGCGGCCCGCAAGATGCGGTGCCACAGCGTGCGTGCGCTCACCCGGCGCAGAACGCGACACCGTACGCCGCTGGCACGTCCGGTCCATTCGCGCAACACGTACTCGCCGGTGCCGCCGTGCCGATCAATGCGGTCGTCCGGAAATACCAGAGGCCAGGCGGCGTCGGCGCGTACAGCCTCGATGAACGCGTCGGTCACCTGGACGGACAGATTGAAGCGTGTCAGCCGCCCCGTCTCGCGCTTGGCGTCGACGAATTCCTCGATATCGGGATGGTCGCACCGCAAAGTGGCCATCATCGCCCCACGGCGCGCCCCGGTGGAGACGATGGTCGCGCACATCGCGTCCCAGACATGCATGAACGACACCGGACCGCTCGAGACGGTACTCGCCGTGCGAGCGACGCATCCGCGCGGCCGCAGGGTGGAGAAGTCGTGGCCAACACCCCCGCCCTGCTGCATGGTCAGGGCGCTATCGCGAAGCGCATCGAAGATGCCCGCCAGGGAGTCGTCGATCACGCCCATGACAAAACAGTTGAACAGGGTCACGCTACCGGGGGAGCCTGCGCCGGCGAGGATGCGGCCACCGGGGAGAAAACGCCCCCGGGCAAGCACTTCATAGAAACGCTGTGACCATTGCTCGCGCCGCTGGGCGGGCTCGACGCCGGCGGCGGTCCGGGAGACGCGCCGCCAGGTATCGTGAATATCGGCGTCGATGCAGTTTCGTCCGCAACGCAGACGGTAGCGGCTATCCCAGATCTCCCGGGTGATTCCGGTAGGCTCGCCACCGAACCAGTCAGCCATGCCCATCTATCCCTGTAGCACCCGACATCCGGATGACGCCCCTTTCGATACCATCCGCGCGGTCCCGTGAAGACGGACCGGCCCCGGACGAAGACTCCGGTTCCGCCCTAGCCGCTCTGAGATTGCCGGTTGACGCTGGCGCCGTCGCCCACGAGTTGACGCAAAGCGGCAAGGTCGTGAAGGACGACTTCGTGGCCGGAGGCTCGGAGCAGGCTGCTCGCCTGGAGCCGTCGGAAAACGCGGCTCAGCGTCTCGGGGGCGAGTCCCAGGTAATTGCTGAGCTCACCACGCGTCATGGGAAGGCGCAGGGCCGTCGGGGAGCGCCCAAGACGCGCGAAACGCTCGGAGAAACTCAACAACGCCACAACGACACGCTCCTCGGCGGGACGACGTGCCATTGCGACCAGTGCCTCGTGGTCCTGGAACAGCTCACGGCTCATCAGGCGCAGAATCTGGCGTTGCAGACTCGGAATGGTGCGCGCCAGTTCCTCCAGGCGCTCGAACGGCAGTACGCAGACACTGGCGGTTTCCACGGCGACGGCGTCGCAGGGATGAGCCCAGCTCATGATCGCATCCCACCCGAGAATTTCACCGGGCAGATGAAATCCGGTGATTTGCTCTTCGCCGTACGCGGCCAGATGGCTGGTCTTCAAAATGCCGGAACGCACCGCGTAAACGGCATGAAAGGGCTCATCGGCACGATAAAGGTATTGCCTGCGGTGAATCGTCCGGCGCCGTTGCACGACTCCGTCGAGCTCGCTGACATCACGCGCACTGAGGCTGAATGGCAGGCACAGTTGTGCCAGGCTGCAGGTGCTGCAGGTGCTGCAGGTGCTGCAGGTGCTGCAGGTGCTGCAGGCGATGCGAAGGCGTGAGACGTCCATAAGCAATCAGTCGTGCTCGCTCGCTCGTGAATATCGACCTCGTCACCATTCCCGGTTGCGTCGGCCTCCACCCGGCATTTCGCTTGTTGTTGATTGTCCTGAATACTGTCTCGATCTCCTGTACTCACTATAGCCAACGAATGTTTATAACAACGCCCACCCATCGGCCTGCATTCAGCCTTGAGATGCAATCGTGACGTGCGTTGCGTGCATCCGGATCGGCGTCCGGAACATGACTTGCGAATTTCCGAACGAAATGTCGCCAGCCCTCGACCCACCGCACACTATCGATCGACGCTTCGTTGACCCGGGTCATCCGATACACGTGGAGCGGATGGCACTTTACTAATCCGATCACAGGTAATGCCGCGTGTCAGAGCGCTTGTGCGATTCGGCTGCCAGGCGCGCGAGCGAAGGCGTGGCAAGGCTCACGTCGAGTGAGCGCAACGCCGCAGCCGGGCCGCACAAGCGCTCCCTTCGGGCGAGCCTGTCGGGCGTTCTCGCGGCGTTGCTCGTCGCTCATGTAGCGCTTGCTACACCACGCTCCTCGCGCCTTGCGAGAACGCCCGACAGCCTCGCTGACATGTGGCATTACCTGTGACCGGATTAGTATGTCCAAATTGCTTGGTCGCGGCCCGCATGAGGTTCGTGGTGATGAGCAGGAGGAGAGCGCAAACATGACGATGATGCCGCACCACTGCCCGCCTGGGGGCGAGCCATCGGCGTCCGGCAGTGGGCCGATGGGCCGGACACAAGAACGCATCGCCTGTGGCTGCCGGATCCAGCCGGCATGGGACGGTTCCGGCGACTACGTGGTATGGATCTGGTACCGCACCAGCGGGACCACGAGCTGGCAGATTCTCAGCCGCCACGATGGCACACCCCAACGGTTCCTAAACGCCGAGCTCGCCGGCGTTTACGCCCGCCAGTGCGGATTTCGGCCGGAGGCTGTAAGCGTACGCTGGCCGCCCCATGAAACGACGCCCGCCGCGGATAAGGTGACCGGTATCGCCGGCCCGAGCGGTCGCTAGCCAAAGTCGAGTGGCTTGCGCCGGGACGCGCGAGCCGTGCGTGACGATACGGGCACGAAAGCGCATCCCCTGGGCAGGGGGGGGCGATCCCGACAGGGGGTAGGGGGAAGACCATGACGAATACACCACAGGGCGGTCTGCCCGACGCTACGCAATCCGTCCAGAGCACCGAAGCCGTGCAGTTGCTGCGGGGACATTCGGCCGCCGGCTGCGAGATTCGCCCGGCATGGGACGGCTCCGATGATTATGTGTTGTGGATATGGCACATCGCCGGCGGACGCGCGCAATGGCATGTGCTCGGTCATGAGGACGGCGCACCGCTGCGATTTCGCAATGCGGCGCGCGCCGAGGCGTACGCGCGCAAGTGCGGCTTTCGTTCGGAGGTGCTCAGCGTCTGCTGGCCATCGCCGAAGGCGGGCGGCCCCTCAAGGCGCTGAAACACAACCGCTGAAACACGATCGATGGATTCCCCTTGTCACTACGGGTCACCGAGATCCGCGGTGACCCGGCGGCGTGGGGCGCCGCGTGTCATTAGTGCGCCTGGTCGTGCAGGCGCGTGATGCTGTCGACGGTGCGGATGACCTCGTCGTCGGACAGGGGCGGACGGCAGCGGACGCGGTTCCAGCACAGCAATAGCTCCATGGCGATCTCGGCATCGACGCCATGCCAGAGCAGGTGGCCGGTCAGAGAGGCCACGGTGGAGTTGCGCGTGCCGGCCGGCACGCCGGCGCGTATGAGCGCCCGCCAGGCGTCGACCGATCGCCCGCGCTTACTGGAACCATCGCCAATCATGGCAACCAGCCACGCCGGCATCGGCGCGACGGGTAGCTCGCCCGGTGCATGTTGCCTGCGCCACCGATAGGCTTCTCCCGATGGATGAACGGATGGTGGTGCGATCACGTAGCCGCCGTCGCCGCGAACATCCACACCCGCCACGACCCCGGCCCGGTTGCCTACTGCGCCGCCGGGGTGGGCGAAGTAGACATGACGCCCGCCACCGCCGGTGACGGACTCGACACTGGCGGGCAGGGCACCGTGCTCCTCCTCCAGCGCCGCGATACTGGCGTCGCCGTAATGCTGAGGATCGACATCGATCACGATGAGTCCGGATACGCGCCCGGTAACGATGGCGACGTTGGCATCGGGCCACCGCGAGAACCATTCCCGGATCTCCTCGACCCCGGGCAAGCGGTGCTGGTACTCGAGCCAGCGCACGAGCGGGCGCTTGCTGCGTGGGCGCACGGGAACCACCGACCAGCCGTGATGGCAGTAGTCCAGGGCGCTGATCTCGGCAGGCGTCTGCCTCATCACTCGTCCCCCCTCATGTCGCATCGCCCGTTACCGCGTGTGCCGCCGGTCGGTTCATGGTCGTCGACCAGTAGATGAACACCAGTGCCGCCAGAGCCAGCGCCAGGAAGCTCCAGGGCAGAATCCGGCGCTGCAGGGGTTCAGGCATGGATTTGTCGCCTGCGCATCCGCCTTGGCCTGACCACCATTATGGTTCCGTCGGCCTTGCGCGTTTTGACCTGGGACAAGGTTCCACAACCCGCGGAACCCGGCATCCGAGGACTTCGGCGCACATTCTTTGATCCCGGACAACACTTCGTCTGCGCGGAGCGCTGTGACGGGGACGAACGTACCGGCGTGCGCATTCTTCAGCGTGCACTGCAGGCGCCGGCGCGCCAGATCGCGGAGAACTCGGCCGTGGACGGTGGCGTGGTCGTCAGCCGCATGCTCGACAGCGAGGGCGCCATCGGCTTCGACGCCGCCCGCAACGCCTACGTGGACCTGATCGAGGCGGGCATCGTCGATCCCACCAAAGTCGTGCGAATCGCGCTGGAGAATGCCGTTTCCGTCGCCAGTGTGCTACTCCTTACAGAGGCCACCATGACGGAAATTCCGGAGAAAGAGCGGGAAGGGCCGGCAACGCCGGAAATGGGCCTGTAGAGCGGTGCCGTTACCGGCGCGCGCAGGCGGCCCTTCCCCACATCGCGCACAGGCTGTCGCCGCGCGACGGGTACAACGGCATGACGGAACCGGGCCCGAGGGCGGCCTCGCGGGACCGCGAGGCGCTGACAGACCAGCTCCTGGAGATCGTCCACCGCCTGGTGCGTGAGTCGCACCCCGGGGCGACGGCACCGCCGGCGGTTGCGCTCGAATCGCGGCTGGACCGGGACCTGGGACTGGACAGCATGGCACGAGCCGAGCTCGTGCTGCGCGTGGAGCGGGCGTTCAACGTGGATTTGCCCGAACAGGCGCTGGCCGCCGACACGCCCGCCGAGCTGCTGGAGGCGATCGTCAGCGCCCATGGCCACGCCAGCGCCGACCGCCCCCAGCCGTCGCCGATGGAGATCCCCCCGGTCACCGGGGCTCCGAGACAGGCGACCACCCTCACCGACGCATTGGACTGGCACCTGGACCGCCACGCCGACCGCCCGCACCTGACGATCTACGCCTCCGACGGGCCACCGGAGACGCTGAGCTACGCAGAGCTCGACCGGCGCGCACGGACGGTCGCCGGGGGACTGACGGCGCGGGGGATACGCCGGGGCGATGCCTTGGCGCTGATGCTGCCCACGGGCGCCGAGTACTTCACGGCGTTTCTGGCGGCGTTGCGCATCGGCGCCACGCCGGTGCCGATCTACCCACCGGCGCGTGCAAGTCAGCTCGAAGAGCATCTTCGCCGCCACGGCCGTATCCTGACCAACGCCGAGGTGCGGGTTCTGATCACCGTGGCCGAGGCGCGGCAAGTGGCGAGGCTGTTGCGCGCCGAAGCACCGCGGCTGGAAGGCATCGTCACCGTTGACGAGCTGACCCGACCGGAAACATCCGGCGAGGATGAAGCAGCCGGCAGCGACGATCTCGCGCTGCTCCAGTACACCTCCGGCAGCACGGGTGACCCGAAGGGCGTGACCCTGACTCACGCGCAGCTTCTCGCCAACATCCGCGCGATGGGCGAGCGTCTGGATGTCACCCCGGAGGATGTATTCGTCAGCTGGCTGCCGCTCTACCACGATATGGGCCTGATCGCCGCCTGGCTGGGCAGCCTGTACTACGCAATGCCGCTGGTGGTGATGTCGCCGCTGGGCTTTCTCGCCCGGCCATTGCGGTGGCTGGAGATCATTCACCAGCACGGCGGCACGATCTCCGGGGGGCCGAATTTCGGCTACGAGCTGTGCCTGCGTGCCATTACGTCCGAACGCCTCGAAGGCGTGGATCTCTCCGGCTGGCGGGTGGCTTTCAACGGCGCGGAACCGGTCAGCCCTGTCACCATGGAGCGGTTCGCCGAGGCATTCGCTCCCCACGGGTTCCGACGTGAGGCACTGATGCCCGTCTACGGCCTCGCCGAGGCGGCCGTGGGACTGTGCGTACCCACGCCGGGACGGGGACCGGTGAGCGACCGGGTCGGCCGCGAGAAGTTCGTCGCCACCGGCAAAGCGGAGCCGGTCCACGGTGACGAGCCGGCGTTGACGTTCGTCAACTGCGGGCCGCCGCTTTCCGGGCACGAAGTCCGCATCGTCGGCGCCGCCGGCCAGGAGCTCGCGGAGCGGCGCGAGGGCGAGATCGAGTTCCGGGGACCTTCCGCCACCGACGGCTATCTGTACAACGAGGATGCCACCCGTTCTCTGTACGACGGTCCATGGCTGCGAACCGGTGATCGCGGGTACCTGGTCGGCGGCGACGTACACATCAGCGGACGCAGCAAGGATGTCATCGTTCGCGGCGGACGCAACGTCTACCCCTATGAGCTCGAAGAAGCCGTGGGGCGACTGCAAGGGGTGCGCAAGGGGTGCGTCGCCGTGTTCGGAAACCCGGACGCGGAAACCGGCGTGGAAGCGCTCGTGGTAGTCGCCGAGACCCGAGTCAAGGACACCGACGAGCGCGAGCGCCTGGCGCAGGCCATTCGCGAGGCGACGGTGGACATCATCAACCTGCCGGCCGATGACGTGCGCCTGGTGCCACCGCACAGCGTGCTCAAGACGTCCAGCGGGAAGATCCGGCGCGCGGCGACACGTGAGCTCTACCGCAGCGCACGCCTGGGCGCCCCCACGGCGGCGGCGTGGTGGCAGGTGCTCCGGCTGGCGACGGAAAGCGCCGTCACTCGCCTGCGCGCACGGACGGCCCGTCTGGGGGAGTGGGGTTATGCCGTCTACGCCTGGGCGGTGTTCGGGGTGATGGCCACGCTGGTCGGGTCGAGCGCGGTGGTGCTTCCGAGGCGGCAATGGCGTTGGTGGCTGGCGCGCCGATGCGTGCGGCTCGCAGCGGCAATGACGGGCATCCGCATCCAGCGCGAAGGTATCGAGCATTTGACTGACTGCGGCCCCTGCGTGCTGGTCGCCAACCACGCGAGCTATCTCGACGCACTCGTGCTCACGGCGGCGCTACCCCGGGACTTCCGCTACCTGGCCAAGCGCGAGCTCGGCCGAAACGCCCTGGTGCGCGTGCTGTTGCGGCGGCTGGGTACGTTGTTCGTCGAACGCCTCGACCCGCAGGCGGCGAGCGAGGATACGCAGCAGGCCTTCGTGGCGATCGAACGGGGCGATTCCCTTGCCGTTTTCCCGGAAGGCACGCTGCATCGTGGCGCCGGCCTTGGCGCCTTTCACATGGGCGCCTTCGTTGCCGCCGTGCGTAACGGCATCGCGGTTGTTCCGGTCGCTCTGCGGGGTACCCGCTCGCTGATGCGCGGTAGTGACTGGTTGCCGCGTCCCGGCCCGGTGGGCGTTTGCGTCGGTGCACCGCTCGAACCACACAGCGATGGCTGGTCCGAGGCCGTCAGGCTCCGCGAGGCGAGCCGGACGTTCATCCTGGACCGATGTGGCGAGCCCGATCTGGCGTCCTGAACCCGCCCTGATTGACGGCTCGTGCTACTACCTTGGCCGTTGATTCACGTCAACGTGTACCGCCACCCCGCGATCTAGATTGCCTCGAGGGTCGATTTTCACGTCATTCGATCCTGCATTCCGCGCGTCTGGTTGTACAACGATCGGCTAGGCCGAAGGAGTATGTGACATGGCCAACGAAAGCGGGAAAGACGTTTCCCGGTCCCCCGAGACCACCACGCCGGCCCCTGCCTCCCGCGGATGGGCGCCGTGGGAGGAGATGGAGCGGTTCTTCGAGGACGTCTTCAATCGCGGATGGTTGCGGCCGGCGCGATGGCAGCGTCCGCCCTGGGACCAGTTCGCCGCCATGGAGCCACGGCTGCCGAAGGTCGACGTCGTCGACCGTGACAAGGAGATCGTGGTGCGTGCCGAGGTCCCGGGCATCAAACGTGAGGATATCGATGTCTCGGTGACCGACGACACGGTGACGATCAAGGGCGAGACCCGCAGCGAGACACGGGACGAGGGCGGCGATTATTATCGCTGCGAGATCACGCAAGGCGCGTTCGCGCGCACCGTGGCGCTGCCCGGGGATGTGGACGCGGACAAGGCGAAAGGCGAGTTCAAGGATGGCATCCTCGAGTTGACCCTGCCGAAAATCAAGGAATCCCGGCGGCGGCGGATCGAGGTGAAGTAGGATCGCGCATGGGTATCGCCACCTCCGGTGTCGCGCCACGCCGCCGTGGCACCTCGGGAGCGCGCCGAGCGGTGGCAAACCCATGACCGCGTTCGTAAACTATCCGGGTGCGGCCTGAGCCGTGCCCGTCGGGAGGGGCCGGTCATGTCAGTGGGCGAGTATTGCACCCGTGACGTCATCATCATGCGTGGCGACGAGTCGGTGGCGGCCGCGGCGAAACTCATGCGCGAGCAGCACATTGGCGATGTGGTCCTGGTCGAGGACCGTGGTGACGTCCGTCGCCCGACAGGCATCGTGACCGATCGGGACCTGGTGGTGGAGGTCATGGCTACCGGGTTGCAGGCGGAGACCCTCGCGCTGCGCGACATCGTCACCGAGTCGGCCTATCTGGTACGCGAGGATGACAGCCTCTTCGACGCCCTGGAGCTGATGCGCCATCAGGCCGTGCGTCGGGTACCGGTCGTCGACGATGCGGGGGATTTGGTCGGCCTGATTGCCGTGGACGACGTCATCGGGCTGCTCGCGGAGATGCTCGACGACCTGGCCGCTGTCGTCGAGCGCCAACGCGAACGCGAGCAAGCGCGCCGCCCCTGAGGGATTCCGAGCATCGGAGCCGCTGGACCCGCGGCCCTGCGGGAGGCACCGCCATGACAGATCGTGACGCGCCGGCACCGGTTGCCACCTCCGTCGTCATCGAAGCGGAAGACGTGCGTCTGAGCGCCGATGTCACCCGGCCGCGCAGCGCCGCCGCCTACGGCGTGGTGGTATTCGCCCACGGCAGCGGCAGCAGCCGGCTGAGCCCCCGCAATCGTGCCGTTGCCGCACGACTGGTCGACAGCGGACTGGCGACGGTGCTCCTCGATCTTCTGACCGCGGCGGAAGAGCGGGAGGACGAGGTCACCCGCGAGTACCGCTTTGATATCCCGCTGCTTGCCAGCCGTCTGGTCGCCGCTACGGACTGGCTGTCGGACCAGGACACGCTCGCCGGCCTGCCGGTGGGATATTTCGGCGCGAGCACGGGCGCCGCCGCGGCGCTGATCGCGGCGGCCCGACGCCCCGACCGCGTCTCCGCGGTCGTCTCCCGGGGCGGACGTCCGGACCTGGCGGAGCGCTATCTGGACCGGGTGCGCGCGCCCACGTTGCTGATCGTGGGTGGGAACGACCCGCTGGTCCTGGATCTCAACCGCCGCGCCGCCCGCCCGATGCGTCGTGTCGCGCGCATCGAGATCGTTCCCGGCGCCACGCACTTGTTTCAGGAGCGCGGCGCGCTGGAACGCGTCTCCGAGCTGGCCTGCGAGTGGTTTCTGCAATACCTGGACGGGAAACGGACCGGGGGCAATGACCGCTCGGGGGAATAGAGAGTTACTCCGCGGTTCCTGAACGGGGAAACGCAGAGCCAACGCTCACGAAGAGCGACCCAGCGACGAGGTAGCTCGAATCGCTACTACCGGCGCGCTACTGGCCCTGGGCACACGAACGTGAGAGAGGAATCGCGCCGGTGCGCGTCGCACAGACGATCACCGCGGTGCGTGGAAGGCCCGGGCAGCCCATACGGCCACCCGGACGCGTTGCATCAACTGGACGCCTTGGTCCCCTTTGCCGGCTTTTCCGCAGTCTGCCCGGTCTTGGCGGCCGATTGCGGCGCAGCGGTCTCCGCCGCCGTTTGCTGTATGCCTTCCATGGCATCCTTCCACGCCTGAAACGCCGCATTTACAGGGAATGCCAGCGCATTCGCAGCCGGGCCGGCATCGGCCAGATGTTCGGCAGCGTCGAACCATGCATGCCATAGCGGCTCGCGGCCATCGATAGCGGCGCGCACGAGTGTGGCATTGCCCTTGGCGAAAGGCTCCGTGTAGGGCACGGATTCCTCGAACCGCGTGCAGGCATCCACCCAGTCGCGTTCCAGCGCGAGGGTGTCGTCGACCGCCCGACGGGCGACCCCGAGTATTTCCCGGTACGGTCCATCCCAGCCGCCGGGGTTCGTCGGCAGGGCACTCATGCGGTTCAGGGTCCCGACGGTCAGATCCTGGCAGATCCGAAGCCAACGGGCCTCCAGCGCCATGAATTCCTGGGGTTGCGTGCTCTCTGTCATGAACTCCACCAACTCCGAATAGCTGACTGTGTCGATCCGCAAGTCCGTGACTCACGGCGATGCCCGTTACCCTTCATCCCCGAACTGTGAGTCTCGTATGGGTGACCAATAGCGGCATTGACGTGTGTCAACGGTGGGCATCGCGCGAATGTGCTACAGCTCAAATATGGGATTCGACCGGAATCGGAACGTATGAGCCAGAGCGACCTTTCGCTATTCGCCCCGGCGGCGAGCGCGGAATACGGCCACCGGGTGGCGGCTGCATTGGACAGCCGTTTGACGGCGCACGAGGAACGCGCCTTCGAGGATGGCGAGCACAAAAGCCGCCCATTGGAGAGCGTGCGCGGGCGCGATGTCTACGTCATTCAGGCCCTCTACGGTGACGCCGAGCAGAGCGTGAACGACAAGCTCCTGCACCTGCTGTTTTTGCTGGGAACACTACGGGACGCCCAGACCGAGCGGGTAACGGCGGTGATTCCCTATCTCGCCTACGCCCGCAAGGATCGTCGGACCAAACCCCATGACCCGGTCACCACCCGGTATCTGGCGGAGCTCATCGAATCCATGGGCGTGGACCGCGTCGTTGCGGTCGACGTGCACAATCCCGCGGCGTTCGAGAACGCCTTCCGCGTGCCCACGGTACATCTGGAAGCGCGGCCGCTGTTCGCCCGGGCGCTCACGGACGCAATGACCGATGGCGAGCTTGCGATCGTCTCCCCGGACACCGGCGGCTACAAACGCGCGGAGCACCTCAGGGAAACCCTGGCCGAGCGAACCGCCATCACCCCCAGCATGGCGTTCCTGGAGAAGAAACGCAGCGAGGGGATAGTGTCCGGCGACGCGATGGTGGGCGACGTCGCCGGCAAGACCGCCATCATCGTGGATGACCTCGTGAGCACCGGCGGCACCATTGCGCGTGCGGCCGCGGCCTGTCAGCAGGGCGGCGCACAACGCGTCTACGCCGTCGCCACTCACGGTCTGTTCACCGGGGATGCCAGCCGAGTCCTGGCGGAGGCGTCTCTGGAACGACTGCTGATCGCCGACACCGTGCCGCCATTTCGTCTCTCGCCAGCGCTGCGGCAGGCGCGACTGGACGTCGTGGATACGACACCTCTGGTCGCCGGGGCAATCCGCTGCATGCACGAAAATCACTCGGTCGTCGATATGATGGAGGCGTGGTAACGTGCGCGGTCACCCGGCGCGCGTTCTGCTCCCATCTCCGCAACCGCCTGCTCGCGCATCGAGCCGACGGTGTGTGCGGTTTCGTCGCGAATCGACGTGCAACGATGCGCGGGGCGCGTATTCGCTGATCGGGGAGTCGGGCTAGAGCACATATCGCTGTGCCAGGGTGAGATACTCGACGGCGCGGTGCATCCACTTGTCACGATCGCGCGCCGGGTCCCTGTCCAGGTGCCAGACACCGAGCTTCGCCCAGAGCAGGGCACGGCGGGCCATGAATAACGCGCAGAGCCTGGCGGTCGGCTCGTCAGCGGCCAACTCGGCATAGCGGCGGACGAGTCGCCTGCCCACCCAGCCCGCCTGCCGGCGCTCGCATTCCATGGCGAGCAGGCCGAGCTCGTCGACGGCGTCCAGCGTGCGCAGATCACGGCTGAATTCCAGACAGTCGATGACCACGGGCTGCGGGGAGAAATAGACGTGCTCCGGCCTGAGGTCGCCATGGCCTTCCACGACCCGGCCGGCCCGGGCGCGCTCCATTAGTGTCGACGCCTGCGCGTCCACCATCCGCGTGAGCGCATTGCCCACGCGCCGAACCAGCGACCGGTCGAGCCCGTAGCGTGGCGCGGTGAGGGCCTCTAGGTCAGCCTGGATGTCCTGGTACAACCGCGCCAGGTAATGATCCGGACTCCGGCAGGCGCCGGGTAGCTTCTCGTAAAAACGGGTCAGGGTGGTGGCCAGAGCATCCACGCACTGCAAAGAAGGCCCGCCACATTCCAGCAGTCGCTCCAGGCTGGCGGCAGCGGGCAGGCGCCGCATCCGCACCAGGTGCTCGACAGCCGCGCCGTTACCATCCAGGGCGAGACCATTCGCGACCGTCTCCGTGACAGCGCTCACGCCGAGGTAGACGGCCGGTGCCAGACGGCGGTTGAGGCGGACTTCCGCCGCGCACTGTCTGCGCCGGGCCGCTACGCTCGAGTAATCCAGGTAGGCGTATTGCAGCGGCTTCTTGAGCTTGAGAACGGTCGAGGCGGTGAGGAAGAGCCACGACAGGTGCGTCTCCAGCACTTCCACGCCATCGTGGTCGTCGCCGGCACCGGCGCTCCGAGCCAGGTAATCGACCACCTCGCGCTGGCGCTCCCGTTGTGCTTGCAAAGACGCTGTCTGCATTCCGTGCTCACCCTCGCCGGTCGATCAGGGCCCGAGCGTCAAAGGGCCGTCGTCGCCGTATCGCACCCGGGAACCGAGGCGGGCACACTCGCGCACCATGGTCCGCGCCAGCCATTGCCGGTCTTCGCCGTGAGCACGCTCGATACGCATCCGCCGTATGCGCGTGGGCACCATGTCCAGCCCCTGCAGCCGTCCCGAGGCGGAATCCAGGCGCGGGAAGTACATCAGGCCAAGATCGCCACGGTAACGATCATGCCCGCCAATACCCTCGTAGTCGTTGAGAAAATCGCCGCAGCCATAAAGAATCAGGCGGTTCCGGTGGACTTCCAGTCCTTTGACGTGGTGTGACGAATGGCCGTGGACCACGTCGACGCCGGCCCTGTCGATCAATCCGCGGGCGAACCGGCGCGCGGTCGCTGACACCTCGAACCCCCAGTTGCCGCCCCAGTGCAGCGAGAACAGCACGATGTCGCCGCGGCGACGCTGCGCGGTCACAGTGGTGGCGAGCGCCCTGAGCGTCTGCTCCGAGAGATCGGGCAGGCGGCGAACGCCGGGGTTTGCCGGCGTCGCGGCCCAGCCCGGAGGTACGCCGCTGTCACCAGTGGCTGCCGCGAACACCAGCAGACGTCCGCCGTTACCGATCGGCAGCCGGGCGGGGGAGGCGGCCGCCGTGCCATCGGCCCCCGCACCGGCATGCGCGAGCCCGGCGTTGTCGAGCACCTGCAGTGTCTCCCGCAGGCCTGCGCTGCCCCAGTCGAGCACATGATTGTTCGCGAGCACGCAACAGTCGATACCCGCAGCCGTGAGACAGGGCACATTCCTCGGGTGCATGCGGTAGTTGATGCCCTTCGGCGCGGCATCGTCACTGGTCGTGACGCTGGTCTCCAGATTGATGATCCGCGCCGCGGGGGCGCGGGCATCGAGCTCACTGAGCGCCTCGCCCCAGATGTAGTCGAATGACACCGGGCGCTGAATGCAGCCATTGACCGATTCGGCGAGGGCCACGTAATAACGGGCATTCCGGACGAACGCCTCGTGCAGCTGCGGATCGCCGGGGTGAGGCAGGATCTGGTCGACGCCACGCCCCGTCATCACGTCACCGCATAGAAACAGCGTGATCATGGCAACCTCACCGGTTCACGGGCATTGCTTGCATCATTCCGCGCGGAGTGCATCGATGGGGTCAAGGTCGGCAGCGCGCCGGGCGGGCCACGCGCCGGCGATCAGGCCGATCAGACCCGCGACCGCGATGGCGGCGACGGCGAATTCCCAGGGGGTGTGCACGGGCAACCCCGGCACCACCACCCTCAGGAGCTGCCCCCCGGCGGCCCCCAGCGCGAGCCCGGTCGCGCCTCCGAGCGTTGCCAGTACCACTGCTTCACCGAGAAAGAGCATCATGACCTGACCGCGGCTGGCGCCCAGCGCGCGCAACAGGCCGACTTCAGCGGTACGCTCGCGCACTGCGATGGTCATGATGGTGAGTATGCCCACCGCGCCCACGGCCAGCGAGATCGCACCCAGCGCGCCCACGGCGAACGTGAGCACGTCGAGCACCGAGCCGAGTGTGCTCAGCATCTCCTCTTGGGTGGTCATGGTGAAATCCCGGCGGCCGTGACGTGCCGTCAGCACGGCCGCGACGGCCTCGGCGACCTCGCGGGCGGAGCGGCCCTCACGGTAGAGCACGTCAATCTCCATGACACCGTCACGGTTGAACAGCTCGAGCGCTCGCGCAGTGGGGATGTAGACGGCATCATCCATGTCGAAACCGAGGATCTGGCCCTTGCTCGCCATCACGCCGACGACCCGAAACCGGCTGCCGGCGATGCGTATCCGCTCGCCCAGCGCGTCGCGGGCACCGAAGAGTTCCTCGTGGACCTTGCTCCCCAGCACCGCCAGCGGCCGCGCGGTCGTGGGATCATCCGGCGGCAGGAAACGGCCGATTGCGGGTGCGAACGAGAACACGGCGGGCATCTCGGCGCCGACGCCGAGCACCATCGTGCGACGGGCACGGCGGCCGGATTCCACCTCGGCGTTACCCTGGATGACGCCCATCGACGCGCGTACCCCGGGTATACGCCGCAAGGCCTCGGCGTCGTCGATGGTCAGCGGGCTGACCGTGCCGAATATGCCGATGGAAGCGCCATGGGTGGACTGGCGCCCCGGATTCACGGCGATGATATTCGTGCCGAACTGGCTGAACTCGGCGAGCACGAACCGGTTCAGCCCCTCGCCGATGGAGGTGAGCAGAATCACCGCGGCGATGCCGATGGCGATGCCCAGCGCCGTGAGCGCGCTGCGCAGCCGCAGGGCGACCACGGTGCGCCATGTCAGACGCAGATAGTCGGCGATTCGCATCAGTGACCCGCCAAAGCCACGATAGGATCCAGGCGCGCGGCGCGGCGGGCCGGCAGCCAGGCGAACACCGCCGTGGTCACCAGTGCGATCGCCGCCGCCGCGGCGGGTGCCCAAACCGGCGGCCACGGCTGCAGCACCGGGAACGCCAGGTGGATCAGCGCGCCGCCGACGAGGCCCAGCGCTATGCCGACGACGGTGCCGGCACTCGCGAGCAGCAGGGCTTCGCCGAGGAACAACGCCAGCACCTGCCGCCTGGACGCCCCGAGCGCCCGTAACAGGCCGATTTCCGCCGTGCGCTGACTCACGGCGATGAGCATGACGTTCATGATCAGCACGCCGGCGACAACCAGGCTGATGGCGGCGATGCCGCCCACCGCCAGCGTCAGGCTCGAGAGTATGCGGTCGAAGGCGGCGAGCACCGAGTCCTGGGTGATCACCGTGACGTCGTCCTCGCCCTCATGGCGTTCGCGGATGATTCGTCGCACATCCGCCTGTGCCTGCGCCAGCGCGCCGCGCTCGCGGACCTGGACGAGGATGCGGAACAGCGACGGCGTGTCGAACAGCGCCTGAGCGGAGGCCACCGGTATGATGGCCACATCGTCCATGTCCACGCCCAGGGACTGGCCCCGCTGCACGGAGATGCCGATGACGCGGAAGCGGCGATCACCGATGCGCACCCAACGCCCCAGCGCCGCGGTGTCACCGAAGAGCTCCTGGCGCACGGTCACACCCAGAACGACCACCGGGCTGGGCCGATCGAGCGCTTCTTCGGGCAGAAAACGGCCGGACTCCAGGTGCAGCGAACGCACCGCATCGTAGGCGGCAGTGGTCCCGAGAATGGTGACGTCACGGCTGAACCGCCCGTGGGAAACCGGCGCCTCGCCCACGTTCAGCGGCGCCACCCGGGCGACGGCACGACTGCGATACAGTGCGAGCGCGTCGTCGATGGTGAGGTCGCGGGGAGTGGCACCCACGATGGGCGGCGCGCCGCCGGTGGTTTCGTTGCGCCCCGGCAGCACCACCAGGAGATTGGTGCCCAGAGCAGCGAACTCGCCCGCGACATAACGACGCGCACTCTCGCCGAGACCGGTGAGAACGACCACCGCGGCCACGCCGATGGCCATGGCGGCGAGCATCAACTGGCTACGGTTTCGATAGCCGGCGAGGGCGCGTACGGCGAAACGCACGCCGTCCACGGTGGTCACGACGCGGCCCTCACGCCGTCGTCAGCGGCGACGCGTCCGTCGACCAGGCGGATGTGGCGCCCCGCTCGCCCGCCGATCTCCGGGTCGTGGGTGACGACCACCAACGTGATACCCCCGGTATTGAGGCGTTCGAGCAGGTCGATGACGTCACTGCCGGTGCGGCGGTCGAGATTCCCGGTAGGCTCGTCGGCCAGCAGCAGCGACGGAGAGGTCACGGTAGCCCGCGCGATCGCGGTGCGCTGGCGCTGGCCGGCAGAAAGCTGGCCCGGGAGGTGGCGGGCACGCCCCGTTAGCCCGACGGCCTCCAGCACCTGCATGACGCGTTCCCGCCGCTGCGGCGGTGGCACGCCTGCCAGGGTGAGGGGCAGCTCCACGTTCTCGGCGGCGGTGAGACGCGGGACGAGATGAAAGAACTGGAAGACGAAGCCGATCTTCTCGGCGCGTACCCGGGTACGGACCTCGTCATCGAGGGCGGTGACGTCCCGTCCGTCGATGCGGTAAACGCCACTCGTGGGGCGGTCGAGAAGGCCGAGCACGTGCAGCAGCGTCGACTTGCCGGACCCCGATGGCCCCATGATCGATACGTATTCGCCGTCGGCCAGATCGAGGTCGACGCCATCCAGCGCGCGGACCAGCTCGCCGCCCACGGTGAAATGCCGTTGTACGCCGTCGAGCTGGATCATGGCGTGTCGTCCTCGGTGATGCGCACGGCCATCCCCTCGGTGAGGGTGGCGTGGTCGCTGGAGACGATTACCCGGTCGTCGTCGTCGAGGCCCGCACGCACGGCCGTGAAATCCCAGTTGCGGATCCCCGTGGTCACCTGACGTCGCGCCACACGTCCATCCCGGGTGACGACGAGCACGGCGTCATCACCCGCCATGGCTTCGCTCGGCACGCGCAGCACATCGGTGGCCACGTCCACCAGGATCAACGCATCCGCGCTGTAACCGGGCAGAAGTCGCTGCGTTTCGCTTTCGGCGGTGAAGGTGACTTCCACCTCCACCGTTCTGGCCTGTTTCTCCACGTCCAGAACGTACGGGGCGATACGGGTGACACGGCCATCGAAGACACGTCCGGGAAACGCATCCAGGCTGATGCGCGCAGGCATGTCCACGGCCACCGCCGGCGCGTCCACTTCGTCGATGGGGGCGCTGACCAGCAGCGTGGTGGTATCGATCAGGTCCACCGCCGGGGGCGTCGGGATGCCGATGGGGGAGGGGGTGACGATCTCGCCGAGCTCGGCGTTGACCTCGGCGACGACGCCGTCGAACGGGGCATGCAGCCGAGTGCGCGCCAGGGCCGCCTCGACGGCCGCGATGCGGTGCCGGGCGGTGGTAGCGTCCTTGCGGGCGGCCAGACAGGCGGCAGCGCTGGCGTCGCGTTCGCTGACCGCACGATCCGCCGCTTCCTCCGAGACCGATTCCTGGCTGCGCAAGCGTTGTATGCGATCAGCGTCGCGTTTCGCTGCGCGTGCCTGCACGCAAAGCTGATCGGCGCGGGCGTCCGCGGCTTCGGCGCTCACCCGCGTGACTTCCAGCTCGGCGCGGATATCGTCGTTCCACAGCTCGAGCAGCAGGTCGCCAGCCTCCACCCGCGCGCCTTCGTGAACCGGGAGACTGACGACCTGGCCGCTCGTGCTCGGCGATATACGCGCCCGCCGCGCGGCCTTGACCGTGCCCGCCCGGGTATTGCTCACGGTACGCTCTACCGCGCCGCGCTCGACGGGGGCAATCCGGACTTGCGGCGGAGCAGGGCGGCTCCAGTACCAGACACCGGCAGCCAGCAGCACGAGGACCGCGGTCCAGACGACAAGCCGACGATAGTTACGCAATCGCTTCCCCGTTGGTTTGGGCGAGACGCCCGTCGGTACATGTCGGAGCACGCATTACTGATCTTTCGAATCGCCACTTTGGCTGCACCGCGGCACCGGACGGGGCCGCATGCCCGCCCCCCGTGCGTCCACGAGCCACGACGTTCCCCCGTGCAGACGGTCACGACGGTGACTGCGAGAGCGCCAGCTCCACGCGGACGATCTCCGGCTCTTCCGGCACCGGGTGACGCACGAAGCCCAATCGCTCGCACAGGCGCAGCATGGTCGCGTTGTCCCGCAGCACATCGCCGAATATCCTGCGGGTGCCACGGGCTCGGCAGTAGTCGATGATCCGCCGCATGAGCAGCATGCCCAGCCCCATGCCGGTGACCTCGTGGCCGACGATGATGGCGTACTCCGCGCGTTCGTTGTCCGGATCGGTGGAAATCTGAACCACGCCGTAGATCTCCGCCTCGCCCGCACGCGCATGGTCACAGAGAATCAATGCCATCTCCCGATCGTAGTCGAGCTGCGTGAACCGGGCAGCGGTGACGTGGGACAACGTCTTCACGGGCACGAACAGGCGCAGGCGCACCTCCTCGGGGGTGAGCTTGGCGAACGCCCGCTGCAGGGCGGGCTCGTCCTCGGGCAGAATGGGCCGCAGCTGCAGCGTGCGGCCGTCGCCGAGGGGCACGTCCTCTTCCAGCTCTTTGGGGTAGGGGCGTATCGCGAGCCTTTCGGTGCCCTCGCCATTGCGTTCGCCGAGACGCACACGCGCATCCAGCGCGAGAACGCCGTAGGCGTCGGCAAGCAGTGGATTGATGTCCAGCTCGACGATTTCCGGCACGTCGGCGACGAGCTGTGCGATGCGGATGAGCGTCAGCGCGATGGCGTCGATATTCGCAGCCGGCAGACCCCGATAGCCCTGGAGCTGGGTGTGAATACGGGTTCGCGAGATGATCTCGCGGGCGAGCTTCATGTTCAGCGGCGGCAAGCCCAGCGCCTGGTCCTTCAACACCTCCACGGCGGTTCCGCCGTGGCCGAAGAGAATCACCGGGCCGAACTGGGGGTCGTCGGTCATGCCGACGATGAGCTCGTAGGCCCCCGGACGGCGCACCATGGGCTGGACACTGAACCCTTCGATACGCGCATCGGGTTTCGCTTCACCTATCCGCGCCAGCATGGCCTCCGCAGCGCTCTGCACGGCCGTGGGCCCCGCCAGGTCCAGATCGACCCCACCGACGTCGGACTTGTGGGTGATGTCCGCGGAGAGAATCTTCACGGCCACCGGGCCGCCGAGGTTCGCGGCGAGCTCGGCGGCTTCCCGTGGCGAGGCGGCAATGCGTGTCGTCACCACCGGCACGCCGTAAGCGGCGAGCACATCCTTGGCCTCGGGTTCGGTCAGCCACTCGCGTTGTTCGTCCGCAGCCTGGACGATGATGCGCCGGGCACGCTCGCGGTCGAAATCGAAATCCTCGGGAACGGACGGAGGGGTCTCCATCAGAGCCTCCTGACTGCGGCGATAGTTCACCACGTGCATGAAGGCCCGAACTGCCGCTTCCGGTGTCGTGTAAGTGGGGATGCGGTGCTCGCCGAACAGCGCCCTGGCCTGCTCGGCCGTGGTTTCCCCTACCCAGCTCGTGAGCAGGGTCTGGTGGCGCGCCCGGCCATTGTCGTGCACGAACCGTTCGGCGGTGTCGATGACCGCCTGTGCCGCCTCGACGCTATCGGCCACAGCGGTCGGGCAGTTCAAGACAAGCACGGCATCCACCTCGGGGGCGTCCATCAGTATCGCGAGCACGTCGGCGTAGCGCTGTCCCGGGGCGTCGCCGATGATGTCGACGGGATTGCCGCGGGACCAGGTCGGCGGCAGCACGTCGTCAAGGTTGGCGATGGTCTGCTCGCCCAGCTCCGCCAGCGTCCCGTGCTGATCGATCAAAGCATCCGTCGCCAGCACACCGATGCCACCGCCGTTGGTGACGATGGCCAGGCGGTCGCCATGGGGGATCTCGCTCATGGCGAGTGTCTCCACGGCGGCGAACAGCTCGTCCAGGCTGAACACCCGCAGCATGCCTGCACGGCGAAAGGCCGCGTCGTACACTGCGTCCGCACCGGCCAGCGCACCGGTGTGGGAGGCGGCCGCGCGTGCGCCTTCTGCGTGGCGTCCCGCCTTGACCACGATTACCGGTTTCATGCGCGCCGCCGCGCGAGCGGCGGACATGAACTTGCGGGCGTTGGTGACAGCTTCCACGTAGAGCAGGATGGCTCGGGTTTCGGCATCGTTGGCCAGGTAGTCCAGCATGTCGCCGAAATCCACATCGGCCATATCGCCCAGCGACACCAGATGGGAGAACCCGATCCCGCGACTCTGCGCCCAGTCCAGCACGGAGGTGACGATCGCCCCCGACTGCGTGACGAAGGCCAGGCGCCCGGATCTGGGCGTGATGTGGGAGAAGCTCGCATTGAGGCCGATTCTCGGTACCAGCACGCCCAGGCAGTTCGGTCCGACCACTCGCATCAGGCTGGGCCGGGCGGCCTCCAGCATCGCCCGACGCCGTTCGGCACCGGCCTCGTCGCCGCCTTCGCCGAACCCGGCCGTGATGACCACTGCCGCCTTCGTGCCGCGTTCGGCGAGTTCGCGGATCAGGCCGGGCACCGTGTCGGGAGGCGTACAGACTACCGCCATATCCGGCGTTACCGGCAGACTCGCCACGTCCGGATAGGTGAGAACGCCCTGAACGGCCCGGTGCTTGGGATTCACGGGCATGATCGGGCCGTCGAACCCGGACTTGAACAAATTGCGCGCCACGACGGCGCCCACCGATTGCGGGGTCCGGCTGGCGCCGATCAACGCGACCGACGTGGGTGAGAAGAGGTGGCCGAGATTCCTTATCGTCATGAGCGCCTCCCTTCGACGCCGTAACGCGGACTGTGCTAAGCGCGAAATAGGGATTATCACCTGGCAGACCTGGCGCATGGTTGTCCCAGGTCAAGCCTCGCCGGCACGGATCGGGCCAATATACGGACGATCCGTTACTGCCGTGGGTGCGACGATGCGCAGCTCGGGCAATGCAGAGAATATCTGGCGTGCCGCCAGGCGCCGGCTCGACGGCTTGCCCGGTGGCGGCATCAACATCGCGCACGAAGCCGCGGACCGCCATGTCCGCGCCGGTGACGGCGCCCGCGTGGCCGTGCGCTACATCGAGCCCCGGGGCCGGGTCAGCGAGTGGACCTACGCCGACCTCGCCGAACGCAGCGCCTGCACTGCCGCCGCCCTGGCGAATCTCGGCGTCGTCCCCGGTGACCGGGTCGCCTGGCTCGGCGGCCGCCGGCCGGAGCTCTTTGCCATGCTGCTCGGCTGCGTGCGCATGCGGGCGGTCTTCTGCCCCCTGTTCACCGCATTCGGTCCGGAGCCGCTCGCCGCCCGCCTGGCACTCGCACGTCCCAGGGTGGTCGTGACCACGGCGTCGCTGTTCGGGCGGCGCTTCACGGCGCTGGATCCGGCGGACTACGGCATCGAGCGCATTCTCATTCTCGACGACGCCACCGTGCGGGATAAGGGATGCGCGAGTTACCCCGAGCTGCTGGAGCAGGTAACCGCGGCCTCGCCCGTGCCGCCGACTGCCGACGATGATCCCGCCCTGCTGCACTTCACCAGCGGCACGACCGGCACGCCGAAAGGCGTCGAGCATGTTCACGAGGCGGTGGTCGCCCAACATCACAGCGCGTCGGTAGCGCTCGACTTGCAGCCCGGCGATATCTTCTGGTGCACGGCGGACCCGGGTTGGGTGACCGGCATCGCCTACGGCGTGATTGCACCGCTGGCGGTGGGCGCGACGGTGATCGTCGACGGCGGTGAATTCGATCCCGTGCGCTGGATGGATATTCTCGAGCACCAACGTGTGGCCGTCTGGTACATCGCGCCCACCGCGCTCCGTATGCTGCGCCGCTGCGGCACACCGCTGTGGCAAGGGCGCGACCTTTCCCACCTGCGCGTCGCCGCGAGCGTGGGCGAGCCACTCGACCGCGCCTGCGCGGACTGGGCGGAAGACGCGCTGGGTCGGCGTATCCGTGACACCTGGTGGCAGACGGAGACCGGGTCGATCATGATCGCGAGCCTGCCCGAATCGCAGTGCCCGCCGGGCGCAATGGGCAAGGCGTTGCCCGGTGTGGAGGCAGAGGTGGTGGCGCGAGATGCGGATGGCGGACTGACCCGCGTAACGGCTGCCGGCGAGCCGGGAGAGCTCGCCCTGCGCGCGCAGTGGCCGTCGATGTTCCGCGGCTATCTCAACGACCCCGAACGCTATGCGGCGAGTTTCCGGAATGGCTGCTACCTCACCGGTGACATGGTCAAACGTGATGCCGACGGATGGCTCACTTTCGTCGGCCGGGGTGACGACCTGATCAAAACCGCCGGCCACCTGGTGGGCCCGGCGGAGGTGGAGGCGGCGTTGCGGGGCCATCCGGCGGTGGTGGACGTCGCGGTGGTCGGGCTGCCGGACCCGATGACCGGGGAGCGAGTGCATGCGTACGTGGTCGTGGACGAGGGCATCAGGGCAGACACGACGCTCTCGCGGGCGCTCATCGCCCACGCCCGCCGCCGACTGGGGCCGGCAGTGGCCCCGCGCACGGTGGAATTCCGTGCAACGCTGCCCTACACGCGCTCCGGCAAGATCGCCCGTCGGGTGCTTCGCGCGCAGAGCACGGGGGACGACCCCGGCGATCTGTCGACACTCCTGGACGCACAAGCAGGCCAACCGGAGACGGGGGAGGCATCATGACCGACCAGCCCATGCAGGAGACGATTCTCGACGCCTTGCGTGAAGTCGCGCCGGACATCGATCCGCAAACGATCCAGCCCGAGGTCGCCTTTCGCGACCAGGCGGAGATCGACTCCGTGGACTTCGTCAACTTCGTTCTCGCTCTCGAGGACCGCCTCGGCCGCCGCATCCCCGAGTACGACTATCCGAAGCTATCGAGCCTCAACGGCTGCCTGGCGTATCTCGGCAATATCCATGACACGGGCAGCGACCGGCATGATCGCGGCATGTAGACTGCGGGAGAGTTCCCTGGCCAAGAAGGAGGTGGCAAGGATGTACGAGTTCCTGCACTACCGGGTCAGCGACGCCATGACCCGCGATCCCGTCACGATCAGCCAGGACACGACACTGGGTGAGCTCGAAGCGATATTCGCACGCAACGACTTCAACGGCGTGCCGGTGGTCGATCACACCGGACGTCTGGAGGGCGTCGCTACCAAGCTGGACATCCTGCGTGCCTTTTCATTCACGACCGCCGCGAAGATTCCGCACTACGAGGAAATCGTCACCCGCCCGGTCGCGGAAGTGATGACGCGTGAACCCATCACCGTGCCCCCCGAGCTCCCGCTCACGCGCGTTCTCGACAAGATGGTGGAGACCCGGAACAAGAGCTTCCCGGTGGCTACGGACGGCGTGGTCACCGGCGTGATTGCACGGGAGGATCTGCTCTGGGCTCTGCGCCGCGCGACGACGGGGCAGGGGCCGGAGGCTGCCGGGGACGAGCGGTGACCGCCGCAGTGTCGACGCGTGACGGGCAGGCCGGGCCATCGCGGGCTACGCCACGCATCGGGTTGGCACTCGGTGCGGGCGGAGCAGGAGGGTTGGCGCATATCCTCATGCTGGAGGTCTTCGACGAGCTCGGCGTGAAGCCGTGCCACATCGCCGGTACGAGTGCCGGCGCCGTGATCGGCGCGCTTTACGCCTCCGGCATTCCGGCGACGGGGATTCGGGAAATCGCCGCGGACCTCGCCATAGGGGATTCCGACTCCCTGCGAACCATTCTCCTGGAGAAGAACGTCTTCCGCTGGGCAAGGCTGCTGGAACCCGAAATCGGCCGCGGCGGGCTGATCAGCACGGAGCGTCTGCTCGCGGCGCTCTATCACCAAATCGAGGCCACCGTGTTCGAGGAGCTGGAGATCCCCTTGTCGGTGGTTGCCACCGACTTCTGGCGTCGCCGGCAGGTCGTGTTCGACCGCGGCCCATTCCGGCGGGCGGTGGAGGGCAGTATGGCGATCCCCGGCCTGTTCACGCCCGTGCACATCGATGATCGCCTGCTCGTCGACGGCGGCGTAGTCAACCCGGTGCCCTGGGACATACTGCCGCGCGATTGCGATATTACCGTCGCCGTCGACGTGACCGGCACGCGGTCCCGTACGGAGCGACTATCCTCGCTGGATGCGGTGCTGAACACTTTCGACATCATGCAGACGAGCATTGTCGCGGCGAAACGCGCGAGTTCCGAGCCGGACATCTACGTCAAGCCGGCACTCGTCGACATCCGCACCCTCGAGTTCTACCGGCTCGATGACATCGTTACCCAGGCACGGCCGGCACGGGAAACATTCAAACGCGACCTTGCCGCGGCAATCGAATCACACGAACGGTGCCGCAAGGCGTTGTCCGGAAAGCCGTCCGATGCGGGTTGAACCCGACCGCCGAGCCGTGCAAGGGCGACCCGAGGTCCTCGCATCGCCGCGCGGCATCACGCGGTGACCCACCACGGCGAGCAGTCCGCATCGATGACGAACGCCAGCGCGTTCTCGCACCACTGTATCCGATCCTCCAGGTCGTCCTCGCTATCCGCGCCGACGAACACCACGCCGAGCTCATAGGAATAGGAGTCCTGGTGTAGCAGCTCCGATAGCCTCATCCCCTCGTGAACGTTGAGCTCCACGACCGTGCCGGGAAAACGCGCCTCCACGCGCCGGATTTCCTCGTCGGACGGCACCCGACGTACCACCCCGTCGCGATAGCGCCGTATCATGTATACGGCATGGCCGATTCCCCTCACGCACGCGAGCGCGCCGTCGCTGTGGCGAGCTATCCGCTGCGCTCACCGAGCCGGCGGTGACTGAGCGCCCGATTACCCGAGGTCTGGCGAACCGCCCTGCACACGTGCCGAAACGTGGGGCTCGTCAACCGGCGATTTCCGGTCCCTGGACCGGCAACCGGGACGACATGTCGCTGCGGCAACCTATAGCACCCTATAGCACCGGGGGGCGCACCCGGTTGACGAAAATCAACCTCCAGGGCCACGCACTTGCCAACCGGAACGACGATGGCCGGCAGTCCGAGTGGTCCACGCCGAGTGCCTGAAGACGCCGCGCCCCAGCGGTGTCATGAGGCGACCGATGCGATTACTTGACCCAGGTCAGAGACGACGTCCGAGCGGGCCTTAGGCTCGAATGTATCCGTACTCGACGCCGGCTTCGGCAGAGACGGCCTTGTCCCGGCACGCGAGGTACAGATCAATGCGTTGGGTAGCATCGTGCCGCTTCAAGGGTGCGCTCGTGGTCGCGCTGCTGCTCATCGGGATGCTACCGGTGTTGTCCTCGGAGCTCGCAACCGTTGCGGTGAGCCGGCGGGACGTCGTCGACTGGCGCGCCTTCGATGGCTTGGTCGAAGCGGTGACCCGCAGCACCGTGACGGCGCAGACATCGGGCACGGTCACGGCATTGCACGTGGACGTGCATGACTTCGTCCCCGCCGACGAGCTTATCGTCGAGATCGATGACACGGTCCAGCGCGCGGAGGTGGAGAGCGCACGCGCCGCGCTTGCCGAGGCCGAAGCCACGTTGTCCGACGCACGTGCACGCTATTTGCGAATGCGCGACCTCTTGGACCGTGAGGCGGTGGCTCAGTCCGAGTTCGACCGGGTCGCGGCGGCTTACCACGCAGCGCAGGCGCGCGTGAAAGCAGCCGAGGCGTCGCTCCGCCAGGCCGAGCAGCAGCTCGACTACACGCGTATACGGGCACCGTACCCGGGGGTGGTCGTCGCCCGCCACGTGGAGCGTGGTGAGAGCGTGCGCCCCGGAAGCCCGCTGATGACCGGCCTTTCCCTCGAGCGCCTGCGGGTGAGCGTGCACGTCCCCCAGCGCTTCGCCGAAGCCGTTCGCGAGTGCTCATCGGCAATCGTATCGTTGCCGGACGGGCAGCTTCTGGAAAGCCGTGCGCTGACGTTCTTTCCCGTTGCCGATGAAGCGACTCACGACTTCGAGGTCCGCGTGAATCTCCCGGCAGGGAAGCACGGATTGTACCCGGGCATGGCGATTGAAGTCCGCCTCCCCCAAGGGAGGCGTTCGGCGCTGCTCGTTCCGCACGCGAGCGTGCTCTATCGCAGTGAGTTGCGGGCGGTATACGTGATCGGGGAGGACGGCGGCCCCCGGTTGCGGCAGGTTCGCCTGGGCCCGCGCCGCGACGACGAGGTGGAGATACTGGCGGGGCTGTCCACCGGCGAGCGCATCGCCGTGGATCCCGTGGCGGCAATGGCCGTCGTCGCCGGAAAGGCCAACGATGAGTGACCGGGATCTGGGGCTTCCGGGACGGATCACGAAGGCGTTCCAGGCTGCCGAGATTACGCCGTTGCTGGCGCTCGCCGGGTTGCTCCTGGGACTGTTCGCGATCGTCATCACACCCAAGGAAGAGGAGCCGCAGATCGACGTCACGATGGTGGACGTTTTCATTCCGTTCCCGGGCGCCAGCCCGGCGGAGATCGAGCACCTGGTGGCGACCCCGGCCGAGCAGGTCCTCTCGGAGATCGAAGGCATCGAGCACGTGTGGTCACTCTCGCGGCCGGGTCTCGCCGCGCTGACCGTGCAGTACCAGGTGGGCGAGGCACGCACGGATGCCCTGGTCCGCTTGTATAACAAGCTGTATTCGAACCGTGACTGGCTGCCGTCCAACCTCGGCGTGGGGGAGCCGCTGGTCAAGCCCAGGGGCATCGACGATGTGCCCGTGATGGCGGTGACCCTGTGGTCCGACGCACAAGAGGTGGGTAGCCACGAGTTACTGCGAGTGGCCCATAGTCTGGAGGCGGAACTCAAACGCATTCCCGGCACCCGCGATATCCGCACCATTGGCGGGCCGGACGACGTCGTGGCCGTGGAGCTGGATCCCGTGAAGCTCTCCGCGCATGGCGTCAGCTTCGGCGAGCTCCGCAGCAGCCTGCTGGCGGCGAACCGCAGCGGGCCGGAATTGAACATCACGCGTGATAACACGACCATCCCGGTCCAGGCGGGGGACTTCCTCGCCACCGTGGAAGAAGTACGCCAACTCGTCGTGCGCGTCGTCGGCGATCGGCCCGTCTACCTGGAGGATGTGGCCACGGTCGCGAGAATGCCGGATACCCCGGAGCGTTCGGTGTTCATGGGCTTCGGCACGGGCGACGGACCGGGCGGGCTGCACCCGGCCGTGACGCTGCAGATCGCGAAGAAACCGGGCACCAACGCTGTCGACGTCACCCAGGCGATTGCCCGCCGCGTGGTACAGCTCGAAGGGCTGACCATTCCCGAGGGCGTTCGCTACACCATCACCCGCGACTACGGCGCAACGGCGGCGGACAAAGCCAACACGCTGATCACCAAGCTGGTGTTCGCCACCGCCTCGGTCGTACTCCTGGTGCTGATCACTCTGGGTTGGCGCGAGGCGACCGTCGTAGGCGCCGCGGTGGTGATCACGTTGTTGATCACGCTGTTCGGCTCCTGGGCGTGGGGATTCACGATCAACCGTGTGTCGCTGTTCGCGCTCATCTTCTCCATCGGCATCCTGGTAGACGACGCCATCGTGGTCGTCGAGAACATCCACCGGCATCTCGCACTCAGCGACCGCAGCCTGCTGGAGGTCATGCCGGTCGCGGTGGACGAGGTCGGTGGCCCCACGGTTCTCGCGACCTTCACCGTCATAGCCGCGCTGCTGCCGATGGCTTTCGTCACTGGGCTCATGGGGCCCTACATGAGCCCCATTCCCATCAATGCAAGCACCGGCATGCTGATTTCCCTCGTCGTCGCTTTCGTGGTAACGCCCTGGTTCGCCTACCGCCTGATTCGGCGACACGTTCACCACGCCTCGGAACAGCAGGGCGAGTCCAGGACGGGGCGGCTGCTGCGCTTCTTCGAGCGCCTGATGACGCCATTCCTGCGCGGCCGCCACGGCCGCGTGCCACGCTGGGGAATGCTGGTCGCCGTGATCGTGCTGATCGCCGCCGCGCTCGCACTGCCGGCCACGAACCTCGTTGTTCTGAAGATGCTGCCGTTCGATGACAAGTCCGAATTCCAGGTGATCGTCGATATGCCGGAGGGTACCCCCGTCGAGCAGACCCAACGCGTACTCAGTGCGCTCGGGCGCCACCTGGAAGACGTACCCGAGCTGGCGAATTACCAGACCTACGCGGGAACGGCGGCACCCATCAATTTCAATGGTCTGGTGCGCCAGTACTACCGTCGCGCCGAGCCACACCTCGGTGACGTGCAGGTCAATCTCGTGGACAAGGACGCCCGGGGCAGGAAGAGCCACGAGATCGCACTGGCGGTGCGCGCCCCGCTGCAGGCAATCGGCGACCGCTTCGATGCGAACGTCAAGATCGTGGAGGTCCCCCCGGGGCCTCCGGTGCAGGCGCCCATCGTCGCGGAGGTCTACGGCCCCACCTACGAACGCCAGATCGCCTCGGCGCACTCGCTGCGGGAGGTATTCGCGAGCACTGATGGCATCGTGGACGTCGACGATTCCGTGGAGGCGCCGGCGCTCAAATACCGGCTCACGGTGGATCGCGAGAAAGCGGCACGGCTCGGCGTCGCCCAGGAAACCGTCATCGGCGCGGTGACAACCGCCCTGGGGGGCGAGGATGTCAGCTACCTGCACGAAAGGCGGGTGAAATACGCGCTCCCCATCCGGCTGGAGTTCTCGGCCGGCGACAAGGCGGATCTGGAGAGCTTCCTCAGACTGCGAGTGCGCAGCCGCTCCGGTGATCTCGTGGCCCTCTCGGAAATCGCCGGCGTCGTGGAGACCACATGGGAGACGACCATCTACCACAAGGACCTGATGCCAGTCGTCTTCGTCACCGCCAATATGGCCGGCGAGCTCGACAGCCCGCTGTACGGGATGTTCGACATGGTGAGCAGGCTCTGGTCCGAGCCACTGCCGAATGGCGATGCGGTTTCACAGCACTTCGTCGACCAACCGGGCGTCGCGGTGACGCCTTCGATCAAATGGGACGGCGAGTGGCAGGTCACCTACGAGACGTTTCGCGACATGGGCATCGCCTACGCCGTGGGTATGGTGTTGATCTACCTGCTCGTGGTGGCACAGTTCCGATCCTACGGGGTGCCGCTCATCATCATGGCGCCGATTCCCCTGACGATCATCGGCGTCATGCCCGGTCACGCGTTGCTTGACGCCAAGTTCACGGCCACCTCGATGATCGGCATGATCGCACTCGCCGGGATCATCGTGCGGAACTCCATCCTGCTGGTCGACTTCATCGACCTGGAGACCCGAGCTGGGACCGCGCTTCACGACGCCGTCATCCGGGCGGCGGCGGTACGCGCGCGGCCCATTGCGCTGACCGGCGTCGCAGCGATGATCGGGGCGTTCTTCATCATCGACGATCCCATCTTCAACGGCCTCGCCATCTCGCTCATCTTCGGGATCTTCGTCTCGACGGTGCTGACGCTGCTGGTCATACCAGTGCTGTATTACGCCTGGCGTTATCGCGGGCTTGCGGCCGAAGCGCAGTAGCAGGTGCTGGCGCTGCCGCTATATGGATGCCGTTCTCGTCACCATCGGCGAGCGCGCTGCGAAGACGCCGCCGCATTCCGGCGGCTGTTCAAGCGAATGACCCGTTTGCCTACAAAGGAATATCGACGCAAACGCCGGATAACGGAATTCGCGTGACCGCGAGGCGATCGGTTCAGCGCTGACCAGCCCTGCCATCGCCACGCCCCGGGCCCGGGATTGTCGTCCCCATGCCCGGGCTAAAGCCTGAGGCCCCCGTCGACCTCCAGAACCCGGCCGTTGAAGTAGTCATTCTCCAGGACGTATACGACCGAATGCCCGATTTCCCAAGGCTCAGCAAGGCGCCCCAGCGGTATCCGAGCCTTGATACGGTCGAGCGCCTTTTCCGGCATGCTCGAAACCATTCGCGTGTTGGCGAACCCCGGAGCGATCGCCGCGGCGCGAATACCATGACGCGCGAGCTCCTCTGCCCACGTCACGGTCATGGCGACGACACCCGACTTGGCCGCGGCGTAGTTGGTCTGGCCGAAGTTTCCGGCACGCGAAATGCTGGATATATTCACGATCACGCCGCCTTGGCCCAACTCGATCATCGTTGATGCTGCAGCCCGTGCCGCCAGGAATACACCGCGCAGGTCCACCTTGATGACGGCCTCCCAGTCCTCGAGCGGCATGGTTTTCTCGACCTGACCGTCTTTCGCCTTCACCAGCAAGCCATCCCGGGTGATGCCGGCATTGTTGACCAGTCCATGCAACGTGCCGAATTCGCGCACGATATCGGAAAACGCTCGTTCGACGGACGATTCGTCGGAAACGTCGAGCTGGTAGACGGCGGCCTGTCCACCTGCCGCTTCGCACAGCCTTGCCGTCTCACGCAGGCCCTCTTCGTGTAGCCCCGCCAATGCAAGCTGTGCGCCCTTGGCCGCTACCATTTCCGCGATCTTGCGTCCCAATCCACGTCCGGCGCCTGTCACCGCGATGACCTTTCCGTTGAGATCCATGAGCTCACCTGTGTTCAGTCGTGGAGCGATTCGGGATCCGTCATCCCGTGATTCGGCAAACGGCCCGGCACTAGGGTTCGAGCACGTAGCGGCCCGGGGCGTTACGGCGCGGCTTGTAGCCGGCTTCGGGCGCTCCCATTCCTGGCGGTGCGGACTCGCCGCTGGAATGCTCGACGAGCCATGCCCGCCATTCCGGCCACCATGACCCCTTGCGTTCAGGAACCTTCTTGTACCAGGTGTCAGCGTCGACGTAGGGCGCGTCAGCGGGCTTGTCCGCGATCTGATAAACGCGGCGTTTGTGCCCCGGCTCGCTGACGACACCGGCGTTGTGACCGCCGTTGGTCAACACGAACGTCACGTCGCCGCCGGCGAGTAGATGGATCTTGTAAACGGAGCGCCATGGGGCGATATGGTCCGTGCGTGTGCCGACCACGAACATCGGCACGCGCACGTCACTCAGCACCACGGGCTGTTCGCCCACGTAGTAGTCCCCCTCGGCCAGGGCGTTATCCAGATACAGGCGGCGCAGGTACTCCGAGTGCATGCGATAGGGCAGGCGGGTCGAATCCGTGCTCCAGGCCATCAGGTCGAACATGGGCTGTTTCTCGCCCATCAGGTAGGCATTCACCGACGCCGACCACACCAGATCGTTGGAACGCAGGAAGACGAACGTCCCCCGCATCTGCCATTTGTCCAGGTAACCCTGCTGCCACATCAAGTCCTCGAGAAAGCTCACCTGGCTCTCATCGATGAAGAGCTCGAGCTCCCCGGGCTCGTCGAAATCCGTCTCGGATGCGAACAACGTCACCGTGGCGAGCCGGTCGTCGCCGTCGCGCGCCATGGCGGCGGCCGCAATGGACAGTAGCGTTCCGCCGAGGCAGTAGCCGACCGCGTGCACCTTGCGCTTGGGAACCACCGCGTTCACTGCATCCAGGGCGTCCATGACGCCCAGCCGGCGGTAGTCGTCCATGCCGAGATCGCGGTCCGTGGCGTCCGGGTTCTTCCAGGAGACGATGAAGACAGTGTGGCCTTGCTCCACCAGCCAGCGGACCAGGGAATTCTCCGGCGAGAGATCCAGAATGTAGTACTTCATGATCCAGGCCGGAATGATGAGCACCGGCTCCGCTTGGACCTTCTCGGTTGCCGGGCTGTACTGGATCAGCTCGATGAGCCGGTTGCCGAAGATGACCTTGCCAGGCGTCAAGGCGACGCGTTTGCCGGGCCGGTAATCCTCCGCGCCGGCCGGCGGCTCGCCCAATGCTTCACGACGTACGTCCTCAGCGAAATTGAATGCGCCGTCGACGAAATTCCAACCGCCGCGTTCCATCGTCCGCTGGGCCACCTCCGGGTTGGTGAACGGCGAGTTGGCGGGTGAGAAGATGTCCAGTACCTGCCGTGTGAGGAAGTTGACGACATCTTCATGGTGAGGCGTGACGCCGTCGACATCGATGGTGGCGTTGTGCCACCACTGCTGTCCCAGCAGGAAGGACTGGTGGATCACGTTGTACGGCCAGCGTTGCCACTCGTCATCGGAGAACCGGTGGTCATGAGACAAAGGCTCGATACACGGCTGACACTCTTCGTCACGCAGCGCTCTCGGCAGATAAGCCCATAGCCTGGCGGCCTTACGCTCCATCTTTGCGGCCAGCCAGGCCTGCTTGCCCGGTGCGAGGGCAAGATGCCACGCCCAATCCGCATACGCCTGAAGAAGGGACACCGGCGATACGCCACCGGTCATCCGGCCCACCGACGCGTGGACGCTGCGGTTGGTCAGGGTGAAGATATCCTCGCGAACCGCCGCCCGGCCTCCAGCGGCGCGGCGACGCCGGCGGGTCGGTCGCGGGGGTTTCTTCGGTAGCGGTGCCTGGGGGCGTCCGGGGGAAGCGTCCGGGTGCTTGGCAGACGTTCGCTCGGCTTTGCTCCCGCGTTTGCGCTTGTCGCGAGCCTGGCTCTTCTGATCCATCGTGCCCTCCTGATCGCGGCAGTTCTCGGATCAGGTAACCTTGAACCGACTTCGAGCCAGCCTTGCACGGGCAACCTGTCCGCCAAGCCGTAACCGCCGCCCACTGTCGTCACCACGGGGATGCCCCGCGGCACTTTGTCCGTACCGACGGAAGGGCGGGTCGAACGGATACCGCGTAGACACCGTATAGCACGCCATGGAAGCCGTCCGTTGACTTTCGTCAACGGACGGCCTGAGCACTACAGCCAGTGCCGCAGCGCGCCCAACCGAGATGGCGGTGCTACACGCGGCGGAGCATTCAGGCGCAATGGCTACCCACCGCGGAACCGGTCCATCACAGGTGCGACGTCCCGGCCGTATGCTCATACCTGAATGACGTCCTGATACCGGGGTGCCGCGGCAAGTCGATGATCACCTCGATGTTGTACGTCGCTATCGTACCCAACACGAAATAGTTCCCATAGGTCGTGGTACCGGCTACGTGCATTGCTTCGAGACGCCTTTTCTTGGGGGCCGGTGCGTGCGACTCCGGGAGCAATATACGCGCGTACACGGTGGCATCCGTGATGCGTTCGTCGGTTGCCGTTTCGAAGAGGGCGACCATGACATGGTGGACGTGGGGCGCTTCAGGTACGCCACCGTGCATTGCACGCTCGGACGAGCTCCGCTCGAACCGTTGGCGGATGATCTCGGCTGGAATGACCGAGAAGTACACTGACACCCCTTGAACGCTTCTCCCATGGGGCGAGTCCGACGGCGGCTGCGACACGTCCGCCCACAGTAGTAGCGGGACGATCACTACAACCGCGCCGACGACCTTTCGCGCGTACTGGATAAACATGGGTGATCCTCCCGCCCCGTTGAAGGACGCCAAGAGGAGTGGAATTCCGGGACCTGCATGACCGAATGCATACCCCTGAGCCAGGACCGGCCAAGTGAGTCCGGCGGATTCGCGGACTATGCAGAGTCCGAGAGGGTCAGACGGTTACTACTAATCCGATTACAGGTAATGCCACATGTCAGCGAGGCTGTCGGGCGTTCTCGCAAGGCGCGAGGAGCGTGGTGTAGCAAGCGCTACATGAGCGACGAGCAACGCCGCGAGAGCGCCCGACAGCCTCGCCCGAAGGGAGCGCTTGTGCGATCCGGCTGCGGCGTTGCGCTCACTCGACGTGCGCCTCGCCACGCCTTCGCTCGCGCGCCTGGCAGCCGAATCGACAAGCGCTCTGACACGTGGCATTACCTGTGATCGGATTAGTAATCTTTTCGATATGGTGGCATATCGTCACACTGCGTGAGTACCTGTAAGCGAAGCACCAAATTGAAAATGACTCCCGTTTATTATGCATTGAGACGGCATTCTTTCTCTGATCCAGGTCAATGGATCTGCGATATGACCGGAAATCGCCGACCGACGGCGCTGCACCGCTCGCCCTTGTGCGAACACGTTCCGTCCACCGGGTTACTGAGTGGTCCGTCGCGCATTACTAGCGGCGGTGTGCCGTCCGCCGGCTCACATTCCTTCCGGTAATTTGTGGGCAACCCCCTCGTGGCAATCGATACAAGTCTTGCCCGTGGCTTCGCGGTACCGCTGTGAATGCCGGCGTTTGGCATAGCGGTCCTGTGCAGCTAACGCCATTGCCTCATAGCTGTGGCAGGTCCGGCATGCACGGGAATTATTCGCGCGCATGGTGGCCCACACCCGTTCGGCCATCGCCTCACGGTGCGCCTCGAACTCTTCCCTCGTATCTATTTTCCCGAGAAAGTGGTTGGGCAGTTCTTTGAAGGTCGCCTGCGTCTTGCGAACTACCTTTTCCCAGAACCCTTTCGGAACATGACAGTCCGCACAAATGGCACGCACCCCGCTCGCGTTCTGGAAATGCGCAGACTCTTTGTATTCCTGATAAACGAACGCCTCCATTTCGTGACATGAAGTACAGAATCCGAGTGAATTGGTTGCTTCTATGGTCGTCAGGGTGGCACCAGTCAGCGCGATCCCAACGACAAGTGCGAGCAAAGCTCCCAACGGAATCCCGAGCAGGTACCGCTTGCGTGGAACCCGCCATAGCTTCGCCCACAACCCGGATTTTCGTCGCTCATCGTTGTCGGGGCCTGGCGGTCGTGCCATAACTCCCCCTTAAAATCGCTTTTCGCCCTGGCTCACATAGTATTCGGCCAACGCCTTGATCTCGTTGTCGCTCAGCTCCTCCATCTGCGGCTTCATCTTTTCCGGCTGCCAGCGTTCGCCGGCTTTGTAATGACGGAGCTGTGTTAGAAGGTACTCCTTCCATTGACCGGCGAGAATCCCGGCATCATCGAGAACAAGACTACCGCCTTCGCTGTGACATTTGTCACATCGACGCTCATGAATCCTCTCCCCGAGTTCAGCGAGTTCTTGGTCTACGGCCTGGTCTGCCGGAACGAATGCCTGTGAGGAGAAATACTCCGCCAGCTCCATGACTTCCTCTTCCGAGAGCTCGTTCGCGAGCGCACAGTGGTCATCGGCAGGAGGGTCTTCCGCTTCGTCGAATTCCTCCTTGGCACATGGGCGAGCTTCTTCTTTGTAAATGAGGAGCTGGTTCTCTATAAAGAACGCGGACGCCCCGGCAATGGTCGGTATCTCGCCCTCGCTGCTTACGCCATCTTCCCCATGGCATTCAGCGCACGGTTTTGCGGAGTCGGGCGCAGCCGCACCAAGAGCCACCGGCACGACCGGAGCTGTGACGACGGCAAGACAAAGCGTTCTTAGAACGATTCCAGTGAGCATTTTCATTTTGGCCTCCCGGTGTTACCGGCCACCTGCACCCACGCGGAATACGTCACAGTCTAGCTCGAACCCGGCCGGCTTGCGGAAGGAATTGGTTGACTCAGGTCAAAGAGTTCGTGTGGAGAAATTCCTTACTTGCTTCTACGGTTTTCGAGAAAGGCGGGTTTTGTGTCTCGGTGTGCCATGGCTGAGGGGCAACCAATGACTACCTCGAAACGACTGTGGCCCGACGCGATGACTGCAGCGGCGTTGGGCGCTTTGTTGCTCCTCGGGCTCAGCGGCTGCGGAGGAGATGATGGCGAGCAAGGGCCACGCGGTGAACCAGGCCCCGTCGGACCGCCGGGACCGCCGTCGCAGGCGCCTGCAGCACTGAATGCCAACATTACGGACGTGACCATCGATAGCGCGCCGGTGGTGGATTTTACCGTCACCGACGAGCACGGATTTCCGTTCACCGGCCTGGAGCCGGGGGATCCGCGCTTCACGATCGCGAAGCTGGTTCCCGGGACCGGCGGCGATACCGACCGCTGGCAGAGCTACATCAACCGTCTCGAGTCCCCGGATGGGGTCGGCCCGGGCACGGAAGACAAGGTTCAGGCCACCACTGACGGAGGAGGGCGGCTGGTCAACCACGGCGACGGAACGTACACGTATACGTTCGGAACGAATATCGCCGATGTGACCGATCCGGTTACCGGCAAGGCGATCCCCTTCGAGCCGGATTTGACGCATCGCGTGGGTATGGAGCTTCGCGGAGAGTTCCTGGGCGAGGAACTTCCGGCGGTCAGTCCGACGTTCACGTTCCAACCTTCTACGGGCATGACGCAGGGCATCAACGACCGCGAGATCGTCGCCCTGGATTCATGTAACAGCTGCCACGGCAAACTCGCCCTTCACGGCGGGGCACGCGTGAATACGGAGTTGTGCGTGACCTGCCATAACCCCGGGAGCGCCGACGCCAACAGTGGGAACACGGTGGACTTCAGGGTCATGATTCACAAGATCCACATGGGCGAGGAGCTACCGAGCGTGGTGGCCGGCGGCACTTACACGATCTGGGGGTTTGGCGACACACCCCACGACTACTCCGATGTCGCCTTTCCGCAGGACGTACGCAACTGCACTACGTGCCACGACCCCGCGGACCCCGCTACGCCGCAGGCATCGAATATCACCACGAACCCGACCAGGGACGCTTGTGGCGCATGCCATGACGACGTGAACTTTGCCGAGGGACAGGCTGGCGGGCACCCCGGTGGCGTCGTGACCGACGACAGCGAATGCACGGTATGCCACGCACCGAACAAGATCGCCGGCTCTGTACTCGAGAGCCATACCATTGGCACCAAGGTGGCGGCCAATCGATTCGAGTACAACATTCTCGGCGTCACTGCGACAGCACCGGGCCAGACCCCACGGATCACCTTCGCCGTCACGGATCCCACCAACGACGATGCGCCATATGACGTGCTGAACGATCCCGAGTTCACCGCCGGCGGCGCCAGCCGCCTGACCATCGACATGGCCTGGGATACGGCGGACTACACCAACGCGGGCGACGACGCGGCTGCCGGAGGCGGCGGCGCACCGGCCCGCCCGGTGTCGGTGAACGCCCTGGATCCGGCCAACGTCACGGACAACGGTGACGGCTCGTTCACGGCGACTTCCACCGCCGCGATTCCGGCCACCGTCACGGGTTCGGGGGCAGTCGCCATCGAAGGTCATCCGGCGGCGGATCTGGACGGTGATGGCACATTCGATGATGCAGTGCCCGTCACCGGCGCGGTGCAGTTCTTCGCCATCACGGACGCCTCTCCGGTTGCACGGCGCGAAGTCGTCGACCTGGCCAAGTGCCAGACCTGCCATGGCGAGAACGACGGGCTGTCACTACACGGGGCCAATCGGACCGACAACGTTCAGCTCTGCGCGATGTGCCACAACCCCAACAACACCGATCTTGCGGCAAGGCCGGCGGATCCCGACGGATCGGTAAACGGCAGGAACACGAACTCCGCGGATACCCTCGAAGAGCGGAGCATCGATTTCAAGACGATGATTCACGCTATTCACGCCGCTGACGAGCGTACCGAAGATCTCATCGTCTACGGATTCGGCAATACACCGCACAATTTCGGCGAAGTCCGCTTCCCACGGTCACCGGGTGATTGCCTGGCTTGCCACAACGACGGCACCTTCGAGCTTCCGGTGGGCGATAACGTACTGGGAACGACGCTGGCGACGCAGGCGACAGTGAATACCGCCAGCCCCTTCGGTACCAGCGACTTCCTCCCCTCCCTCGCCGCAGCGCAGGAGCCGGGGGATGATCTCAACGCGACGCCGACGGCAGCGGTGTGCTCCGCCTGTCACGATTCCGACTTTGCCAAGAGGCATATCGAGATCAATGGCGGCGCTTTCGACGTGACACAGACGTCGATCGATGCGGGCGCGCCCATCGAATCCTGCGCCGTATGTCACGGCCCCGGACGAATCGCGGACGTCAGGGACGTTCACGGGGTGGAGTAACGCAGGTGAGTTGCCGGGGAGCATCACCGTGGTTCGCTGCGTGGCGGCCTTCGTGCACCACGCAGCAGACGGGGCATGCTCTTTTTGAAGGACAACGGCGACACCTTTGCCGAGCCGGGCCCGCTCTCGGCAGTCATGGACCGTAACGCGCCGGACGGTCGTGCCTTTCCGAGCAGGCGCCGACCTTGTGCAGGCGCCTACCCTGTCGTTGACGCGGCTCGTGGGGGGGACGCATGAGGGATCCGACCATCATTGTTCGCGTGGCTGTGGTCGTCTGCCTGGCCGCCGCTGTGGTGCTGGCCGTCGGCATGGCCGCCGAAGACGAAAAGGGACCGCCGCCACACACACGCCAGGGGGCGGATACCTGTTTGAAATGCCATGACGAGACATCGGAGTTTCCGGTGCTCTCGATTTTCAGGACGCCTCATGCGGTCACAGCCGATGAACGCACCCCGTTTGCCAACCGCCAGTGCGAGAGCTGTCACGGTCCCGGTGGAGAACACGGCAAACGGCTGCGCTTCGGAGAAGACAGGCCGCCCATTCCCGCGTTCGGCGAGAACTCGCTCTGGTCCCAGAAGCGGGAGAGCGGAATCTGCCTCGAGTGCCATCGAGAAAGTGAGCGCATGCACTGGCAGGGCAGCATCCACCAGCGTTATGAGGTGGGCTGCACGAGTTGTCATACCGTCCATTCCGAACGCGACCCCGTCACGGTGACAGAACGGCAGCCGAACGTGTGTTTCGACTGTCATGTGCGTCAGCGCTCCCAGGCGTTCCAGGCGTCCTCTCATCCCATACGCCGGGGGCAGATGGACTGCACCGGTTGTCATCAACCTCATGGGGCCCTGACTGCGTCGATGTTGTCCCGCCCGACGGTCAACGAAACGTGCTACGGCTGTCATGCCGAGATGCGCGGGCCTTTCCTGTGGGAGCATGCGCCCGTTGCCGAAGACTGCACCAACTGCCACCGTCCCCACGGGTCCAACCATCCGGCGCTGCTGAACAAACGTCCGCCGCTGTTATGCCAGCAGTGCCACTCTCGCGCGGGACATCCAAGCATCGGCCGCACTGGCGACGCGCTGCCCGGCCGCCGCCCCTCGGGATTCCTGCTGGGTGGCAGCTGCACCAACTGCCATTCCCAAGTGCACGGTTCCAATCATCCCTCAGGAGCGAACTTGAGCCGCTGAGGGGTGGGGAGGGTCCTGACATGAGTAACCGTGACCAACACGCCAAGGGCCCGCTGCCGCTGCTAATCGTCTTGCTGCTAGTCCCGCTGGCCTTACCGATAGGGGCTCAGCAGAGCAGCGCTGAAGGAAATGAGAAAGGAAAAGAAGAAGAGGCCGCAAGTAGTGACATCCGCGATCCTGACGTGGATACCTCTCAATGGCGCTGCCGGTTGTGCCCATTCGAGACCGGTTGGCGGGGCTCGGTTAGCTTCGGTCCCGGATACGTATCGGATGATTCCTTCGAGTTTGGTGACTATACCGGGCTGAACGACGATGGTGTCTACATCGTCGCCGACGGTGAGCTTCGTTATCGCGGCGAAGACGCGGAATTCTGGAGTGTCACTGCAACCGATCTGGGGCTCGGGTCGCGTTCGGTGACCACCGAGGGCGGCCGTCAGGGGCGCTACCGCGTATCCGTGGAGTACCGCGAATTGCCTCACCTCATCGCCGATGACGCGCGCACGGTATTCTCCGGGGCGGGCTCTCAAAGGCTCGAATTGCCAGACGATTGGGCGCGGGGAGACACCACGACGGAGATGCCCCAGCTGGATTCGAGCCTACGCGACGAGAATATCGCGCAGGACCGCGAGACGATTCGTATCGGTGCGGAAGTTACCCAGAATGACAGGCTGCGCTATGACGTCTCCTATCGACGCTCGACCAAAAAGGGGAGCCGGATCCAGGGAGGCAACTTTCTGCTGCGCTCCGCCTTGCTCCCGGTACCAGTGGACTATCGCACCGAGGAGGTCGATGCGTCCGTCTCCTATATTGAGGATCGGTGGCAGATTGAAGCCGCTTACCACGGTTCCTTTTTTCACAACGAGGCAGACTCGGTGGCCTGGGACAATCCGTTCTCGACGCCCGGCACCGACGGTGAGAAGGGCCGACTGGCACTCGCACCGGATAACCACTTCAACCAGCTCATGCTTTCGGCATCGTGGCGGCCCGTGGACTACGTTCACTCCTCGGCGCGCATCGCCCTCGGCCGCATGGAGCAGAACGACGATTTTCTCCCGGCGACTATCAATGAGTCGCTGGCGAGCCCCGCTCTTCCACGGGACGATCTCGACGCGCGCGTGGACACACGGGTCGCCAACCTGCGGGTAACGGCAACCCCTTGGCCCGCGCTAACGGCCCAAGGCGAGCTGTATTATGACGAGCGGGATAACAAGACACCGCGGGACGAATACGTCCAGGTTTCGTCAGACCTCGTTGTCGGCGGCATTCGAGAGAACCGACCGTATGGCTTCAGGAAGATTGGGGGCGAGCTCGAGGCCGACTATCGGCTTTCCGACGTTTTGACGGCGTCGGCCGGCGGTGGCCGTGAGCGTATGGAGCGGACCTTCCAGGAAGTCGATGAGACCGAGACGGACACCGTTTGGGGCGAAGTGCGGGCAACACCGGGTGACAGCGTGGACTTCCGCGTACGCCAGACCCTGGAGCGCAGAGATCTCCTCGACGACTATGAGCCGCTGGATCTGCAGCCGCCGGAGAATCCGGCACTGCGCAAGTACAACCTGGCGGCCAGGGACCGGGACATGACGACGATCACGGCCAATTTCACGCCCGCAGATCGACTTAGCGTCGGAGTCACCCTGGACCGCTCGAACGACGAGTACGGCGACTCGGAAATCGGTCTGACGGACGCCGACGATACGAGCGTCACCCTCGATATCTCCACCGTGCCCACCGACGGGATGACCGCATACGGGTTCCTCTCCCACCAACGCATCGATTCCGAGCTGCAGGGTAGCGACACCGCCGACGAGCCGAACTGGAGGGCCGATTTCCGGGACACCATCCGCAGCGCCGGCGTCGGGATGAAATTCAACGATCTGTTCACCGAGGGGTTCGATGCCGGCATCGACTATACGTATACATGGGCCCGCGGTGATATCGACATGGACAAACGCACCACGACCACGAGCTTTCCGAACCTCGACAGCCGTCTCCACAGTTTCCAGCTGTTCGGCGACTACCGGATCAGCGAAAGCACCGCGGTTCGACTCGACTATTGGTACGAGCAATACCGTAGTGACGACTTCTTCATCGATGACGTGGAGCCTGACACGATCCCTGCGGTCCTGACGCTAGGACGCGAAAGCCCTGACTACGACGTGCACGTCGTGGCGCTGACGTTTCGCTACCGCTTCTAGTCCGGTAATTGCACGCACTCTACTCGCTGCGTTGCCCCGGCAGGCCGATTATGCACGCAATATCCGGGCTAGCACCCCAGGAGGGCAGAGATGAGCGCATCCCTTGAGCGACTCGCGCTGGCAGCGGCCATGATCACGGCGGCAGGCCCGGGCTCGGCCGATGAAGAGAACCCGGAAATCCAGGCCCTGAAAGAGCAGGTCGCCAAGTTGCAACAGCGCGTCGAGGCGCTGGAGCAGGCGAGAACGTTCACATCCTTCATGCCGGATTTCGCCGAACGATTTCACGTACTGCATCGCGCAGGCGAAACTGGCGATTGGGCCGTGGCATCCCACGAGCTCAAGGAGATGAGACGATTGATGGCTCTATCCACGACCATCGATCAGGAGAACGGCGAATTGATGCAAGAGATGCTGGCGCCGCGTCTGGATCAACTGGCGGAGGCCATCGAGCATGGTAGCCGGGACAGGCTTCAAGTCGCCCTGGAGCGGACCGTTGAGACCTGCAACGCCTGTCATGCCGCCGCGGGCAGCGAGTTCGTCCGCGTCTCGCTGGACGTTCCGGACTCGCTGAACATGCGCCATCCACATCGACTCAAAGCGCAGACGGCGCCCGAAGGCCACGAACACTGAGCCAGCAGTCACCGTGACCGCAAGGGTGGTGGCGGTTGATCCGGGTCAGGTGATCGCTGGAGCGTTGTCCCAAGATGGGAATTGCCAGCCGGTGGGAGGACAAGAGCGTGAAAGCCGAAGACGTGATGGTCACGGAGGTCGTTTCCGTGACCGCGGATACGCCGGTCGAGGAAATTGCCCGCTTAATGATGAAGCACGCCGTCAGTGGTCTGCCGGTAACCGACGAGCAGGGCGGTGTCGTCGGAATTGTCAGCGAGGGCGATCTCATCCGGCGGCCTGAAATCGGCACGGACGAGGGCAGCAGACGTGCCGGTTGGCTGTCGCTGTTCACCGATGCGGAAGCCCAGAGCAGAGCCTTCGTGCGCAGTCATGGCCGCCGGGCGGACGATGTAATGACCCGGGATGTGGTGTCCGTGGACGAGGATACACCGCTTATCGAAGTGGCTCGCCTGCTGGAAAAGCATCACATTAAACGCGTGCCCGTAACGCGCAGTGGCCAACTCGTCGGCATCGTCAGCCGTGCGAACCTCGTCCAGGCGCTCGCCGCGGTGGAACGTTACGCCCCGGAGCTGCCGGCGGACGACCGCGACCTGCGCGTACGGGTGTTGGAAGCGCTGCATGCAGCGGGCGTGCGCACCAGCTTTCTCAACATCGTCGTTCACGGGGGCGAGGTGGAGGTCTGGGGTGCGGCGGAATCCGACACCCAGAGAGATGCCGTGCGCGTTGCCGTCGAGAACATCGTGCCGCCAGAGCGCGTCACGTTGCATATTGGCCTGCTGCCGACACGCCTTCGGGCGATGATGTGGAACAGTTGATCACAACGGGCCGGAACGGGAGCCGGCCCGCGGCTCGATATCGCCGCTAACCTTCTGAACAAAAGAGCAATTTTAAGCTTGCATTTCGGCGGCTTTGGGCGCATAAAGCATGCATCGCTTCCGGCGGAATCGGTCCGCCGGAGCGGGGACGAGGACCCCAGCCATGCGTGAAGACAAGCGCAAACCCAAGCGCCAGGCCAGTGCCAAGAAGGCAGTGCTGGGCGGCGCCACCGGCGAGCAGCACATGACCTACCGACGCTCCCGTCAGGCGGCGCGACGCCTGATGCGGCGGGGCGTTTTCAACAAGCGCATCGTCGACCAGGCCGAGACCAAACGCGGCCGAGGTTAGCAAACGGGCACGCCATGCCGGCGTGCCCTTCCATGCCCGGGGATTTCGACCACGCCACCGGTCGACGTTATCGAGGACCGCACATCATGAACGAGCGTCGGGGCTTCCAAGGCGAATCCGACGCGAACCAGCCGGGAACCCTCCTATCGCAGCGCACTGCGACCGCGCGCCGGCACTGTTGATCCCTCATGCACGCTGATGCCGCATCCGCGCATCGACGTCATTCCCGTCTCCGGATCCGGGCCACTGTTGTCCCACGTGCCGGACGCTCGGCATGGGCGCGTTTGGATGTCACTATTGGGATGGAGCGGGGTTCAACGCCGTTCGGAAACGTGACGAGGAGGCGCGCGAATGAACGGTGACCGACGTGTGACGCTCTTCCACGACGAACGCATGCAGGCCCATCAACCGAACATCAATGAGCCTTTCCTGCCGGGTCGCCTCGATCGCCGCGTCCGTGAACTGCTCGCCGGCCTCAGGGTGAAGTGGGAGTATCCCGAACACCCGGGACGCATCACCGCTATTCTGGAGTTGCTGGAGCGGGAACCGGTAGCGGGCCTCCGGTACGGCGAGGGACGGGCGGCAACGCACGAAGAGCTCGGCCGCGTGCACACCGCTGGTTACCTGGACGCCATCTACCGTCTGCGCGGTCAGAACGCGTGGCTCGACGTGGACACCACTGCCGTTTCCCCGGGCAGTGTCGAGGCGGCCGAGATCGCGGCGGGTACCGCCGTCGCCGCCGTTGAATCCGTCATCGCGGGAGAGACGGACAGCGCGTTCGCGGTAGTGCGGCCGCCGGGCCACCACGCGGAGCCGGTTCGCGCGCGAGGTTTCTGCCTGTTCAACAATGTCGCGGTCGCGGCGGCCCACGCGCAAGCCGTGCTGGGCTGCCGGAAGGTGCTGATCATCGACTGGGACGCGCACCACGGCAACGGCACCCAGGATATCTTCTGGGCCGACCCGGACGTGATGTTCTTCGACACGCACCGCGCCGCACCGTTCTACCCGGGGACGGGGCAGCTCGAGGACGTTGGCGCCGGGCTGGGTGAAGGCACCACGGTGAACGTACCGTTGCCCGGTGGTACCGGAGATGCAGCGCTGATCCGGGCGTTCACCGAGATACTCGTACCTGCGGCGGACTATTTCCGTCCCGACCTGGTACTGGTCTCCGCCGGGTTCGACGCACACCGTCTAGACCTGGCGCTGAACATGACCTATGAAGGCTTCGGGGCGCTGACGGGCATCGTCCGGGACATCGCCGACCGCCATTGTGACGGGCGGCTCGCCCTGATCCTGGAGGGGGGTTACCACATCGAGTCGCTTTCCCGCGGTGTACGCACGACGCTGGACGTGCTCGCGGGGGGAGAGGTGCCGCAGCCGGTCGAATGTGGGCTGCAGGAAGTCGCAACCGCAGCCGATTTCCACCGCGCGGCGTTCACGCCCGAATGACCCTGTGCCGACAGTCTCCAGAACGCCCTCGACGCTCCCGATGACGCCGCCATCGTCGAAACCATCACCACCCTCGTGCAGACCCTGGGGCTGGAGGTCATCGCCGAGGACGAGGAAACCGAGCCGGCCCGGGCGTTGCTCACCCGCTACGGCATCCGCGCCTATCAGGGCTATCCCCCATGAACGGGGGACATTGTGCTCATCATCCGCCCGAAAATCCCCACTGGGGAGCAGTGGAAGGGGCGAATGCCCTTGATCTAGGATGGTGGGTAATCGTCGCAGGTCCGCGCCGTCGCGTGGGATCGCGCCATGCCTCCACACCAGGGTTCCTGGTGTCAATCCGGTAATGGTGCCGTGTCTTTAGCTCAGGGAAACGCAACCCATGAACGTTGACGGGGTCGCCGATACCGGGGATCGCACGCTGGGCGCCGACGAATGGCGGACATTGCTGAGACATCTCAGTGCCCTCGCGGATCGGGACATCATTGTCCTCCGTGGCCGGGAGCCAAGCATGGTGTACGTCAGCCCCGGCCTATGCGCGCACTTGCAGCGGCGCGCTGAGGATTTGCTCGGGCAACCATTGGGAATCCTCTCGACCCGGCTCGAACGCCTGGCCAGCGAGCGCTCCCTCGGCACCTCCCGGACGGTGTCACTGCAGCTCACCGACCCTGGCCTGACAGTGCCCCTCGAGGTCCGTGCATCCGCAACCCGATTGGGCGAGGGCGATGCAGGACTCGGCGTGATCGCGCTTACCTGGCTGGAGAAGACGGCACCGGAGCACACAACCAAGGCGTCGCGGTCCGTTCGCGCCGAACCCGGCGGACCCACGGCGGAGGAGGGCGCTGAGCTGCTTAGCCAGCTGGCGGCGACTTTCGAGGGGGTTTTCTGGGTAACCGACATCCATGTCCCCAAGGTCCTTTACGTCAGCCCTCAGTTCCAGCGTGTCTATGGCCACCCCCCGGACGCGCTGTACCGCGACGCCACGCTCTGGCTGGACATGATCCTGCCCGAGGACCGCGATCGCGCGGTGGCGGCTTTTCGAGCCCAAGCAAACGGCCACGCCACGGACATCGAGTACCGCATCCAACGCCCCGACGGTGCCGTACGCTGGATCCGTGATCGCGCCTGCGCAGTGCGTAACCCTGCGGGCCAGATCTATCGAGTCGCGGGTATCGCCGAGGATGTCACGGAGCGCCGGGCAGCGGACGAATCCCTGCACACCCTGCGCCAGCGATTGACCGACATCACCGAGAACATCGACGAGGTGTTCTGGCTAAGCAGCATCGACAAGGAACACCTCTATTACATCAGCGCCGCGTTCGAGCGCATCTGGGGCATCTCGCGCGAGCAATTGCGTACCGCGCCGTGGAGGTTCTTGGAGGCGGTGCATCCTTGCGATCGTAATCGGGTGGAGACAGCCATCACCACCCGGCAGGTCAGCGGTGATTACGACATCGAGTACCGGATCGTACGCCCGGATGGCGACGTGCGCTGGGTGTCCGACCGGGCCTTTCCGGTCGTCGACGAGAGCGGTCACGTAACGCGCATCGCCGGAGTGGCGAAGGACATAACGGCCCGCAAGGCCGCCGAGCACGCCCTGCGCGAGGAAAAGTCGTTTATCGGCCAGGCCCTGGAAAGCTTGCCCGGCGTGTTCTATGTATTCGACGCCGATGGGCGCATGAGGCGGTGGAATCGCCGCTTCGAGAAGGTTAGCGGGTATTCCGCCCAGGCGATTGCCGAACTGCACCCCCTCGATTTCATCGCCCCGGAGCAACGGGGGGCGCTTCGCGAGAGGATCCGAGAGATACTCACCTACGGCAATGACGTCCGCATCGAGGCACAGTTGCTGACCGCCGACGGGCGGCGAATCCCTTACCTGTTCACCGGCGAACGAACACTGGCCCACGGCACCCCATACGTGGTCGGACTGGGCGTGGACATCAGCGACCGGGTGCGTGCCGAGCAGGCCCTCAAAGAGAGCGAGGCCCGCTATCGCAGCTTCATCGAACACACCAGCGAGGGGATCTTCTCCTTCGGCTCGCGCTCGCCAATCCCCACGGATTTGCCGGTAGAGGAACAAGTCTCCCGCATGTACGCCGCACGCGTCGAAACTTCCAACGACGCCCTGGCCCGGATGTACGGGTTCTCCGAGGCAAACGACGTGATCGGCCTCACCTTGGCCGATCTCCACGGCGGTGACGATATCCCGGAGAACCGTGAATTCCTCAGGCAGTGGATTCGCGGCGGCTACCGGATCACCGATGCCGAGACAAGAGAGGTCGACCGGGCGGGCAACACGGTCTGGTTCTCGAACTCCGTCGTGGGAGTCGTGGAAGGCGGGCAGCTGGTGCGGGCGTGGGGCTCACAGACCGACATCACATCGCGTAAGGAGGCCGAAGAGGCACTGCGACTGTCGGCGAGCGTGTTCGAGAACACCGACGAGGGCGTCATCATCACCCGGCCGGATGCCACCATTGTCGACGCCAATCCCGCCTTCTCCGAGATTACGGGTTACTCGCGGCAGGAAGTGATCGGCGCGACCCCGCGCATACTGAAATCTGGCGTGGAGAACTCGTCACGCTATCGTGAGCTCTGGCAGAGCCTGCGGGAAGTCGGCCACTGGCGGGGGGAATTATGGAACCGGCGCAAAGACGGCGCGTTGTACCCGCAATGGCTGACCATAAGCAGCGTCTACGATAATAACGGCCGCCTGACCCACTACGTGGGTGTGTGCTCGGATATCAGTCAGATCAAGCACTCCGAAGCCCAACTGGATCATCTTGCGCATCACGATCCGCTTACCGATCTTCCCAACCGATTGCTGCTGAACGAGCGCCTGGAGCATGCGATCCGCCAGGTCGAGCGCCGTCATGGCGGTCTGGCGGTGGTGTTTTTGGATATCGACCATTTCAAGCACCTCAACGACAGCCTGGGCCACCCGGTGGGGGACCAGCTTCTGTGTCAGCTGGCCAAGGCCCTCACCGAAGCGGTGCGTACCGACGACACGGTGGCACGCATCAGTGGCGACGAGTTCGTCCTGGTTCTCGAAGACATAACGAGTGCCGACGACGCCTCCGTGACTGTGAACAAGCTCATGGCGATATTCGAGCAGCCATTTCTGGTCGAGGAGCGAGAGGTGCGCATTACCGGCAGCGCCGGTATCAGCCTCTGCCCCGAGGACGGCGCAGATCCGGCTACGCTGCTGCGCAACGCCGATGCCGCTATGTATCTCGCCAAAGAGACCGGTCGGAACAACTACCACTTCTACACCGAAGATCTGACCCGGCGGGCGTACGAACGCATGCTCATGGTCAATGATCTGCGCAAGGGCCTGGAACGCGACGAGTTCTTCCTGGTTTACCAACCGCAAATCGATCTCGAAACCGGGCGGGTCGTCGGTGTCGAGGCGCTAATCCGTTGGCGTCATCCAGAGCGCGGTCTGGTTCTCCCCGGGGAGTTCATTCCCCTCGCGGAGGAGTCGGGTCTGATCCATCCTCTGGGGCAATGGGTCATGCGCACCGCCTGCGAGCAGGCGGTGCGCTGGTCGGACGCTGGCGTCGCGTTCGGCCGCATGGCCATCAATATCAGTGGACCGCAGATCCAGAAGGGCGACCTTCCGGAGCAGGTTCTCCAGGTCCTGGAAGACAACGGCTTGCCGCCCGACCGGCTGGAGCTGGAGGTGACCGAGGGATTCATCATGCAGCACACCGAGCAGGCGGTCTGCCAGCTAAACCGCCTGCGTACCCGGGGTGTCATGCTGGCTATTGATGACTTCGGGACCGGGCACTCCTCCCTCAGCTACCTCAAGACTCTACCGGTGCACAAGCTCAAACTGGACAAATCGTTCGTCCAGGATATACCCGACGACCACAACGACATGGCCATCTGCGCTGCCGTGACGGCGCTGGGCAACAGCCTCGGGCTCGTCGTCATTGCCGAGGGCGTCGAGACCAACGAGCAGGCCAGCTTTCTACTCGATCAGCGGTGTCGCCAGGCACAGGGCTTCTACTACAGCAATGCCCTGATCGCGGAGGACATCCATTCTTTCCTCGAAAGGCCAAAGCCGACATCCGGGGCGAGCTTGCGTCTGGGCCGCTGACTGCTGGCGGCGGGTCGGGAGGCCGGTCGACGCGATCGCTCCCTGAGCGTCGGTCGTATCGGTGTGGGCCCCGATGAACTGCAGGTAGTGCCACAGGCCGCCGTAGGCGAAAGGTCGGCACACGCTCATCGCGCATTCAGCAGCGCGAGCCTAACGGCGGTGCATTGCGCCGGCTGCATCACACCGGCAGGGCAGGGCCAGCTCGGTCAGCCGCAAAAAGGTGGATACCGGTTCGAGTCACGCGCGAAGCCGGCGAGAAGTATTTGCCTTGGGGGACTGCAGGGGTCGGCTGCGTCTAGCTGCGGTACCCCGCCGCCAGCGGGAAGCCGGTGTTGAGGTAATGGCGCATGGTCTCGCCGGGCACCGGTGTGCAGATGAGGTTGCCCTGGACGAAATCACAGCCGCAACGGCGCGCGAACCTGAGCTGTCGGGGCGTCTCCACGCCCTCGGCCACGACTTTCAGACGCAGGCCGTGGGCCATATTGACGATGGTCTCCACGAGGTGCGCCGCCTCCGGGCTGCGCTCCACGTCGTGAATGAAACTGCGATCGATCTTGACGGTGTCGAACGGTAGGTCCTTGAGGTAACCAAGCGATGAGTAGCCCGTGCCGAAGTCGTCCATGACGAGCTGAATACCAATCCGCTTGAGCGCATGCAGATACTCACGCGCGACGCCGGCTGCATTCAGGGCTGTGCCCTCGGTGATCTCCAGTGAGATCCTTCCGGCGGGCAAGGAGCACTCCCGCAGCACCTCGACGGTGCGGCCGAACGCCTCCTGGGAGTGCAGTTGATGGGGCGAAACGTTGATGCAGACGAAGGGCATGGCACTCTCCGGGCTCTCGGGGCGCTGCGCGCACCACTCGGCCCAGTCGTGACAGACGGTGCGAACCACCCACGTGCCCAGCGACATGATCTGTCCCGACGTTTCGGCAACCGCCAGGAACGGCTCGGGGCGCAGCCGGCCGCGCGTGGGGTGATCCCAGCGCAGCAACGCCTCGGCGCCGGCCAGCTCACCGGAAGCACCGTGGATGATTGGTTGGTAGAACACCCGGAACTCTCCGGCTGTAAGGGCCCGCTTGAGTTCACGCGCGGTGCGCGCGTGCTCGTGGGCCTGGCGGGACATGCTTTCCTCGAAGAAGCAGTACGTCGCCCGCCCCGAGCCCTTGGCCCGGTACATCGCCAGGTCCGCATATCGGCAAAGCATCTCGTTGTCCGAAGCGTCGATCGGGTACACGGCGATGCCCATGCTGACGCTGCACGGGATCTCCTTGCTCGTGGCCCGGACGGGGGGCGAGAGCGCGGCCATTATCTTGTCGGCTACCGTGGCCACGCTGTGCGCCTCGTCGAGGTCCGTGAGAACGACCGCGAACTCGTCACCGCCGACACGAGCCACTGTGTCATGGTCCCGAACGCAATGGCTGAGTCGCTCCGCCACCGTCTGCAGCAACGTGTCCCCGGCCTCATGGCCGAGTTGGTCGTTGATTATCTTGAAGTGGTCGAGGTCGATGAAGAGCAGGCTCGCCAGTTGGCCGTGGCGGTGGGCCTCGCGGGTGGCGGCGTCGAGGCGCTCCGTGAACAGCGCACGGTTCGCCAGCCCCGTGAGGACGTCGTAGTAGGCACGCTGGCGCAACTCCCCCTCGACGCGCTTCTGCTCGGTGATGTCCGTGAACAGACCCGCATGCATGGTTTTGTTGCCGCGCTCGTCCGGAATGGCAACGAACGAGACCCGCACCGGGAAAAGCCTGCCGCCCTGGCGCCGGCACCACAGTTCGCCGTCCCATTTGCCGTTGCTCGTCAATGCCAGCCAGACGGCTTCGAGGGCATCGCGGTCCTGGCGCTCCGAGACGAAGTGCTCGAGGTCCTGACCCTCGAGGTCGGCCCATTCGAATCGCGTCAGGTCGGTGTAGGCCTGGTTGGCCCGAATGATGCGTCGCTCACAATCGACGACCAAGATGCCCTCCAGGGCGGCCCGTATTACCGCATCCGCCTGACGCCACGCGCGCTCTGCGGCCTTGCGCGCGGTGACGTCCGTGACGACGGAGCGCAGGGCATTCACCCGACCCGAATCGTCGGCCACGGGGGTGGTCTGCAGCAACGCGTCAAACGTGCTGCCGTCCTCACGGGACAGGCGCAGCTCACAGGCACTCTGGCAACCCGTTTGGAGGACCTCCCGCCGATGTTCGAAGTAGACCGGCTGGTCGTCCCTGGCCACGAACCGGTACAGGCGCGCTCCGACGACCGCTGCGCGCGGTGTGGCCAGCATCCGCGCCAGCGTGATGTTGGCCTCCCGTATAGCCCCGTCCGCGGACACGGTAATGTAGCCCACCGGTGCGAAATCGTAGAGGTCGATGAACCGGTCGCGGGCGTCGGTGAGCTCGCGTTGAGCGTCGACGAGTTCTCTGTTCTGCATTCGCAGTTCGATCTGGTGGACACGCAACTCGTGAACGAGCGCCCGTGCCTCCTCGGCCGTCAGCTCGCTGACAGCCTTCTCGCTTGCATCAGTGCCGAGCTCAGCCTCGGCACGAGTCCGCAACTCATCCAGATTGTGTTTGCCATCGGCGGCCATGAAACCCCGTCTCCTGCTCGGAAGGCGCACACACGGCTCGCGCTCATCGCCGGTGGGTCACCAATACGCATTATGGTGGACTGATCGGCCGCCGTGGCGGCGATTTCATGACCTGCGTCAAAGCTCGCCGAACTTACTAATCCGATCACAGGTAATGCCACATGTCAGCGAGGCTGTCGGGCGTTCTCGCAAGGCGCGAGGCGCGTGGTGTAGCAAGCGCTACATGAGCGACGAGCAACGCCGCGAGAGCGCCCGACAGCCTCGCCCGAAGGGAGCGCTTGTGCGGCCCGGCTGCGGCGTTGCGCTCACTCGACGTGAGCCTTGCCACGCCTTCGCTCGCGCGCCTGGCAGCCGAATCGCACAAGCGCTCTGACACGTGGCATTACCTGTGATCGGATTAGTACTGACCTTTTCGAAAGTATTGCCAGATCTCAGCGTTCGTCAGCGTGCCTGTTCGCTTCGATACGCCTCGACGGTATACCAACACAGTGGGTTTGCGATATCCCGAGTCAGCGACCTCGATGGTCAGGGGCGCGAGGAGCGCGGTGTGGCGAGGTCTACATGAGTGACGAGCAACGCAGTCCACAGGCGCGCTGACGAGCCCCCGAAGGGAGCCGTTGTGCGGCTCCGAGACAGGGTAATATCTGTCGCAAGGTTAGTATGCCGGTAGCGGTGGTGAATCCATCACTCACACGCTTCGTCCACCAGCTGAAGGTACGCGACGGCGTGGGTCGCCTTTCCGTCCGGGTTGCGGATGGGGGCGAGGAATGCGTTGGTGCTAATGGAGTTGCCGTCGCGGCCGAGGAACCGGACTTTCCCTGTCCAAGTGCGGCCCTGCCGCAGGCTCGCGTCCATTCGCCGACGGTCCTCGTCGGTCACTCCGGGGGCGGAGAGGGCGTCCGTCACCTGGCCCACGTCGTTCGGGCGATAGCCGGTAGCGTTGCAAAAGGCCCCGTTGACGTACTCGATGCCGTCCTCCAGATCGACGAGCAAGGCCATGTCCTCGCACTGTCCCAGGGTGTCCCGCAGCCTGTCCAGAAATGCGAGACGCGACTCCTCCGTGACGTCAACGAACACCATGACAGCGCCGATGACCCGCTCCGCAGCGCTGCGATAGGGGCGCATGCGGATCATGTACATGTGCCCGTCCTTTCCTTCGACCTTGAGTTGCCGTTGGGACAGGGAGTCGACGACCGCTTCCAGCTCCCGCTGCAGCTCCGTGTGCTGCAGCTTGTGGCTAAGATCGTCAATGGGGCGGCCGACGTCGGAATCCAGAAGCGGGATAATGGACCTGACCGCCGGCGTGAAGCGCTCGATCCGCAGCTTTTTGTCGACGAACACGATCCCGATATCCGTGCTCGCGAGCAGTATGTCCATGTCCTGCTTCGCTCGGCTCGCCTCCTCGACCTTGTTTTCCAGTTCAGCGTTCACCGACCGCAGCTCGTCGTTGACCGACTGCAGCTCCTCCCGGGAGGTCTCCAGCTCCTCATTGCTGCTCTGCAGTTCCTCGTTGGACGACTGGAGCTCCTCGTTCGACGACTGCAGCTCTTCGTTGGCGGTCTCCAGCTCCTCGATCGTTGCCTGCAACTCCTCCCGCGTTTCAGAGAGCTCCCGCTCGAGCTCGGCGACGTGCTCGCTCGCATCCTCCGCACTTTCGGCTACCGTTTCCCCGGAGCCCTCCTCGGCACGCCCACCCTGTTCCTCCAGAAGCACCAGCACGCTCCCCGGGGGCGCCCCGGGATCGTCGAGGCGATATGCCATCACTCGGACCTGCTTGGCTTGCCCCGCGGTCTTGATCCGGGTAATGCCAGCGGCACTGGCCTCTTCGTTCCCCCGCACGCGCTGGAGGACTCCACCGACCAGACCCTCCAGCCCCGGCCGCACCATCGGAAGGAGGTCGAGGGTCGGATCACCGGCGGCCGGCTGCAGGAAAGTGCCGGTGCTGCCGTGGACATAGAGCAGGCGGTTGGAGCCATCGACCAGCACAGCCGCAGGCACGTGGTTGGCGAGCAGCACCCGGTGCACCAGATCGCCGAAGTTGACGGGTGACGGCTCCGGGACTGCATCCCGCGGCGTGTGCCTCTCGGGAGCATGCGGGGTGAAATGCGGCAGCCCGTGGTAGGTATGGCGGGCCGCCTCGCGGTTGCGGCGTACGTAGATCTTCCAGCGGCTGTCCACCACCGCGAAGAGGTCGTCCACGTTGCCGACGGTCTCCGCCGTGCCAAGAAAAAGATAGCCCCCCGGCTTCAGCGCGTAGTGCAACACCGGCAATAGCCGGCGCTGCAGATCGGCACCCAGGTAGATGAGCAGGTTGCGGCAGCTGATCAGATCAACCCGGGAGAAGGGCGGATCCTTGACGACATCCTGCTCGGCGAAGACCAGCATTTCGCGGAGCATCTTCGTAACCTGGTAAAAGTCACCATCGCGCGTGAAGAACCGCTGCAGGCGCGCCGGGTCGACATCGAGCGCGATGCTGGCCGGATAGCGGCCCTTGCGCGCCTTCTCGAGGCTCGAGGTATCGATATCGGTGGCGAAGATCTGCACCGGAGGCTGCTGCTTCAGCCCGTCCAGGGCCTCGGCCAGCAGGATGGCGATGGAATAGGCCTCCTCCCCGGACGAGCACCCCGGCACCCAGACCCGGAGTGGGTCATCGGCCCCGCGCTTGGCCAGCAGCCTCGGAATCATGACCTCGGCGATGGCTGCGAATGCCTCAGGATCCCGGAAGAAACCCGTAACTGGAATGATCAGCTCCTTGAAGAGGCGATCGAGCTCCGCCGGCTCTTCACGCAGGAGCCGGAGGTAGGTTGGATAGTCATCGGTCCGGTGGACCGCCATGCGTCGCGCCACGCGGCGCAGGATCGTCGTGGTCTTGTAGCCGGAGAAATCGTGGCCGGTGCGTTCCCGCAGCAACGCGAAAATCGCCGGCAGGGTCCGTTGCCACTCCCGCTGCCGCTGCGGTGCGGGTGCCCTGGGAGCGCCCTGCATCTGCTGGGCATGATACTTGGCTAGTGCATTGGGGATTTCCCCAGCGGGCAGCTCGAAATCCGCCTGGCCCGTGGCGAGGGCACTATTTGGCATTCCGGCGTACTCGGCCGTCTCTGGCGACTGCACAGCAACGACGCCATCTGCGGCCTTGATCTCCCGCACGCCCAGCGTGCCGTCCGTACCCGTGCCCGAGAGAATGACGGCGAAACCGCGCTCGCCCCGGTCCGCCGCAAGGGAGCGAAGGAAGTAGTCCACCGGCAGATGGCGGATGTCAGGCATGTCGGCAACGTGCAGCACGCCGTCCCCGATGGACATCAAGCCCCCTGGAGGCATGACGTACACGTGATCCGGCTGCGGGATCTGTCCGTCCTCCGCGGCCACTATCTCGATCTCCGCCCGGTGCGCCAGAAGCTCCGGCATGGCGCTCGGGCGCCCCGGGGCGAGGTGCTGGATCACCACATACGCCATGCCGGAATCCGGCGGTACCGCCGCGAAGAACTCCGAAAGGGCACCGAGACCGCCGGCGGAGGCGCCGATAGCCACGATAGGGTGGCGCCGGGCCCGCGACCCCACGGTTGCATCACCCGGGGCGGGCGCCGCGTCGCCATTGCCGTGGGTGTCGCGGCCCGTCGCCTTCTCGTCAGGCGCGCGTGTGGTCTTTGCGCGCCTGCCGCTGCCCTTCGAATCCATCACTGCGACCCCGTGCTATGCCAATTCGTGCCTGAACATCATTGTAACGGACGGACTCACCGCACTACGTTGGATGGACTCGGCGCGGAGCGTGACCGCCGTGACGCGTTCCGGCGGCTCCAGGCCTAGCGGACGTGGCGGGCGGCGGAGGGCCAGCATGCCCAGCGCCTTAGCGAGCGACGGAAGTTGCTGGTGTCGTGGTAACCGAGACAATCAGCGACAGCGCCCGCTGGCAGCCTGAGATCCTGCATGAGAAAGGATGCCAATTGCCGGCGGACCCCGTCCGCTAGCTTCTGGTAGGCCGTATTGTGCCGGCCGAATTGCCGTTTGAGGGTGGCAGGGCTCATGCCGAATGCCTCTGCGAGCTCCGGCAACGACGGCGTGCGCTGAATGTCCGCCAGCATGAACTCGCGAACCCGCGTCAACAAACTCTCGTCGGTTTCACGCCCACCCGGGACACGGCAGGCGGATGCAGCCATCCGGAAAGCGGTTTTCGACGCCCTGGGCCAGGCCAGCCAGGTACTGTGTTGATTGATGCTGAGGGCGCAGTACGGATAGCCGAAGGACAGGTTCGGGCCAAGCGCCACTTCGTACTGTTCGAGCCAGGCGGGTTCGGAATGGCTCAAACGGGCCTGCCAGGATAGCTTGTGACCACCCAACCAGTCCGCCAGGGAAACCACCGCGCTCATCCAGGTCTCGACGGCGAAGCGTCGGGTCGCGGCATCGCCGAGCACACCGAATGCGTCCTCGAACAGGACGTGACACTGCGCTGCGGAGAACAGCAATCGCGGTTTGAGCAGCGGAAAATAGACATCGCTGTGATCGGCCAGCAACCGGAGCGCCGTCGCCAGGTCAGGGGCATGCAACAGCGCCGCCGAGTAGTGGTTGAAAATCCCTGGCCATAGACGCTGCCCGAGCACGAAACTGCAGTCAGGATGCTGACTGAGCCGCGCGGCGTTACCGAAGATGCGCGCCAACTCCAGGGGGCTGATGCGGCGATTGCCGTCGTGCAGCGTCTCACGAAATACCCGGGTGCCGCGCAGGAGGTGGTTCGGATCGATGCCACGATCGACCAGCAGATCGAGTAACAGGGCTACGTGCCCCGCCACACCGATGAACCGCCGGGTATTCTCCAGCCACGGCCGGGCAACCGGCGGCGCCTGTGCGAGTCTCACCGTTGCGCCCCGGGGCAGTGCGATCAGGTGGTCCTGCATGCCGGCGCTAGCCAGCGGCTGTCTTGCTCGTGTACCGGCGACGGGCCGCGAGCATCGCCGCGGCCCGTCGCAACAGATCATCCGGCGAAAACACCGCACTTCCAGCGGTTGTGTGGCTACGGGCGGCGTCCGACGCGCCGACGCTCGCCACGCCGACGGCAAGCCCTAGCGGAGTGCGCGGCATGCCGGGCGCCGTGTACTGGTAGTTGCTGAAGAAAGCAGCAAGGCGCTCCGCGAAGCGCTGCGCCTCGGCGTCGGATACTCCGAGCAGCAGGATGACGAAACGACCACCTGCGTAGCGGCAGAGCAGGTCGTCGGAATCGAGATTCAGCAGAATCAGCTCGGTGGCCGTCAGTAGCATGCGGTCGGCCTGGCGGCCGCCGTAGCGATGGCTGACCTCGTTGTACTGCTCGACCTCCAGCATCACCACCGCGGCACGCGCCCAGGTCGCCGGCGCATTGCGGTGAAGCGCGGCGAGCCGCTGCTTGAAGTAGGGCAGCTTCGCCACCGGCAGGCAGCCATCGAGCTCGCCATGGGAGCGGAACAGGCGCTCGCGCTTGTCCATGAATCGGTTGATCATTCGCTGTTCGCGGCACCATGCCGCGATGGCGGCAGTGAGCAACAACAGGCCGACGGGCAAGGACTCGATCAGACTGTCCCAGACGACGCCGTCCGCGAGCTCATAGACTTCATCCAGAACATCCTGCAGACAGGCGACGGTGATGCCGATCAGTCCCGTGGCGAAGAGCGCGGTTACCGGACCTTTCGGGCGCACGGACAGGATCAGGACGAGCCAGATCACGACGAACACCACCGTGGCGCCTTCCCCCACGATGTCTATCCAGTCCCAGTCGGCGGCGGGCTTTACATCGCCGAAGTAGGCATTGAGCGCGACCAGCCCCAGGGCGAACCCGAGAAGGGCGAGTAGCCAGGCGCGATGTTCGCCCAGATTGCGCGCCCACCGACGCAGACTCGAAGTGCGGCGCATGCCTGTATCGAAGAATCTCCGGATCAACTCCACGCCAGGTCCTCCCGGGCGTTGTAACGAAAAGGCAACACGGGTGAATTGCGGGCCTTGTAGCACCGTCATATGACGGCATTGCTACACCCGGGATCGTGGGCGGTCCCGTCAGCTCAGGCATCTTGTCGAGAATTCACGCAACAGCCCCTGTATCGACGCGTCGGCGGGGCGGAAACGCGTTCTGGACCCGTCCGAAGAGCTCAAAGGACGCCGAATCATGCGCCTTCAACCGGTACGAAACCGCTACATACCCGGTCCGGCGGCAGGACTGTCACGGAACTGTCTTGATGGCTGACTAGCGTGCGCGGCGCTCGGGCCATCGGTCCGCAGCCATCCATCACGCATGATCGAAGGAGCACGACATGACCGCATGGCGTCATTCCCTGTACGTATGCCTTTGCCTCGCCCTGGCGGGCTGTGGCGGCGATGACAGCGGCAGCGACAGTCCGGAGCCCCCGGACGGCGGCGAGCGTTTGGCCACCGAACTGGTCACATCGGCCAGTTTCGAGGATATCGGGGACGCCGCTGTCTGGATGAATCCGACCACACCCGGCGAGGATCTTCTGGCCGTGGCGCTGGAAGGCGATGGCCTGGCGCTGTTCGATCACAACGGGCAGCTACTGCAGCACGACCCGGTTCGGGCTGTACTCGGCGCCGATATTCGCTACGACATCGCAACGCCCGACGGGCAACGGATCGATCTGCTGGCAGTCGGGCTGCCGGAGGAGGGGGCCTTCGGCTTCTACCGAATCCAGCCCGGTCTCAACGAACCGCTCACGTATCTGGGCAGCCTGCCGGCGACGATCGAGCCGGAGTCGGTCTGTCTTCACAAGAACGTCACCACCGACGAGCTTTCGGTCACCGGCGTCTCGGGGAGCGGCCGTGTGGTGCAGTACAAGCTGCGCTACGACGGCAGTGGCGTGGTAAGCACGGTGATGGATGACACCGGCCAACCGGTGCCGGTACGGCGGTTCAGCGCCGGCGGCGAGCTGAGTGACTGCGTCGTCGACGACAAGACCGCGACCCTCTATGTCGCCGAAGAGGAAGTGGGCGTCTGGGCCTACGGTGCCGGTGCCGAAGACGTCAAAGGCCGGCGCCTCGTGGACAGCGTGTATCCGTTGGGGCGATTGCAGGAGATCGAAGGCCTGGATCTCATATACGGTGGCGCCGGAGCAGGGTACCTGGTGGTCGCGGACGAGGGCGTCGGCTTCTCGGTCTATGAGCGAGGCGGGGAGAATGCCCACGTCACCACCTTCCAGGTGGAAGGCATTGCCGAAGCCGAGGCCCTGGCCATCGGCGCCGACGCCTTCTGGCTGGGCAACACGGAGGCCGCGGAGCCCGTCTACGAAAAGCTCCCCTACAGCACTTACAACCGGGCCGTCACGGCAGCCCCGGTGACCGATGTCCTGAGTCATCGCGAGCTCGAGGTGCCGGACGTGAAGCTGGTGGCGGCCACGGCGGAAACCGACGAAGTCGACGACGACGGCGATGCTGCCGACGACCCGGCATTCTGGGTGCATCCCTCTGACCCGGCCAAGAGCCTGGTACTCGGCACCAACAAGCAGGGCGGATTGATGGCGTACGACCTCTCGGGCAACGAAGTCCAGTACCTCGAGGGCGGCGAACCGAACAACGTCGATCTGCGCCAGAACGTCACCGGCAGCGATGGCCAACAGATCACCCTGGCCGCGGCGTCCAACCGCGAGCTGAACACGATCGCCCTCTATCGCATCGTCGAGGCGACACCGGATCAGCAGCCCATTCAACGGCTGCCCGCGGTCGGAAACCATGTACACGCCGAGGCTGCGGAGCTGGTGTCCGGCGTGGGCGAGGTCTATGGCCTTTGCATGTACAAGGGCTTCGACGGCACCCCTTATGTCTTCGTCAACGGCAAAGACGGGCAGGTTGAGCAGTGGCGGTTGCGCGTGACGCAACAGGGCGTCGCCGGCGAAGTGGTCCGACGCTTCCGCCTGGACAGCCAGCCGGAAGGATGCGTGGCGGACGACCACAGCGGCAAGCTCTACCTCGGTGAGGAAGACGAGGGCATCTGGACGTACGAGGCAGAGCCGCTGACCACCGCCGACCCGACCCGGTTCGCCGCCGTCGATGGATCAACGCTGGTGGCCGATGTGGAAGGGCTGACGCTCTACGATGACGGCACCAACAAATACCTCATCGCTTCCAGCCAGGGCAACAATACCTACGTCGTCTACGATTTGAACAACAGCGGCAGCGTCGCCGGGGTATTCGCGATAATCGGGGACGACGAGCGCGGTGTCGACGGCGCCAGCGACACCGACGGCATTCACGTGGTGCCCGGGCAGTTCGGCGAGCGCTACCCCAACGGAATATTCATCGCGCAGGACTGGTATAACGTCGACGGCGAATACGCCCCCGGAAACCAGAACTTCAAGCTCACGAGCTGGGATGAGGTGATGCAGGTGCTGGGACTATAGGAAGGCGCGCGCACTGATGCCGCCTCACTGAGCGTGTGCGGTGGCATCATCACGCCCTGCTCATGTCCCGTATCGGAACTTCGTTGCATTTTTGATGCACTCCAGTCTCGCCAGGGCCAGGCGCGGCGAGGAGGCGCAACATTGCGCTGGCGAGACTGGGGGCGTTCCCTTCGGGCGCGTCATGGAGCCGATGAGCCGGCCGCTGTGCGAATAGCAGCAGAAAAACGTGACCACCATCAATACGGAATTGAAATACCCCCCTTGCCGCGCGCGGACATCCCGTCAAAGGTGACCGATTGTTCTTCACTATTCCACTGGAATGTCTCGCCTGTGTAAGGGTTCCCAAGGTCGACGTCATCCAATCGTGCCGGCACGTTCCGAGCCTTCACGCCTTGCGCACGTAACCGCACGGTCGCGATCAGAGCCCGTCGCGCGCCCTCCAGATCGGCTACCTGGAGCCCGTATTCCACCCAGTCGGGCTCCGCCACCCCAATCAGATAGCGACCGGTCGGATTGTAGGGTGCCAACCAGTCAGAACCCTGGTGCCGAAACCGGCGTGCGCGGCGCAAGCTCTCCACCGCCGATGGCAGACGGGGGTAGGGGGCGTCGAGTGCCTGAACGATCCGGTCATAACGAGCTGCCAGGCGGTTACTAATCCGATCACAGGTAATGCCACGTGTCAGAGCGCTTGTGCGGTTTGGCTGCAAGACGCGCGAGCGAAGGCGTGGCGAGGCTCACGTCGAGGGAGCGCAACGCCGCAGCCGGGCCGCACAAGCGCTCCCTTCGGGCGAGCCTGTCGGGCGCTCTCGCGGCGTTGCTCGTCGCTCATGTAGACCTTGCTACACCACGCTCCTCGCGCCTTGCGAGAGCGCCCGACAGGCTCGCTGACACGGGGTATTACCTGTGATCGGATTAGTAAGGGAGGCCTGAGGCTGCAGCAAAGGCGCCTCGAGCCGCCAAACCGGACGGTCGAGATAAGAGGCGCGCTCGGTCGCTGCCTCGGTGGAGCGGAAAAACATCCTTGTCTTGTGCAGCTCACCCGCGAAAACGCGCCTCATTGAGCGCTCCTGCGCGGTCAGTGGCTGCAGCCAGCTATCGGGTACCCGCGAAGTACCACCACGAGGGAGCGTCGCGAGGACAGCGTTGGTCCAGAGCAGATTCCGGCGCAAGAACGCGGTTGCCACGCGTTTCCCGATCACTGTGTTGGTGTTCGCCAGCGTCAAACGCCAGAACCGCGCCTCGCGATCCAGCCGAGTCAGTGCCGCGTCTCCGCCCTCATGACGAGCGAGCTGCCACACGTGAAGCCCATGCAAACGGTTAAGCGCAGTGGCCGCCCCGTAGGGCCAAGTCGAATAGTAGTCTGGCGCAGGTTCCCGCCAGTGAGTGTATTGCAGAAGCCGCTGATACCGACGGAGCATCCAGGCGGCCCTCGGCAATGCTGCAGCGAGCGTATCGCCGTCCGCACGGAGCCGGTCGAGACACCTCGCATCCGGCGTCTCGCAAACCGCTATCCACTGTTCCAGTCCCGAAACATCCTCGGACAAATGCGAATGCAGCGAGATTCCAGCGTGTTCGCCATCCCCGGGCGGCGTTCCGGCATCGCGCTGGATCCGGTCGAGGCCAAGCTCGCGCGGGTCCATCCCGCGCGCGGCATCGAGGCCAGCGATATAGGGCACCGCATTGTCAGCAGCGTCGAGCTCACCGTCATGGTGGAGCAGCCTGGCGAAGGACATCGCCGTCGTTGACGGTGGCCGGTCCGCTCTATTGATCAGCAGCAGGGCGGCATAGCCCGCAACCGCACACACCACAAAGCCCGCGAGAAGAAAGCCCGTCCATTTGCCCGTCCGAACCAAAAGCCTCGTTACGTTCATCCCTGATCCTGAGTCGTCTTGAGTCGGTGTCCCGTCTGTGCGGCCGAGCAGCGCAATGTCGGGTATGACGTTGACACTTAGGGCGTTGGCCGCGCCGCGGAGCCGAGCACACACAGCCGCAATGCTAGCGTGAGCCGTGCCCAGGGAGCGACATGCAAGACCCGGACACGCTCGAGCCCCCACAGACGCGTACTTCAGCGAGGCCGCGATGAACCCGACCCCTCGTCGAGTGCGCTTCGACGTCGTCCCCCGGGGACAGCGCACCGCGCTTACGCGGGAGGACATCACCGATACTCCCCCTTCTGCAGGATCGTGGCATGGCTCCTGCAGAGAGTTGAGCAAATCGATCGCTTCGTCCGGCACCGACGATTGCACTGACTTCACGCGTGGCGTGCCACCGACGCCGCGCACTTCTTTGGGAGGCCGCTCCTCCAAAGAAGGAAGAACAGCGAACCGCCGTTGTCTGGCAGTTATCACGGGAAGCGCGGATCAGTAAATGCGTAACCATTGCGGCTCGCGAGAACCCTTGGTCAAGGCGCCAAATCGAGCCGCTTGGTGAGGAACTGTAGCCCGTGACCGCTGCTCGTTTCAGGCCACTGTTGGTCGCGGCCGCTTTGCGCAGGAGAGTCAACCGATGGCACCAACCTCCCTTATGATTCTTCGACCGTTACGGCGTGATGAATGGAGAGCTTTTCGTGATCACCTCCTACGGTTGGATCCGGATGACCGAACGATGCGCTTCTGCCACGCCGTAAACGACGTTTTCGTGCGCGAGCACTGCGAGCGGGCGAAACGCTCCGGAAGCTTGGTGATTGCCTGTTTCGTAGACGATGAACTCCGTGGGGCAGCGGAGGTTACACCGCTGGACGGGGTGTGGCCGCTCACCGCCGAGCTCGCAATGTCCGTGGAGGCTGCATACCAGGGGCAGGGCGTGGGCACCGAGCTCCTTCAGAGCACGCTACTAGCCGCCAGGAATCGCTGCGTGGCGGCTGTGAACGTAACGTGTTTGCTGGACAACGGCAGGATGCTGCATTTAACCCGCAGGCTTGGGGCGCGCATTGTCGTGCACCACACCGCTCCCCCCGCGCAGACGCCGCCGCCATGGCGCAGTGAGCTCACTCGCGTGGAACGAGCGGCACAGGATGGCAAGGCGGTATTTCAGGCGAGGTTCCAGTTTCCGGTCGCGCAAGCGCAGTTGCACGCCGGTTAGTAGCAGATACCGAAGCGAGACAATGGGTCAGGGCGTATTCGAGCTCAGCGTGGCGGCGCCACGGGCGTCGTCGATGACGCTGTAGAGTGCCGGCACCAGAAACAGCACGACCAGCGTCGTGGCGAACAGGCCAAAGACGACGCTGATCACCAGGGGTTTCAGCACTTGGGCCTGAAGACTGCCTTCGGCCAGCAGCGGCAGCAGGCCGAGGATGGTGGTCAGCGAAGTGAGCAGTACGGCGCGGAAGCGGTCGCGGCTCGCCAGGCGCGCGGCGTCTGCTGCGCTACGCTGCGTGGCGCTGCGGAGCTTGACGAACTGCACCAGCAGGATGGAGTCATTGACCACCACACCCGCCAGCGACGCCGCGCCGACCAGGCTCGGCATGGAGATGGGGTAGCCGAGCAGCACGTGCCCCCAGACGGCGCCAAGCCCCGCGAACGGGATCGCCGTCATGACCACCAGCGGTTCCAGGTAGCTGCGGAACTGAAAGGCCAGGATGACGAAGATCCCCACGAGCCCGAACAGGAAGGCCGACTGCACCGAGCCGCCCGTGGTGGCGGCTTCCTTGGCCTGGCCTTCCAGGTTGATCGTCACGCCGGGATACTGCTGCCGCAGTTCCGTCAGCGTCTCGCGGCGCAGCGCGTCGATGATCTGCATGGCGTTGCCGCGGCGGGTGTCCAGCTCGCCGGTCACCGTCACCGTCCGGCGGCCGTCGATACGGTGGATGCGCGCCCACCCGCGGGCGGGCTCCACGGTGGCCACCGCCGATAGCGGCGCCTGACCGCCGTCGGGGAGGGTGATCGTGAAGTCGTCGAGGTCCTGGAGGCTGTCGCGGTCGGCCGACGGTTGCCGCACCTGGATTTCGTAGCTCTCCGGCCCGACCTGAGTCTCCGCCGCTGTTTCGCCGAGAAAAGCCGCGCGCAGTTGCCCGGCGACGGTGGCGGCATCCAGCCCCAGGCTGGTCGCCCCTTCGGCGAGGCGGATGTGGCGCTCCGGCTTGCCGGGGCGCAGGTCGTCCATGACGTCCCGCGGCCCGGCGTAGGCAGACAGGGCCTCCTGCAGCGTCACCGATGCGGCCTTCAGCGCCTGCAGATCGTCGCCTTGCAGGCGGAACTCGAACGGCAGCCCCTGAGGGCCGATACTCGGCTCCTGCATGGTCAGCTGGATGGCCCCCGGAATACGCCCGATCTCTGCCCGCCAGCGGGCATAGAGCACATCCAGGGTGATGGTGCGCACCTCCGCGCCGAGCAGGTCCACCACCACCGTGGCCACGTGGGGACCGGTCTCGTGGGCATCGCGGTTTTCGGCAAAACGCACCTGGACGTCCTCCACCAGGGGCTGCTCGCGGGGTTGCCGCGGGGTCAGCTCGTCGTTCACCCGAGCCAGCGCGTCGGTAATGCGCGCGATGACCGCCTCGGTGTGATGCAGCGGGGTGCCCTGGGGCATAAGCAGGCGGGCCTCGACGACGTCACCGTCGATATCCGGGAAGGCCTGGAATTTGAGATTCCCGCCGGCGATGTAGCCGCCGGTCGCGATCAACGCGAAGGCCATCACCCCGGCGAACAGGTAGCGGTAGCGCACCGCCAGGTCGGCCGCGGTCCCGACGCCACGCTCGCGCAGCGTCTCGAAGGCCGACTCGAAGCGCCGGCGGAAACGTCCCGGCTCACGCTCGGCCATGCGCCGGACCGGATGTACGAGATGGTGGGGCAGGATCAGGAACGCCTCGACCAGGCTGACCGCCAGCGTGATCAACAACACCACCGGCATGACTTCGAGCACCGTGCCGATGTCCCCGGAGAGGAACGCCAGCGGCGTGAAGACGCAGGCCGTGGTGACGAACGACGACAACACCCCCGGCGCGACCTGGGACGTTCCGGTGACCACCGCGTCCAGCGGGCTGCGGCCTTCGTTCAGGTGGGCGGCGATATTCTCGGAAATGACGATGGCATCGTCCATGAGCAGCCCGATGGCCATGAGCAGGCCCACCATGGTGATCATGTTCATGGAGTAGCCGGTGATGGCCATGAAGAACATCGTGCCCAGGAAGGACACCGGCAATCCCAACGCAACCCAGAACGAGAAACGCAGCCCGAAGAACAGCCACATGGCGAGGAACACCAGGAGCAACCCCTGAATGCCGTTGACCACCAGCATCGTCAGCCGGTCGCGGGCGATGGAGGAGACGTCCTGGGCCAGGGCGAGCTCGACACCGGGCGGCGCACGGCGGCGTTCCCGCTCGATGAACCCGCGGAGGGCGTCCACCACCCCCAGGCTGTCCTCGTCCACGGTCTTGTGCACCTCCAACACCGCCGCGCGGCGCCCGTTGAAGGTGATCTTTTGCTCCGGGTCTTCGAACAGGTCCGTCACCGTGGCGATATCGCCGAGACGTACCTCGCCGCCGCTGTCGCCGGCGACGACGACCAGCTCCTCCAGCTCGCGGGGCGAGCGGCGTTCGTCGCGGAAACGCAGGCGTACCTCCTGATCGGCGGTCTCCAGGCTGCCAGCGGGCAGATCGACATTCTGCCGCCCCACGATCTGGGCGAGCTGCTCAACGGAGAGTCCGTGCTGACGCAACACGGGATTGGGCACTTCGATACGCAACTGGTGATCGGAAAACCCGCGCAGGTTCACCAGTGATACCCCGGCGACGCCCTGCAGGCGGTCTTTGAGGATTTCGGCGTAGGCCTTGAGATCCGGCACGGCCATGTCACCGGCGAGCGCCATGGAGGCGACGAACTCGGTGCGGTGGAGTTGCCGCACCAGCGGCGTCTCGGCACGTTCGGGCAAGTCGTCGACTGCGTCCACCTCCGTTTTCACCTCGTCGAGAAATCGCGGGAAACGGCCGCCCTCGCGCATTTCGGCGACGAGGCTGGCGCGGTTGTCCAACGCCTCGCAGCGCAGCTCGCCGAGGTCGGTCACGCCCTCGATGGCGTCTTCCAGGCGCGCGCAGACCGCGTCCTCGACGTCGGCCGCGGCGGCGCCGGGATAGGCGACGTCGATACCCACCTCGCTGGGCTCGTAGCGGGGAAAGGTCTCCCGCTTGAGGGTCGGGGCGGCAAGCACCCCCGCCGCGACGATCAGTATGAGCAGCAGGTTCGCGGCCGTCGGGTGAGCGGCGAAGTATCGAATCATGGGCATGCGTGCGTTCCGCGTGCGTCCGCCAGCAGCGCCGCCTCGGCCGCCGAATCCGCCTGCGGTGCCAGCTTCATGCCGGCGATGGCGGGTACCGGGTCGCTCACCACGACGCGCTCGCCGGTCGCCAGGCCGTTGGCGATGACCGCGAAGCCGTCGTGGCGGTAGCGGACATCGACCTCGCGAATCGCCAGCCGGTCGTTGGCGTCCGCCACGTACACCCGCCCCTGGTGCAGCGCCGTGCGCGGAACGACGACCGCTCGCGTCCGCGCAGGGGCACACAGTCGCACCTCCACGTACATACCCTTGACGAGTGGGGGATTTTCCGGCGGCCGGGCGTCGGCGTAGGGGCGATCGACCACCGCCACCACACCGACCGTTCGCGTCCGCGGGTCAATGGCGTCGCTGATGCGGTCGACACGGGCAGACCACGATGCCAGGGACCGGCGCCCGCCCGGGGTCCGCAGGCGCACTTCGGCCGTCAGCCCCATTCGTGGTAGCAAATCGTCCAAGCGCTCCGGCGCCACCGATTCCGGCGGCCGGCGCGCCGGATCCAGCAGGGCGCGGAATTGGTCTACTGGGACCTCGGCCTCGACCTCGGTGGCCGAGACGGTGTCGCCCTCCATCAACGTCTCCCCGGTAGCGACGTACTGCCCGGTTTCAGCGCCGACAGCACTGACGCGCATGGCGAAGGGAGCGGTAATTCGTGTCCGGGCGAGATCACGCCGAGACTGCTCCCGGCGCACCCGATCGCGCGTCACCTCGGCTTTCAGACGTTCACGTTCGGCGGGCAGTTGGGCGAGCGTGTTCTCGAAGTCCAGCACCGCCTGGCGTTGCTGCAGGTACTCGCGTAGCTGGCCGTCCAGCGCCGAGCGGGACACCGTGCCCTGTTCGAACAGCGTCTGTAGACGCTCGTACTCCCGACGCGCGGGCTCCAGCCGGCGGCGCTCGACCGCCAGCGACCTCCGGACGTTTTCAATCCGGGTATCCAGCTCGGCGACTTGGGCCTCGCGGGCGGCGATGGCGGCTTCGGCCTCGTCCAGGGCCAGCTCGTAGTCGGTCCGGTCTATCTGGAAAAGGAGCGCGCCCCCCGGCAGGATCGCGCCGGTATCGAGCTTGGGGTGCTGATCGACGATGCGGCCGGCGACTTCGGCGATACCCCGCCAGGTTCGCGCGGGACTGGCCTCGCCGTAGCCCAATGCCCTGGGCACCCAGCGCACTTGCGGCGCGGCGACTACCAGGGCGGCGGTGGCAGCCTCGGTGGCAGTCTCTTTCTGGGCCGGTGTCCGATGCGCTACGAGCCAGGCCGCCATGCCGACTCCGATCAGCAGCGGCAGGAGAAAAGCCAGAGTTCGGGCGACGGAGCGACGATTCGGCATGGTGCGGGACCTGAGTCGCTGGCGGGGCACAACGGGGATGATGGAGCTCGCGCAACATGTTAGTCAACACTAACATTTACCATTGAAGCGAAGAACGGCAACGACGGGTTACACCCAATATGCATAGCAGATTACAAAGGCACTAGACTGATTGGGTGTGACAAACCCCCGTCCATGATCTTATGTTAGTAAACACTATCTTTGTTCGGAGGCTGTGAGTGACCGACAAGAGCGAACGCCGGCGCCGGGAGGTCGTGGAAACGATGCTCGATATGGCCGCCTCGCATGGCCCGGATCGCGTGACGACTCGCCTCATCGCCCAGCGACTGGGCGTCAGCGAGCCGGCGCTCTATCGTCACTTCCCGGACGGCAAACCCGGGATGTGGCAGGCCTTGGCCGGAGTCGTGAGCGAGCGCATGAAGGCGGCCTGGCGAAGCGCGCTGGCGACCGCCCCGGTCAGTGCCCCGGAGCGGCTGCGGGCGCTGGTCACCTGTCAGCTCGACCTCATCGCGGCCACACCGGCGCTCCCCGCCATCCTCTTCTCGAGGACACTGCACCGGGACAATGCGGCGCTGCGGACCGGGATTGCCGCGGTCGCGGCACGGTTCCACGCCCGGTTGGAGCAGATCGTCGAAGACGGCCGCCGTAAAGGCGAGCTACGGGAAGATCTGGATGCGGACGCGGTGGCGTGGTTGCTGATCTCCGTGGTTCAGGGCACGGCGATTCGGTGGTCCTTGTCCGACCGGGGCTTCGATCTCGAACGCGAGGGTGCGCGCGTGCTGGATACGGCACTCAATGGCATAGAACCGGTAGAGCGCGGTTCGTAGGACCCGGTGACGCTATCGGGACATCGTGACATGAAAAGTGTAAGGCGCCGGAGGAGATGCTGCTGTGAGACCTTCAAGTATCCTTTTCCTGACACTGACCCTGCTCGCATTGGTGGGAGCCACGGCAAACGCTGCGGAGCCGGTCGGGCCGAAGCTGCCGCCGCAGGTGCGGAGCCTGTTGGTACAGGAAATGAACGCCATCCTGGACGCCAGCGAGGCGATACTCGGGGCCATTGTGCGTGGACAGGATGATGTAGTGGCCACGAAGGCCCAGGCCATACACGACAGTTTCGTTCTTCGACAGGAAATGACCGCGGAGAATCGCAAGGCCTTCATGGAGGCCGTTCCGCCGTCGTTCGTCAAACGCGATCGAGCCTTTCACCGACTGACCGCGGAGTTGGCCGCCGCCGCGCGCGAGGAGAATCGTGTCCGACAACGCCGGTTGTACGCGGAAATGATCGAGGCGTGCACGGCTTGCCATTCGCGTTACGCATCCGATCGGTTTCCGCGACTGCAGTAACGTCCCGGGAGTGGCTCCCTGTGGCGCACTCGCGCGTGCTCGATGGCAAATCCGTTGAAGTGCCCCATGGAGGGGGAACTCGCGGAAGATCCGACTTCTTTCACGCCTGCGGGTTATGACGTGGCGCAGTCAATTAGCGCGAAAGAGGTGGCTCCCGAGATTGGCGAGCACTGTGCCGCGACGGCTGCGATCGGGTCGTTCATGTATACTAATCTTCTCAGAAGTATTGTCATGCGTCAGCCGGTCTGTGCGCCGATGGGGCAAGGCGCGAGGCGCGCCGTG